>JAQBGV010000233.1:0-32428 GCA_032128395.1 Planctomycetota bacterium | reverse complement strand
CAACTTGAACAGCCCCTCACTGGACAACGCCGGGAAGCATGCGGGAGATGGAAGAGTCCGGACGACTCGCCGGCCTTCTCGAGAAGCCGGACCTGCTCGGGTCGCGCCAGCTCGAGGACCTGGACCTCGAGCTCCTCGGCCGATTCATGCGCGAGTTCGAGGCATCCCTCGACGACCGGCACGATGAGAGAGATGACCAGCGTCTGGTCGCTCAGCTGGTTCAGACCTTCCGATTCGTGGTCCGGCGTCGCCCGACCGAGATCTTGGTCCGGATTCTGCAGCCGCCGAACGATGTGGATGAGGGCGACGAGACCACGATCCTCGAGATCTGCCTCCGTGACCAGCCTTTCATCATCGACACCATCGAGCTGTACCTAGAGCTTCACCGCCACCGGATCCTCACCCGCTACTCGACGACCTTGCCTCTCGTGCGGGATTCCACTGGACGCGCGGTTGGGTTCGAGGAGGGGCAGGGCAGTCAACGCCCGGAGGTCGTCGCGCGTTTCGAGCTGGCGGGGCGAATCGATTCCGATTCCTTCTCGAGCCTCGAACATGACATCCAGGACCGACTGCGGATCGCGCAACAGGTGGTGCGCCACTTCAAGCGGATGAAGGGTCGCCTGCGCGAGATCGCCCGAGGGTACAAGCGCCTGGTGGGGTCGGGCAAGACCGGCCGATTCGACCCCGGGGTCCTCGCGGAGAGCCGTTCGCTCATCGAGTGGCTGCTCGATGAGAACTTCCTGCTGGTGGGGATCGAGGAGTATCCGCCGGACATGGTGGCAATGCCGGCCCCCGTCGAAGGGCAGGGCACCGGCTATCAGGGGATCATCGACGACGACCGGCGCCACGCGGGGATCATCCTCGAGCGTCTCGAACGGGAACAGCGCTATCGGGGCGCCTGCGTGGTCGCCTACAAGGGGCTCGAAGAAGCCCTGATCCACCGCGCCGGGAAGATCGACAATTTCCTGTTTCGCCTCCTCGATGAGTCGGGGACTCAGGTCGGGTACTGCCACCTCCGGGGACTCTTCACCTACAAGGCGATACAGACCCTGGGGAGCCAGGTCCCCCTCATTCGCCGGACTCTCGCGAGCCTCCTCGAGGAGCGCGGGCTGACCGAGCAGAGTGTCCGGGGCAAGTCGTACGCGAACGCTCTGAACTCGATCCCGCTGGAATTTCTCTTCCAAGCCCGCGACGCTGAGATCGATGCGATCGTCGAGACGATCCTCTACGTCGAGCGCTCGAACGAGCTACGCAGTCACATCGTCATCGACGATCGGAACCGCAAGGGGCTCTACTTCCTGGTCCTCCCTCGGCAGAGCTACTCCGAGGAGCAGCGCACCCGGATCGAGGCGATCATCCTCGAGGAGCTCGGCGCGACCTACAGCGATTCGCGAGTGAACCTCGGCAAGCACGGTACGGTGCTCCTGAGCTTCTTCTTCACCGCCACGACGACGTTTCGCGAGTTCACCCGTGAAGAGCTCGACGAGCGAGTGCGCTCAGTGGCAGGTACCTGGGAGGAGCGGCTCGCACGCCAGCTGCACCACGACCTCGGGCGGCGATCTCGGCACCTCTTCACGCGATACCGGGCTGCGTTCCCGGAGGAGTACCGGGCGGTCCATTCTCCCGCGGAAGCGGTCGTCGACATCGAGCAGCTCCAGCGGATCACTCCGGTCGATGGTCCGGGCATCGCCTTCGAGGTGCTCTGCTCACGGGAAGATCTGCGTCGCAAGCGGGCCCGCCTGCGACTCTACCTGAGGCGAAACGTGTACCTCTCCACCGTGCTGCCGGTCCTCGACAACTTCGGTCTCCAGGTGATGGAGCAGGCTGCGTTCCCGGTGACTCTCTCCGACGGGGAGAACCTCTTCATCCACACGTTCCACGTCGCGGGGGTCGATCGGGAGGATCACCCCATCCTCGCCCGGAAGCCGGAGTTCCTCGAGGCGCTCGATGTCGTCTTCCACCACTGCGTCGGGAACGACCCCTTGAACCGGCTCGTGATCGAAGCGGGGATCGACTGGCAGGACGTCGATCTGATCCGCGCCTACCTCCACTACCTCCATCAACTCGGCGTGAGCTTCACCACGGAGTTCGCGGCGAACACGCTGCGCCAGTACCCCCCGATCACACGGCTCTTCCTCGAGCACCAGCGGGTGCGGTTCGATCCGGGAACGGAGGAGATCCTCGAGCAGCGGCGCGAACGTGCGATCGGGATCGAGCAGGAGATCGAGCGCGCCCTCGTCGATGTCCCCTCCTCGGCGCAGGACCACTTCCTGCGGGTGCTCCTCGACGTGTTCAAGGCGACCCTGCGGACCACCAGGTACCAGAGCCATCCTCGCGAGGACTATCTGGTCGCGTTCAAGATCGATACCCGCGCACTGACGATGGGGAGCGAACCGCGACCGTGGCGCGAGATCTACGTACACCACTTCAGCATGGAGGGGATCCATCTGCGCGGGGGGAAGCTCGCCCGAGGAGGAATCCGCTGGTCGGACCGTGTGACCGACTTCCGCGAGGAAGTCCTCGGCCTGCAGCGGACGCAGATGGTGAAGAACGTCCTCATCGTCCCGGTGGGGGCAAAGGGTGGCTTCGTGTTGCGACATCCCGCGCCCGATCCGATCACCCGCCGCGATCAGGCCGATCGGCTGTACCGGGTCTTCATCGGCGCGCTCCTCGATCTGACCGACAATGTCGTCGAAGGAGAGGTCGTGCCTCCGGAGGGAGTGGTCCGCTTCGACGGGGATGACCCGTACCTGGTGGTCGCGGCCGACAAAGGGACCGCCCACCTCTCCAATGCCGCGAACGAGATCTCCCTCGAACGTGGATTCTGGCTCGGGGATGCATTCGCCTCGGGGGGGAGCAATGGCTACGACCACAAGGCTCTGGGGATCACCGCGCGCGGTGGGTGGGAAGGGGTCAGAAGACACTTCCACGAGATCGGGCTCGACCCCGACAAGGACTCGTTCACCGCGGTGGGGATCGGGGACATGGCGGGCGATGTGTTCGGCAATGGAATGCTCATCTCCCACGGCATGCGGCTCTTGGCGGCGTTCAACCACCTGCATATCTTCATCGACCCTGACCCCGACCCGGAGCGCTCGTACCAGGAGCGGCATCGCCTCTTCCATCTCGCCCTGTCGTCGTGGGAGGACTACGACCCCAAGGTCCTCTCCAAGGGAGGACAAATTCTCTCTCGACAGAAGAAGACGGTCACCCTGACCCAGGAGTCCCGCTCGCTCCTCGGGATCAAGGATGAAGAGTGCGACCCCAACCGGGTGATCCGCGCGATCCTGACCCTGAAAGTGGATCTTCTCTGGAACGGCGGGATCGGAACCTACATCCGCTCGAGCCAGGAGGACGACCGAGACGTCGGAGATCTCGCCAACGCGGCGGTGCGGGTCGAGTCGAGACGGGTGAAGGCTCGCACGATCGGCGAGGGCGGCAATCTGGGGCTGACCCAAAGGGGGCGCGTGCACTTCGCCCTGCGCGGCGGTCGGATCAACACCGACTTCATCGACAACTCGGGCGGAGTCGACTGTTCCGACCACGAGGTCAATCTGAAGATCCTGCTCGCCCCGACCGTTGCGTCGGGGGAGATCGACCTCTCCGAGCGCAATCGGATCCTCGCCGAGATCGAGGATGAGGTCTGCCACGCGGTGCTCCGGAACACGAGCAGCCAGGGTCGGATGCTCTCCCTCGACAGCCACCGTGCGAAGAAAGATCCCTTCGCGTTCGAACGTGCGATGAAGACCCTCGAGGACCGGGGTTGGATCGATCGAGACCGCGAGTGTCTCCCCAATCTCGAGGCGATCGTGAACCGACAGGCCCAAGGGGTCGGCTTCACCCGTCCCGAGCTGGCGGTGATCGGCGCCTACGCGAAAATGCACCTCTTCCAAAGTCTCCAAGAAGGCTCGGAGAGCCTGAAGGAGGAGATTGCGGAGGATCTGAACTCGTACTTCCCAGCGAGAATACGAGAACGATTCGGGCCGGCGATTCGCCAGCACCTGCTGGCGGACGAGATCGCACTGACCGTGCTGACCAATCGAATCGTCGGGTACGCGGGGGCTGCGTTCGTGATCGAGGCTCAGAGAGAGACGGGCCGGAGCAGCGCGGAGATCGCCCACGCCTACCTCGTGGTCGATCGGATCTTCGACTCCCCGGCGTTGCGCGCCCAAGTGGTCGATCACGATCCGGCGCTCGGGGCCGACGCCGAGTACGGAGCGATTCTCGCCATCGAGGAAGCGAACCGTCGGGCGGTTTCGTGGATCCTCACCGATGCCGGTCATCGCTTTACGGAACTGGCGCAGAACCGCGATGATGTGCGCAGCCGCCTCCGCGAGTACCGGGAGATCATCGACGATGCTCTCCCGTCGGAAGAGCGAGGCCGGTACGAGGGGCTCGTCACCGGGTTCGAGTTCTCGGGATTCTCGAAGGAGTTGGCGCGAGGACTAGCCGACCGCTCCTACCTCACGGCAGGTCTGCGGATCACCGACATCACGCGTGAGACCGGCGCACCGATCGCAGAGGTCACTGCGCTCTACTACCAGCTCGGAATAGCGTCCTACATCCACCCTCTGGTCCGCCGCTTCGACGACAAGATCTTCGTCGGCCGGTGGGAGTCTCTCGCCCTGCGCATCGTCCGCAACTCCCTCCTCGACTCGCTCTGGGCGTTGGTTGCGCGGCTGATCCGGAACTACGGTCCGATCGAGGGGGACGACTGGGTGGAGAAGACGATCGGGCGGGTCCAGGAGCGCCCGCTCTTCCGGGAGCTCGCTGCCGACCTTCGGCGACTCGGGCGCGAGGAGATCACGATCGCCGCTCTCCAGGTCCTGAGCGTGCGGTTGGCGCGAATCGCGGGGTGATGCCCCCGAAGGGGCTGCGGCGATCAGCTCCTGAGGAACTCAGCTCCTGAGAAACACAGAGGCTAGGTACACCAGATATCCCGCGAACAGAATGCCCCCCTCGATGCGTCGCACTCTGGAGTCCGAGGAGCGGTAGACGATCGGCAGCAGCACTACCGTGATCCCGATCATCCAGTACAGGTCGTAGTCGAGGATCGCGGCGGGCGTGGCGAGCGGCTTCACGATCGCGGCGATCCCCAGAATCCCGAGCAGGTTGAAGATGTTCGAGCCGATCACGTTGCCGACCGCCATCTCCCCCTTGCCGTGGCGCACCGCGGCGATCGAGGCCGCGAGTTCAGGCATACCGGTTCCCCCTGCGACGAGCGTCAGTCCGATCACGCGTTCGCTCACTTCGAAGAGCTCGGCGATGTCGATCGCCCCGGAGATCAGCCACTCACCGCCGAGCCACAACCCCGCGGACCCGAGGATGACCTGACCGACGGCGTGGCCGAGGCGGACCGGAACCGCTCCCTCGACGCCGCTGACCTCCTCGACCTCTTCCCGGAATGCTTTGGCTTCGGCCGCGGTGACTTGCCGGCGCGCGAGGTGGATGGCGACCCCCGTGAAGAGGACGAGGGCGGCGATCATCGCGTACCCCTCGACCCGGGCGAATTCTCCCCCGGGTCCCTCCCCCCCTCGCGCGACCCAGAGCATCCCGATCGAGACCGCGACGAGCACCGGGTATTCGAGACGCGCGGTGCTCGGCGGGATCGGGAGTGCACGCACCAGCGAGCAGAATCCGAGGACCATCGCGATGTTGAAAATGTTCGACCCGATGACGTTGGCGACCGCTAGGTCGGCACTCCCCTCGAGTTGAGCGATCAGGCTGACCACCAACTCCGGTAGCGAGGTGCCGGCGGCGACGACGGTCAGTCCGATCACCATGGGGGTGAGGCGGAGGCGGAGCGCCAGCCGAGAGGCGCCGACCACGAGTGCCTCCCCCGCGAAGGTGAGCAGGATCAAGCCCCCGGCGATGAACAGTAGGGCGTAGAGGATGGAGGGCTCCTCACCGACCTGCGCGAGGCCGAGAAGAGCGCTGGTGCTCAGCATCAGAACGGTGCGAAAAGGATTCCGAAGAAGGTGCTGATGGGGGCCTGCTCCCGCGCGTCCTCGGTAGTGTCGCGGATGAGGGTCACCGCCTCCATCACGGTAGCGTAGAGCTCCTGCTCGTAGACGAGGCTGTAGGCGGTTCCCGGCCCACTCCGAACTCGGCCGATGATTTCGCCGACATCGGTGATCGCGGTATGGACCACATCCCCGAGTTCGTCGTCGTTGATGAATTGCGAGATGATTCCCCTTCCGGTCTGGATCCTCTCCATGATGTCCGCGGCCCTGCTCGAGAAATCCGTGAAGTACTGCACCAGCTCCTTGTTGAGGAGGAGCTGTCCGATCAGCCCGTCTCCCCGCTCGATCGACGCGCTGATCCGGTCAGCGCGGGCGACGATTTCGGCGAGATTCTCCGCCATCACGGGGTCATTGAGAAGGGCGCCGACGGTGGAGTCCGTGGCCTGGAGCCGGTCCATGGTCGCCTTCAGCCCCGAGATGGAACTCGCGAGGTTCTCTCTCGTCTCTTCGTCGTTGATGATCAGGCCGAGAACGCCCCTCTTCTCCCGGATCGCGTCCGTGATGTCCTTCAGGTTTGCGAGGCTCGTGGTGAGGTCGTCCTTGAGATCGGAGTTGGTGAAGAGGTCCGAGACCACGCCCCCGCCACCCTCGATGCTCTCGAGGAGCTTCCTCAAGCTGGAGACCGACTTTTGGATGTCTTCGCGATTCTCCGAGATGAGATCGCTCATCGCGGCGAAGACATCACCCCCGGCCTTCCCGACCAGCGTCACATCTTTCGCGAGCGGCTCATCCCTCCCAGGAATGTAACGGACGTACGTCCCTCCGAGTGGGCTCGAGGGCAACACCTCGAAGGAGTAGCCGGAGAGCGGGGGGATCACCGTGAAGAGCACGAGCGACACCACCACTGCGTCCTCTCCGTACTGGATGTCCTTGACCATCCCCTGCTTGAAACCTCGGATGCGGACCGGATCGCCCTCGATCAGCCCGGCGACATCATCGAACTGGACCTCGAGAGGAAAGTTGGCGTTGTTGCCCGGGATGCCGCTCACCATCACCGTGACCATTCCGGCGAGCAGGATGGCCGCGAGGAACAGCAGTCCGACGATCAAATCTCGGGTCATGGTTCTCTCCTCCCATCCGCCTCGGCTGGCTCCTCCGCGCGGGGCGCAGCCGGACTCGGCGGTTCGGGGTCCTCGTTGTGATGGCGACGGTCGCGCGAGAGAGGGCCTGCGATCCTGCCGTGGATGAACTGTTGGACCGCTGGATCCCGCGTCGACTGAATCTCCTCGGGGGTGCCGATCGCTCGGATCTTCCCGTCGTGCAGGAGGGCGATGCGGCCCCCGATCGCGTAGGCGGAGCTCATGTCGTGCGTGACCACCACCTGGGTGACCCCGAGGCGATCCTTGAGGTCGTTGATCAGCCGATTGATCAGACTCGAAGAGATGGGATCGAGTCCTGAAGTCGGTTCGTCGTAGAGCACGATCTCGGGGCTGTTGACGAGAGCCCGCGCGAGCCCCGCGCGCTTGCGCATCCCCCCCGAGATCTCGGACGGGCGTTTCCCCATGTGGCTCTCGAGTTCGACCAGGGAGAGCACCTTGTGGACACGTTCCTCGACCTCGGTCGCCGGGAGCCGTTCGTGTTCGAGGAGGGGGAGGGCGACGTTCTCGGCGAGATTCATCCAGTTCAGCAGCGCCCCATCCTGGAACAGATACCCGATACGACGTCGGAGTCGACGCAGTGCCTGTCCTTCGAGGGCAACGACGTCTTGGTCGAGGACCCGGACCGATCCGCGGTCGGGACGCATCAGTCCCACGATGTGTCGCAGGGTCACGCTCTTCCCGATGCCGCTCCGACCGAGGATCACCAGGGTCTCCCCCTTGCCGATCGACAGAGTGAGCCCATTCAGGATCTTGCGGCTGCTCAGGGTCTTGTGGACATCGCTGAGTTCGATCATCGGAAGAAGATCCACGTGATGTAGTAGCCGAGGATGATGATCAGGAGGAACGAGACGACCACGGCGCGGCGGGCCGCGGTGCCGACGCCAGTCGCCCCCCCGGTCGTCAGCAGACCCTGGGTGCAGCCGACGATGGCGATCACTACTCCGTTGACGAACGACTTGAGCAGCCCGGTGAAGAGATCCAGTTCCTCCAGGACGCCGATCGCATCGTTCTGGAAGGTGGTGGGGGAGACTCCGATCTGGAACTCGGACACGAGCATGCCGCCGGTGATCCCCAGCAGGCCGGCGAAGACGGTCATCATCGGACAGACCAGCGCGAGCGCGATCAGTCGGGGGAGAACGAGGAAGCGGAGCGGGCTGATCGACATCACTTCGAGGGCGTCGATCTCCTCCGAGACCTTCATCGTCCCGATCTCGGCGGCGATCCCACTCCCGATGCTGGCGGCGAGGATCAGGGCGGTCATGAACGGGCCCATCTCCCGGATCATCGACACCGCGACCACCCGGCCGATCATGTTCTCCTGTCCGAAGTCCTTCAGGGAGATCCCGCCGTTCAGTGCCAGGATCATGCCCGTGAAGACGGAGACCACGATGGTGACCGGCAGAGCGCCGGTCGAGTATGCGAAGAGGAGGGTTCGGATGTCTCGGATGCGACGCCGCCGGAATGCATGGGGGAGCGCGGCGATGGCCTGCACCAGGAGCATGACGCCGTAGCCGGCGTGCTCCGCGGAGTCGGCGATGAATCGGCCGAGGCCCCGGATCGGGCCGAGGAATGGCGCCCCGAGGCTCCCGATCGCGCTCACAATCAGTTCACTCCCCTCCCACGGCTAGAATGGAATGTACAGGAGCCGCCAACGGGTGTCACTTTCTCCATTTTCACCGGATTTGCGCTGCCGCCCGAAAAGCCCACCGAGGATCGAGAATCGGCTCCCCGTCTGGTCTCGCGACCCCGAGGCGACTCCCCACAAGAGCTCCCACGCCCGTCGCCCCTGGTTCGGATCGTCGACTGCCCGGTAGACCCGCCAGATCCGCGAGTAGAACCACTCGACTCCCGGAGAGTCGTAGTAGGGGAGCGGGTCGAGAACATCCCAGGTTCGCACCCCATCGACAGAACGCGTGTAGCGGAAGAGCGGCCAGACTCGCTCGAGTTTTCTCGACCCGGGGTGATCGCGCGTGCGCGTGACGACATTTCGGTAGAAGGGAAAGAACCAGCGGTCGCGGCGGTCGTAGTCGCCACGGATCGTCGTCTCTCGCCCGAACAGCGGCCAGAGGAAGAAGTCCCGCACCGTGTCCCCGGATTTGCGGTGTCCGTAGAGCGGGTAGACGTCGTACTGCACCAGCTCTTCCTTCTTCCACGAGAACCGCAGCAGGGGGAAGAGGTACCAGCTGCTCCGGTCGCGCTGCGCTTCGCCAGTCTCCTGGTCGATCTCGAAGGTCAAGTCTCTCCCGATGAGCGGCCACGCGATCGAGGTGCGGCGCATGCGCTCGCTCGAGATTTCCCCGTAGAACGGCCAGAACCACCTCACTTTGGTGGGAAAACGGGTCTCGAGATTGTTCTCTTGGCGGATGATCAGCGGCCAGAGATACGCCCGACGGTCGTAACGGGGCTTCCCTTCCGGAGTGAATCCCTGGTAGCGGGTGTAGAAGGGGAAGACCCGGCCGCCGCGTTGCAGGGTACCGGTCGACCAGTGGAAGATCGGCCAGAGGAAATAGTTGGAGACGCGGTCTCGGTCACGGGTGCGCACCCAGAGCGGAAAGAGCGCGTAGTCGATGCGGTCGAGACCGAGGATCCCCTTCGCGGTCCCGCCGACCGGGAACACCGAGAAGTACTTCCCCTCGATCGCGTCGCGTCCCCAGAAGGCTGGCAGCAGCAGGCTCTGCACATCGGATGTGCCGTCGGGATGGTCGAAGCGCCATCGGCTGTAGATGGGGATCACCCAGCTGCGCCGTTGCCGGTCGGTGATCTTGTCGCGCCCGAGAGGCCAGAGCACCCGCGTTTCCGTGCGGTCGGGAGTGACGGTGCGCGAGAAGAGCGGCCAGAGATGGAACTCGGTCCCTCCCCCCTTCTCGACGGGAATCTCGACGCGCTCGTAGAAGGGAGGAACCCCCTTCCCGCCATCGATGGGAGTGGTGCATGCGGGGAGGAGGAAAAGGAGGGAGCAGAGGGGGAGCGCTCGCAACCCTCTCCACCCGCGCGGGCGGTCGTCCCAGGCCATCGCGGTCCCCTTCCCCTCCGCCCATGATGCCGGAACGAGGCTGGGGAGTCGATTCCGAGCGGGGGATTGGAGCTGGAGCTGGCCTACTCGGCGAACGAAATGAACTCGGAAGCAGGCCCGAGGGGGGCTCCGATCACCGGCCCAGGATGATCCTCGGGAATCGCTCCGGAATGAAGATGTTCCAGACGGAGCTGGTCTCCTCCCGCAGCATTTGCCCGGAGGAGAGGCTCATGTACGTCGTCGCACGCTGTCCCCCGTCGTCGTCCGTCAGGACGAGATTCAGTCGAAACGCCATCCCGGGGTGCGGCAGTGCTGCTTGTTGACGGTGTTTGCGGAATACCTTCCACGGCAGCATCACTTCGTAGATCACCCCGCTGCCGTCCCCCTTGCGTTGGACCTGGTACTGGCCCTCGGGATCTTCCTCCACGGCGGGTGGCGCGGCTCCGGCCCCTGCGGCCCCGGCGCCCCCGCCGGCTCCCCCCGGTGGGGGTCGACGGGGAACGGTCAAGGCGAGGGTGAGGAGTTGGTCGTCTCCGCCCCGCCTCGAGCCTCCGTCGCCGAGCATGTCGAATGCGAGGAGGAGGCAGTCCCCGTTCCAGTAGGCGAGATCCCGGTCGTAGGGGTGGATGCTGTCATCACTCACGTCGAGGGCGAGGTGGAACCCCTCGTCCGACCATGCGGCGAACAGCACCATCGACAGGTCGCGCTCTCCACGCCACTGCGCACCATCCTCGCCGAACCCCTGGATGGGGTGAAAGTAGCGTGGGCTCTCGATCGGCCAGGCGGTCGCCGCATTCCAGGCCTCCTCGAGCGAACCATCGACGATCGGTGGGATCTCGAGGCGGGGCACTCGCCACTCGAGGTCGGTATTCTCCCCGAGTTCTTCGGCGAGACCCTCGATGCGATAGAGGAGGTCACGGCGAGTCTCGGGGCGGAGACCTGGTTCGTCGAGCGCCCGTTCGAGCAGTCGAACCGCACTCTCCGTTCGACCGGCGCGAAAGGCACGACCCGCGTCGGTGACCGGATCTGCGGAGGGTCCCTCGATCCCGCCGATCGGCAGATCCCCTAGCCGAGCCCACTCGAGTGCACGTTCTCGGATCGGGTCCGGAGCGCGCAGCCCCATCGCCCCTCTCGAAGTGAAGAGGACCAGGGTCTTTCCGATGAATCCAGCGTAGTAGAGCCGCTGTCGGTCCTTGAGGAACTCCATCGCCGACTCGAATCCCTCGCGCGCGAGGATCGTGAGCCCACTCTCGCGAGAGAGGATCGTCAGGTCGCAGGTCAGCGAATCCTCGAGCAGGATCCAGTCCTGGTGCGCGCGCAGACGCGGGACGTCCCAACTCTGCGTGAGGCGGGGTTTCCAGCGGGTATGGAGCTCCCTCGGTTCGGAGTTCGGATCGCCGAAGTGGGGGAACGCCCGCGGCACCTCGAGACAGATGACTCGACGCTGGTTGAAGTCCCCTTCGACGAGATAGAGGTCGCCGTCGTGCGCGATCAGTTCGTGCAATCGGCGTTGCTCCGCCGGAAAGGTCTTTTGCCAGAGGATCTGCCCGGTGCGTGGGTCGAACCCGAAGAGCGAGGGGAGATCCTGCGCCCAGTAGTGCTCGGCGATCCAGAACTGGAATCCGTCCGGTCGGTGGACCATTCGCAGCAGCTGCGGGAAGTCGTGGGTCCAGACGGTGGTGTCGGTCGCGGGATCGATCCTGCGGATCTCGCCCCGCTCGAGCGCGACCAGGACATCGTCATCCGATTCGTGCGCGGATGGGCTCCCGGGTTGTTCGGGGGGGATGAAGAATGGCTCCTGTGCGAGCGTAGTGCCGAGGGACTCGACGTCGAACGTCCAGATCGGTGAGCCGTCGGCGAGGGACCAGATCTCGACTCGCGCGGGAGCGGTGATGCCGAGGAGCACCCGGCCGTCGCGCACCTGCGGCGGCCCTTCGAGGGGACCTGCAGTCGGCCGATGCCAGAGCGGGGTACCGGAGAGGGCGTCAAACGCGTGGAGTTCTCCGTGGCCGCCGTGTGCGAGGAGCACGCCGTCGCCCATCGCGCTCCCCTCCACGGGATTCAACGCCGGCTCGTCCCCCTCCTCCTCGAGGAAGTGGGGAAGGGTCTGGCTCCAGATGATCTTCCCATCGGTGAGTGAGATTCGCAGGATTTCCCGGCGGTCGGTCAGCCAGACGCTCTGCGCGTCGGTTGCGATCGGGGTCGAGAGTCGACCGACGTCGGACCACGCCGGGATCCGATCGGTGGGCGCGAGTGGGGGGAGCGTGCGATGCCAGATTCGGTCCCCTCGTTCCACTTCGCGCAACTCGATCGAGCGGCGGGAGATCGTCAGGAACCGTCCGCTCCCGTCGTCGAGCGGATGGATGTGAAGATTCCGCAGGTGCTCGAGCTCGGTGCGAATGCGCCAGACCGGGAGGAGAGGTAGCGTGACGACGCCGGGTCCTCGAATCGCGTCTTCGGGGGGGAGAGTGGCCCGCTGCTTCTCGACCCGCTGGCTCACGGTCATCGTTCGAGAAACCCCATCCGAAATGATGGTCATCGACAGGTTCCCGTAGTCCCGCTCCAACTCGGCGAGGAGAGCGCGAGCTCGAGGGATGTCGCCGATTTCGCGGGAGAGCTCCGCGATCCGGAACCGCGCCTCGACCGCTTCGGCGTTCGCCGGCTCGAAGATGAGCAGCTTCTCGAGGAGTTGGAGGGCCACCCCTAGGTTTCCGTACCGGTAGAGTTCCTCTGCGGCATCGAGCGCGGCTCGACGGCCGACCGCGGTTCCGGGGCAGTGTTCGAAAATCTCGAGTCGACGCTCGATCGCACTCCCCTTGGCCCCGGTGCGGGCAAATCGTAGCCGAGCTCGAGATTCGAGGAGTTCCTGGTTGGGGAGCTGTTGCTCCTCGTCCCGCATCCGCGCCAGGATGTCCCGTGCAGCGAGCTCGAGAGGAACCGCCCCGAGCGGCTCGATCTCGACGAAGAGATCCGACGGTTGCCCTGCCAGTGCGAGCCAGACGAGCTCCACGGCGAGCTCCCGCTCCCCTCGGCGCGCAGCCGCCACCGCCTCTCGATAGGCGACACGAGCCCGGTTCGCACCCAGGACGATCCGCTGGACCGCCGCCGTCGTCACCCGAGCGCGGAGCTCGGCGTCGACCCCGGGTCGCCTCAATTGCCAAAGGATCGTCCGGGCGATCCGCTCCTCCTCGGCCATCGACGCGGGTGATTCGGAAGGGTCGACCGGAGGAAGCGGCTCGGGGAGCGCCCGCAGATCTCCCCTCGCGATTTCCCCCCACAACGCGGACAACGTGCCGGGGGTCGAATCGATGGGGAGACGCAACTCGACGTAGCCATCGCCGCTGATCACCAACCCCTCGCCGATGCGCGTGATGTTGTGCACCGCAGCAGGAGGAGAGAGATCGACCACCTCGAGGATGCGGCCGCGCTCGTCGAGGTGGTAGACCCCGCTCTCGTGCGGGACCCACCAGCCATCGGCAACCGCGATCGGTGGACCGCTGAACCGCGGGAGCCCCTCTTCGAGCGCGATCGGGGCGCCGGCCCGCAGCCCGTTCGGAGAAACTGTCCAGGGAGTCGCCCGATCCTCGGAGAGGATGAGAAGGGGCCGGCTCTCCTCGGCGAGCGGAGCGAGGCCCCACCACCTTTGATCTCCGAGCGGGATCTCCGCGTACAGTTCTCCATCCGTACGCCGCCAGAATTGGAGGCTCGCGGCATCGAGGGCGGTGACGTGGACGAACCACTCGTCCGCTTCGACCTTCGCATCGCGGGGACGAGCCGCATGCCGGATGGCGTCGCGCGAGCCGTCGGGGTCGAACCCCGAATACGGCGCCGCCCAGAGAAGTCCCCCGTCGAGGATCGAATGGGTGAGGACACTCCCTCGCTGGGTGACGACGGTCACTCGGTCCCCGCGGGGGACGGGTGCCGGGAGGACGCTCCCCAGTGCGAGGTGGGTCGCTCCCGTCGCCGAGCCGACGTCGCGGTTCCAGATGACTCGACCCTCGGGGTCGAGCAGGACGAGTCGCATGTCGAGCGATCCGGCGAGGACCCGGCTCACGGCGACGACCGCTCCACGTTCCGAGAGCGCCGGCGGAGAGATCGAGAGGATCGGGCTTCCCGACGGCTCTTGGGGAGGGGCGTCCCGACCCTCGGGGTCATCCGAATCGCTGCGTGGTTTTCTGGGAAACAGATCCACCCCTTCGAGTTCGAACCGGATCGACCCGGTCTCTCGGTCGAGGCCGAGAATTCCTCGTTCGGTGGTGACGAAGAGAGTCCTGCCGCAGAGGACCGGACGCCGAACGGTGCCGGGGAGTGTCGGCGGCCCGTCGGCGACGAAGGGGAAGAACCACGACTCCTCGGCGAGGTCGACTCGCCAACAGTGCACTCCGTCGGGAGTCGCGACGAAGAGCTGGTCCCCCGCCGCGACCGGCTGAACGCGCACTGCGCCCGGACGCCAAGGGGACCGGGGATCCCCGGGGATCGGCCAGCGGGCGGTGAGTCGAGGGGACCACGGTCGTGCGAGTACGAGGGTCGGTGGAGTCGGGTGACGGAGCCAGCGAGCGACGATGCTCGGCTCGATCTCGGCGCCCCGAGGCCAGCCGTCCTGCACGCGATCGAGCCAGCTCTCGGCGTGGCCTGCCTCGAGGAGTGCTGCGTTGACCCGAGCGCGAACCGGGTCGAATTGTTGGGAAACGGGGAGATCCCGCAGCCAACGCTCGAGCGGAGCGCGGTCCGCAACGCGCTCGAGACGTGCGCTGAATTTGCCGTCGAGGTCCGCCTGGAAACGCTCCCGCTCCGCTGCCTCGAGCTTCTCCGACAGCTCTTCCACCGCGGTCGCCAGGTATCTCCCCGGACCGATCCAGCGCCCTGCCCCGATCGGGAAGCCCCCCTCCGGAGCTTCATCGAGGAGTCGGTCCGCGAGGCGCAGGAGCGCCTCCCGTTCCCGGCGAGTGCTGCGGTCGGCCCTTGCGCGCTCGATCGCATCCGAGACCTCCTGAAGGCTCTCGGCGGGGTGCGGCACCCAATTGCGGTCGTGGAGGACTTGCGCGCGACCGACGGAGGGCACTCCGCCGAAGAGGAACAGCAGGAGCCCGACCGCGATCGTCGAAAGGCGCGGACGTCCGGAGCACATCGGTTGCGTTCCTCCCCTTCGCGCGGGTCCCGACGGGCGCGGGAGAACCCCCCTTATACGGGGCGCCGAGGCGTGGGTCGAGCCGAGGGAGGTGAGAGAGGAAGAGAGATGAAGAATCCGAATCTGCGGGAAAATCAGCTCAGAGGCAGGAACAGGTGAACAGAAGCGGATCCCCCCGAACTCCACCCGCTCTACGTCGGCGAGTGGATGGATCGCGGTGCCGGCCCGGCGATCGAGGCCAGAGTGAGCGCGAAGTGATCGGCGAAGGCTCGCAGGCCCGCCCGTTCGCAGGTGCTCACCGACTGGCCGCTGCGGGTGAAGATCAGGATCCACCCCCGGAATTCGCCGGTCCCCCAGAGTGGGAACCAATGTTCATCGATCGGTTGGTGCTCGGTGCCGTGGCGTTCGATCCAGCGATTCTGATCGCCGTCGAGGGAGATCGTGGGGGGGGTGGGGAGTGGCTCCGGGGGACTGCCGAGGGCGCGGACCGCCGAGGGGCGACCTGCCTCGACGAGGAAGAGCACCGCGCTCTCGAATCGTGCGATTCCCGGGAGCAGTTCGAGGGACGCTTCGAGCACATCCTCACAACAGGCTGCCCGGAGGGTCCGTCGTCCGAACTCCTCGATCGCCTCGAGGGTGGCGGTATAGGCCTCGTGCTCTCCGCGGAGCCCGCCGAGTTCCTGCACGGCCCGCTGGAGACCGTGGGAGAGCTCCCGATTCCTCAACCGAAGCCGGCGCCGCTCGACCGCGCGCCGGACGAATCGGAGCAGCTCATTCTCGAGATCGGTGATCGGCTTGGTGATGTAGTCGCACGCTCCGCGTCGCATCGCCTCGACCGCGGTCTCGAGCGACTGGAAGCCGGTCGCCATCAGGACCTCGACGTCGGGGTGGCGCCGCTTCAATTCGCTGAGCAGCGTGAGGCCATCCATCCCGGGCATCCGGATGTCGACGATCGCGGCCTCGATCTCCTCGCGCGCAGCGACCTGGAGCGCCTCATCCCCGCAGGATGCGGTGTGCACGCGACACCCCTCCCCCTCGAGGTAGAGGGCGAGGGCCTCGCGGACGAACTCCTCGTCGTCGACGATCAGGAGCTCGTAGGGGAGTTCCAGCTGCTCGCGGTTCACGGGGCTTCCTCCGCAACCGCCAGATCCGACACGGGGATCGGATCGAGTTCCTCGCTGGATATGCGCGCGAGTCGCCGCCGGAGCCGCAGCCGAAAGGCCGTCCCCTGCCCGGATTCGCTCACAACCTCGATCGAGCCCCCGGCCTCATCGACGATCCGTTGGACGACGAAGAGGCCGAGGCCCGTGCCGTGCCCCACGTCCTTGCTCGTGACCATCGGCTGGAAGATCGTCGAGGCGAGTTCGGGCGCGATCCCGGGTCCGTTGTCGGAGACCTCCAGGAGGACTCCGTTCTCTAGTGCGCTCGCCGCGACCAGGATCTCGCCGGGACGATCGGGGGGATTGTCGGCGATCGCGTCGGCGGCGTTGACGATCAGGTTCATCACGATCTGCTGCAGGGTCGCGGCATCTCCCTCGAGCTCCAGACCTTCGCTGATCTGCACATCGATCTCGGCGCCCGATGAGCGGATCGCGCTCGCACACAGGTCGAGGGTCTTCCGGATCGTGTCCGCGATGTCGATCGGGACCATTTCCCCCTCGCTGAACGGTCTCTGGCGCGCGAAGGCGAGGAGGTTCCGGCAGAGCGCCCGGCAGTAGTCCGCGGCCGAGTGGGCCCGGGTGAGATAGTCGGCGAGCTTCCCTTCGATTCCCTCGGACTCGACCTCACGACGCGCAAGTTCGAGGAACCCGAGCAAGCTCGTGAGCGGATTGTTCAAGTCGTGGGTGAATCCGCTCGCGAGACGCCCGATCAGCGCCATTTTCTCCCAGCGATTCAGCTGCGACTGCGAGCTCCGCAACCGTTCGTGGGCTCCTCGGAGATTCGAGAAGAGTCGCGAACTCTCGAGGTGACCTGCGAGTTGCGAGGCGAGTGCGGCCACCCAGGCGAGCTCTTCGGCCTCGAACGCGGGAAATCGGAAGTCTCGCTCGAAGTAGAGGATCGTGTCGTCCTCGGCGCGGGCCAGCAGTGGCACCGCCATCGCGGAGGCCGCTCCCTCGCCCTTGCTGCGGATCGTCTCTTCGACCGCAGTCCTGCAGTCGCCACCGATCACCGCCCGTCGGCCGCGGACGGCTTTCTTCACCAGATCCTCATCGGGATCGAAAGCGATCGGGTCGATGGAATCGCCGCCACGCTCGCCGATCGCGGTAAATCCTCGCTCGAGGCCGTCCGGCCAGCGGATCCACGCCCAGGTGGAGAAGGGGACCCCTTCTTCGAGGATAGGGATCGCTCGGCGCACGATCTCCTCACGCTCCAGAGATGGATCGGCGAGGAGACCGATCTGGAAGAGAGCCTCCTGCAGGCGCTTCCCTCCGGCGCTCCACTCGCCGCCGTCGCTCAGGGTCCGTCTCAGGCTCTCCGGATCGACCCGCATCGAGATCACTTGGCTCGAATGGCCGGGCATGACGGTGCCTTGGACGGAGATGTGAGTGTCCCCGACCGTGAGCTCGTCCCCTTCGCGGAGGAGGGCCTGACGCACCCGACGGCCGTTCAGGAAGGTGTGGTTGGTGCTGCCGAGGTCCTGCAGGATCCAGGTTCCCGCCTCGGCGGGACGGATCTCTGCGTGGCGGCGAGAGACGCGAGGGTCGCCGAGTACGATGTCCGCACTGTCGTCCCGACCGAGCACGACGCGTCTCGGACCGAGAAGAAACGTGCGGCCGCGTGCGGGGCCTCGGACGACTGTGATCTGCACGAACGGACTCCCCGTATCTTACCCTCGGGCGCGATCAGGACAGGGAATCGATCATCCCCTGGATGTCATCGAAGGCGACTCTTCGCCTCTGCTCTGCCTGCTGTTGCTCCGCCGCGACGGCGGGGCTCGCAGGGTCGGCCGCGGCGCGGGGCGCGCGGGCGATCTCTCGCACTTCCCGCGCGAGGTTCTGGACCTGCTCGAGGATCTGGCGGTGTGGCGCCCCCTGCTGCTCGAGAAGCTCCGGGATCATCTGCAACGGTGCGAGCAGATCGCGGATCTCAGCGAGGGAGGACGGCACGGGTTCGTGTTCGGAATCTCCGGCGTGAAAGGGGGAGCGGGTGGAGACGGTCGCGCAGGTCGCGGCGATCTCCTCGACGATCGACTCGAATTGATCCATCGGAGAGTTCGAGCGGGCGGGGTTCGGACGCGGAACGAACGTGCTGCCGCTCCCGATCTGATCGAGGATCTTCTCTCCCGGCGCGGGGGGATGCATGGCGCCCTCGGTCTTCGCACCGATCGACCCCATGACCGGCGGTACTTCGACGTGCGGCGACTGTTCCCAATCATCGGGCTCCGGATCTTCGACCCACTGCTCTTCATCGGCCGAAGATTCGAGGCTCGGTTCGGCGGAGGAATGCTTCGCGGGGCGGAAGAGGTGGTAGGGATCACCCTCCGTCGCTGCGTCCCGGTAGTCCGTGTCGTGGTCGAAGTCGTCCTGTGCAAGACCTTCGGGGACTTCGTCCCGGGTGACAGCGTCCGAGTCCGAGTCCGAGATGGGATCCGGAACTGTCCCGGGGACGAGAGCCCCGATTCCGATCGGACCACTTTCGAGACGGCCGGGTCCGGGAGGCTCCATCTCGATCAGAGCTTCGATCGGGAGCTCATCGAGCGCGCCCGGAGCTTGGTACGGCGACTCGGCGGAGTCACTCACCAGAGGACCGGTCCTGCTCTCCTCGGGGGCGGATGCCTCGAGCGAGGTCCCATCGTTCCACTCGAGAAGATCTTGCGAGGGTACGAAGAACACCTCGTCGGTGTCATCGCCGGGCGAGTGAGGGCTTCCGTCTTCGTCCCTTTCGCGAGTCCCCTTGGCGGCGGGGGCGGCGTCGACCTCTGCGAGCGGGTCGGGGCCGACCTTCACGAGTTCGAACTCGTCGAACTCATCGATCCTGTAGGGCCGTGCCCCGGGCGGAGATCCTGCGCCCAGGCTCCCTTCGGGGGATGGCCATTCGAGGCCGATGTTCACGGCCGCGCCACCGGGCAGCACCGGATCATCCGCGCGAAATTCGGAGCGTTCTTCCTCCGTCGTCGGGAGCGTTCGAGTCGAAGTGGGATCGGGTCTTCGCGAGTCGTTCTCCAGGGCGGTGATCCGCTGCGCTTCGATCTCCTCCGTTCTCCTCGCCTGAGCCGCGGTTCCAGGAGCGCGCCGGGGATTGACCGGGGTGAGCGCTTCGGAAGCTTGGAACCGAGCCGCTCGAGCGACATCGATCAGTTCGGTGCCCGCGGGGTGGAGGGGGCCGGGGAGCGCGCCAGAAGGGATGGGGGAGGTCGGTGCGGGCTTCGGCTTGGTGCGGAGCGTGGGGTGAGTGAGCACTCGCTCGACGAGACGCGCTAGGCGAAGGTCGACCTCATCGATCACGACGCGCAGAAGAGCTTCCGCATCCTCGGATGGACGGCGGTGGTCCCGCTCGGGCGCGGGGTTGGTCGGGATGGGGGATCGGGTCGAGACGGGGGTCGAGGTGGAGGGTTGCACGGGGAGCCGGGCTCCTCGGCTGACGTTCTCCAGGATCTGTTCGAGGATCGTCGAGGCCATCGATCACTTTCCCGTCGGTGGCTGGTGCGTCACTTCATCCGCTGCGGGGGGCTCATCGGACAAGGGGCTCCCGGCAGAGAAGAGTACGATGGCAACTCTGAGGGGACCGCTGGGGAGGGTTCTACCGGGAGGGACGGGGCGGGGGGACCGCGGCGAGGTAGATCACCGCGCATGCGCTCCGAGCTCGGTCCGGGTCCGAGTGGAGTCGAGGAGAGAACCGAGGGGCGACCGAGTGCCCGGGGGCGGAATCCGACGCTACAGCACCTTCTTCAGCTCCTCCTCGAGTCTGGGGACGACTTCGAAGAGGTCGCCGACGATCCCGTACGTCGCGACTTGGAAGATCGGAGCGCTCGGGTCCTTGTTGATCGCGACGATCGTTCGGGACGAGGACATGCCGGCCAGGTGCTGGATCGCGCCCGAGATCCCGATCGCGATGTACAGCTTCGGACTGACGGTCTTCCCGGTCTGGCCGATCTGGTCGGAGTGGGGCCGCCACCCCGCGTCGACGACGGCGCGGGAGGCGCCGACCACCCCGCCGAGGGTCTCTGCGAGGGACTCGATGAGCGAGAAGTGCTCGGGGCCCTTGAGGCCGCGGCCCCCCGAGACGATGATCTCCGCTTCGGTGAGATCGACGGTCCGGCCCGCGCTCGCCTCGAAGGACTCGACCACCAGCCGGAGCTCCCCCTCGGTGATGCCGGGCTCGATCGTCTCGATCTCCGCATCGGGCGCCCCCTCCGCGATTTCCCCGTAGTTCGGACGAATCGAGGCGACGGCGGGGGTGCCGAGTGATCGCACCCTCTGCATCGCCTTTCCGGCGAAGACGGGGCGCTCAGAGACCCACCATCCATCTTCGATCGCGATCGAGACGCAATCGGTGGCGGCGGCGACGCCGAGCTCGGCGGCGGTCGTGGCGCTCCGCTCCTTCCCGGCGACCGTCGCACCGAAGAGCACCAAGTGCGCCTCCCGCTCCCGGGCGAGGCGGGCAAACTCGCGCCCGAACGCCCCTGCGGTAGCCTTTCCGTAGACGGCGTCGTCGGCGACGAGGATTCGGTGAGCGCCGGCCGTGCGGATGGTCGCTGCGATCGACGCTGCCCCGGGAGCGAGCACGGCGGCGATCGCCTCGCCCCCGCTGCTCTCCGCGAGTCGTCGAGCGAGCCCGAGTGCTTCGAGCGAGGGCTTTTTCACCGCGTCGCCACGGACTTCGATCGGCACCAGGATGTTCAAGAAGCCCTCCTCATTCGCAGGATCGATCCCCGCTCCTACCGCCTACTCCGTCACCCGGAGTCCACTGCAGCAGTCGCACCTTAGAGGATCTTCGCTTCTTCGCGGAGCACGCGGACCAGTTCGGCCGCCGCGTCCGGGCCTTCCCCGATGATCCGCCCGGCGGGACGCTCGGGGGGTGGTGAGTAGCCCAAGGTCTCGAGTCGAACCTCACCCGGCGACGCCTCGACGGTCTCGATCGGCTTCTTCTTGGCGGCCATGATCCCCTTGAGGGAGGGGTAGCGCGGTTCGTTGAGGCCCTTCTGGGCGCCGAGTGCGAGCGGGAGTGCTCCGCGCAACACTTCGTGCCCCCCTTCGACCTCTCGCGTGATCCGTGCCTCGCGACCGTCGATCTCGAGTCCCACGACATCTCCGACGTACGGAATGCCGAGGATCTGGGCGGTCTGCGCGCCGACCTGGGTGGATTGGGCATCCGCGGATTGCCGCCCGAAGAGAACGAGGTCGTACCCGCGGTCACGGAGGACGGCGGCGAGGGCCTCGGCGGTCCGGCGCGGTCCGAGATCCTCGTCGCACCGAACGAGGATCCCGTCGTCGGCGCCCATCCCGAGCGCCTTGCGAAGGGTCTCGAGGGCACTCTCGGCCCCGACGGTCACCACCGTCACCGAGCCCTCCCCACCTGCCTCGCGGCGACGGATTCCCTCCTCGATCGCAAACTCATCGTAGGGGCTGATGATGAACTGCAGGTCGGAGGTGTCGATCGACTTTCCATCGGAGGCGATGCGAATCCGGGAGGCGGTGTCCGGGACGCGCTTGAGGCAGACCGCGACCTTCATGCGGCGTTCCTCTCCGAGCAGTGGGCTCTCGAAGTTGCTGTGCAGATGGACCGGCGCCGAGACTTCGGCCCTAGGGATCAGTGCGCGATGTTGGCTGGGGCGGAGTGGAATGCAAGCGGAACGAGGGCGGTCGGTGTGAAGATCGAGCGGTTCAGCTCTGCGCGGGAGCCGCCATCGCACGGCGGAGTGCATCCTCGAGCTCTCCGAGTCGGAACGGCTTGCGGAGCAGCTCGACCCGAGGATACGGGCACTCGTCGTGGGCCTCGATCGACCCGGTCGTCAAGATGACCGGTGGGGGATGGGGGAGAGTCTTCAATTCTTCGAGTACCCGCCAGCCGTCCCAGGGACCGGCCAAATTGATGTCCAGCAGGACGGCGTCGACCGGGGCGTCCCGGCAGTGCGCCACCGCCTCGGGGCCATTGGTGAAACAGGTCAGATGCGTGTCCTCGAGCAGCTCCAGGACCACCTCTTGAAGCGTGAGGTCGTCCTCGACCATCAGGAGATGGCGGGCCGGCCGCACCGGGACCTCCTCGGTCACAGGCTTCGTGTTCTTCCGAGCGTGCACGGTGGCCGGGACGGGAAGGCTGACGCGCAGGCATGCGCCGCCGAGTCGGGATCTCACGAGCTCGATCGTCCCCTGGTGAGCCTCGACCACGTTCAGGGAGAAGGTCAGTCCGAGGCCGGTACTCTCGCCGTCGCTCCCGCCTCGGGCACCCTTCGTCGTGAAGAACGGATCGAAGATGCGGACGACGTCGGTCGCTGGGATCCCCGGGCCATCGTCGTCCACTTCGAAGTGGAGGCGATCGTCGGCTCTGAGCAGGCGGACCTCGACCCTGCCGCCGTCGCCGACCGCCTCCTGGGCGTTGAGGAGCAAGTGGAGGATCACCTGTTGGAACTGTCCGCGGTTGAGCTCGACCTCGGGGAGGTCCGCGTCGACGATCGCCTCGAGGGTGGCGCCTTTCGCGTCGAAGGACTTCGTGACGAGGGTCCGCGCCGCCTCGAGGAGAGGTTCGAGCGAGGCGCGTTCGACGCGGGGGGAGGCGCCCGAGGCGAAGGTCGAGAGGCTCGAGGTGATCTTCTCGGCGCGTCGGGACTGGTCGAGCGCGACCTCGACGAGTCGATCGCGGTACTTCTCGTTGCGCTTCGCCAGCTGAGCGTAGCCTGCGATCCCGCTCATGATGTTGTTGAACTCGTGGGCGATTCCCGCCGCGAGCACGCCGATCGTCGCCAGCTTTTCCTGTCGGATCACCATCTGCTGCGATCGCTCGAGGTGGCGTTCGACCGCCCGGAGTCGGATCCCGGAGCGAACGCGCGCGCGCAACTCATCGATCGAGTACGGCTTCGTCATGTAGTCGTCCGCCCCGCACTCGAATCCTTCGAGCTTCTCCTCGATCGAGGACTTGCCCGACAGAATCAGGACGTAGGCGTGCTGGAGGCGGGGGTCCTGGCGCAGGATCCGGAGGGCGGAGAGGCCGTCGAGGCGCGGCATCATCAGGTCGAGGACAATCAGGTCGGGGGGACGATTCCGAGCCTGCTCGAGGAGATCGTCGCCGTCCTCGACGAGAGTGACGTCGTATCCATCCTTGCTGAGCACCCGACCGACGATCTCACGGAGGTGCGCCTGATCATCGGCGATCATCACGTGGAACGCGGAGGGATCGAAGCCGCGGCGCTCGCCGGTAGGGGCCGGTGTACTCAAGGACGTCTGCTCCTCGAGGGGCGGGAGTGTGCTGAGGGAAAGAGGACCCACCTCCTATCAGAAGTCTACCTCGGGATGCGCGATGGTGACCACGTCGGGAGGAGAGCGAGCGGGGACTATCTTCCGACTCGCAATAGGGGAGGAATCTCGGATTCCATCACGCCGGCGGCCATCAGGAAAGGGCGCAGGTCGCCGATCGCGGGGCAGCGGAGCTCTCGTTCGGTTCCCCAGAGCGGATGTCGGAACCGCAGCTGGTACGAGTGGAGAAGCGCGCGGTCGGGGTAGGCCGGCGCCGGTGCCGTCCACTTCTCCTCCGCACTCCCGAACCCCGTGTCTCCGAGGATCGGCAGGCCGACCGACGCGAGGTGCACGCGGATCTGGTTCTGGCGGCCCGTGATCGGGAGGCAGTGCACGACGGAGAATCCGGCTCCGCACCCGAGCACGAAAAAGCGCGTCTTCGAAGCTTTTCCCGATTCGTCGAGGCGTGCGAGGCGATGCGAGTGTGGGCGTCGGAGGTCGAAGTGAGCGCTGATCGCGGCATCGACTTCGAACGCGCGCTCCCGCGCCTCCCCTTCGACGATCGCGATGTACCCTTTTCGCACTCGGTCCCCCTCGAATGCCTCCTGCACCCTGCGGCGGATCTCGATCGTCTTGGCGACGAGGAGCAGGCCGGACGTGTCGCGGTCGAGGCGATGGCAGAGCCGGGGGATCACCTCGCGACCGCCGCGCAGATTCAGTTCCTGGTAGCGGGAATGCAGCTCGTCGATCACGGTACCGGCGATGGTGCGTCCGGTCGGATGGACGAGTCGGTGGGGGGGCTTTGCGATCGCGAGCAGGTAGGGATCCTCCCAGAGCGGGGCGGAGAGTGGAGGGTGTTCGGACCGGATGGCGGTCGAAGTGAGGAGTCGGACGCGCACCTCATCTCCGCGTGCGATGCGCTGTGCGCACTTCCCCGGGCCCCCGTTCACGAGGACACGCCCGAGTTGGATCAAGCGTTGGACCTTGGTGCGGGAACCCCAGCGGAGCCTGCGCAGGAGATAGAGGTCGAGGCGTTCGCGGCGCTGCCCGCGCGCTCGGAGGACGATCTCCTCCGGCGTCACCGAGAGTTCGAATTCGCTCGGGAGGACCATCCTCGATCGCCGTTCATTCAGTTCCGCCGGAGCGGAGCTCCTCCTCGGGGAGCGGAACCGCCCGAGACCGGAGTACGGGCATCGCCTCGAGGAGCCGCGCAGGGACGGGGACCGGCCCTCCCTCGAGCTCCGAGCGGAGGAGCGCGATCGCAGCGGGGGCCTGCGCACGAAAGTGGTTGTTCGCCCCGATGAGAACCCGTGGGCAACGAGTGAGCAGCTCGCGGACCGCGTCGAGGAGTTCTCCCACCTGCGAGAGATCGTACTCGTGGTGGTAGCGCTCGTCACGCGGGGAGGATCGCGCCCACCCCTTGCGATTGCGTCCGTGGAGTCGCAGGTACGCGACCGGCCCTGTGTTGACCCGACTGAGCGGGGGGAGCGACCCGACTTGCGGCAGGTCGACGTTCACGAAGTCGATCCCCTCCGCCTCGAGTCGCGCGAAGACCGCATCGCGCCAGAGCAGTCGATGCCGAAACTCGGCGAAGATCCGGTGGGGAGCGAGTGCGTCGCGGAGGGGGAGGAGTCGCGAGATCGCGGCGTCCGGATCGGCGAGCCCGGGAGGAAACTGGGCGAGGATCCCTTCGAGACGACCCGCCGCGGCTGCGGGCTCGACGAGCGCTCGGAACGCTTCGACTTCTTTCCCCGCGGGGGGCGTGCCCTCGTGCGTCCATCCTCCCCAGGCCTTGAAGACGAAGGAGAACTCGGGGGGGGTCTCCTCGACCCAGCGGAGCGCGGGCGCGGGGGGCAGAATCCGGTAGTAGCTGACGTTCACTTCCATGAAGTCGAGGAAACGGGCGAGGAGGGGGAGAGCGCGGAAGCCCCGAGGGGGGACCGGCGGGTAGATGGGACCGCGCCAATCCGGGTAGTCCCAGCCGCTTACCCCGAATCGGGCACCCCCCTTCGTTCGTATTGACCCTGTCTGCATCCGTGCCCTGTCTCCCTTGACCCTTTCGGTCACGGAACCTACTCTACCCGCTGGAGTTGCGCCTCGAACCCACTCCCCCGCCGCCGAACGGATGTTCTCGTGGACCTCGCTCGCCTCAGGGAACTGATCCAACTGATGGACCGGAATCAGCTCGTGGAGCTGGAGGTCGAGGCAGAGGGATTCAAGGTGCGACTCAAGAAGAAGGGGGAGCCAACCCGCGAGGTGTTCTCCATCCCCGGGCTCGCCGGATTGGGGATCTCCTCCCACGGCGCTCCAGGCGGCAGTCCATCCTCTTTTGCCGCCGGCGGCCCGCCGAGTTCACCGACCGAGTCGATCCCAGAGGAGAATTTGATCCGCGCCCCGATGGTCGGGACCCTCTATTTTTCCTCGAGTCCTGAAGCTGACCCGTTCGTCGAAGCGGGAGACCGGATCGAAGAAGGTCAGGTCCTCTGCATCATCGAAGCGATGAAAGTGATGAACGAGGTGAAGGCCGAGGTCTCCGGCACGATCGAGGCGGTCCTGGCGGAGAACGGGGAGCCGGTCGAGTACGGTTCGCCGCTCTTCCGGATCTCCTGAGCGGGGGGGCGCGATGAAGCCGTTCTCGCGGGTGCTCATCGCAAATCGCGGAGAGATCGCGCTCCGGGTGATCCGGGCGTGTCGCGAGCTGGGGATCGAGACGGTCGCCGTCTACTCCGAGGCCGACCGAGGTGCGGCGTACCTAGATCTCGCCGACGAAACCGTCTGTATCGGCCCCGGCCCGAGCCTCCAGAGCTATCTCGATATCCCGAAGATCATCAGCGCGGCCGAGATCACCGACGTCGAAGCGATCCACCCCGGCTACGGCTTCCTCTCCGAGAATGCTCAGTTCGCCGAGATCTGCCAGTCGTGCCACATCCAATTCATCGGGCCGACCGTCGAGAACATCCGTCAACTCGGGGACAAGGCGGCAGCGCGGGATCTGGCGATGAAGCTCGGGGTGCCGGTGGTCCCCGGCTCGAAGGACATCGTCCGCGACGAGGACGAGGCGCTCCGGATCGCCCGCGAACTCGGCTATCCGGTTCTGATCAAGGCGGTCGCGGGGGGGGGAGGGCGTGGGATGCGCCACGCCCGCAACGATGCTAGCTTCGTCAGCGGCTACCATGCGGCGCGCAGCGAGGCCCAGCTCGCATTCAAGAACCCTGACGTGTACATCGAGAAGTACATCGACAAGCCGCGCCACGTCGAGATCCAGATCCTCGCCGATAGCTACGGTGAAGTGGTGCACCTCGGGGAGCGCGACTGTTCGCTCCAACGTCGCCACCAGAAGCTGATCGAGGAGGCCCCCTCGCCGGCGGTGGACGATGATCTCCGCCGACGGCTCGGCGAGTGCGCGATCGCGCTCGCCCGTGGCGCAGAGTATCGGGGCGCGGGGACCGTCGAGTTCCTGCTCGACGCGGACGGCAAGTTCTACTTCATCGAGATGAACACCCGGATCCAGGTCGAGCATCCCGTCACCGAAATGGTGACCGGTATCGATCTCGTCCGAGAGCAGATCCTGGTCGCCGCGGGGACCCCTCTGCGCTTCCGCCAGGAAGATGTGGTGATCCGAGGCTCGAGCATCGAATGCCGGATCAACGCGGAGAACCCAGCGGATGGCTTCAAGCCTTCCCCGGGGACGATCACCCGACATATTCCGCCAGGCGGGTACGGAGTGAGGCTCGATTCGCACGTCTACTCCGGCTACAAGATCCCCAGCTGCTACGACTCGCTCATCGGGAAGTTGATCGTGCACAGGGAGAGCCGGGAGGAGGCGATCCACACGATGCGACGGGCTCTCGACGAGTTCGTGATCGAAGGGGTCCACACCACGATCCCGTTCTGCCGCGAGATTTTCCGCCACTACCACTTCGTGCAGGGAAACGTGCACACGGGCTTCATCGAGGAGTATTTCCTGGACGGGTAGCTTCCCCGACCACGCCTCAGGTCCGTTCGCCCCAGCGGCCTCTCCCCTCGCTCGAAAGCCTTGTCATCTCGTCAGTTCGGGTCAGAATAAGCGGTTTCCGCCCGGAACTGGAGAGATTGAGCCGCGCCTCGCGTGGGTCCGCTCGAGGTCTCCGCGTGCGCGCTCCCCGGGGTGCAACGTCCCGGCAGGGGGGGCGTCATCCGTGGCGTGTGGTGTCATGGCGGTTGTCCCGAACCATTTTCCGCGGGTACGCACCTGCGAGTGAAAGGAACTCCGAACGATGGAGATGCGCTCCACAAGCGATCGCAGCAAGTTTCGGCTGCGGCAGCTCTCGTCAGGCTTCACGCTGATCGAGCTCCTGATCGTGATCGCCATCATCGGCACCTTGGCTGGGATGATCGTCGCCGGGATCTCCCGGGTGAAGGGACAGACGAAGAAGGCTCAGGCGAGCCACGACATCTCCACCATCTTCGCCTCGGGGGTGAAGTCGTTCCAATTCGACATGGGCTTCTACCCCGCGTACGACAAGGCCTGCGACGACGACGATCTCGAGGAATTCAATGCGTTCCCGGTGCTCTACGTGGCGATCTGCGACGACCCTCCCTCGAAGGGTGGGAAGGGCGGCAAGAATGCCCCCTACGCCGAGCTGAAGATCGAAGGGGTCGTCGTCGTGGACGAGGACGTGCAGTCCGGCTATCGCACCGCGGACAGGGATGAGGTCAGCGACTCCGAGGTGGAGAAGTTCTACCTCGATCCCTGGGGGAGTCCGTACCTCTACCGGGAGAACGACTCGAAGAAGAAACGCAAGGACTGGATGATCAACCCGAGGGGGTTCGACTTCTGGTCACGGGGGCCGGATGGCAAGAACGAAGCCTGCTACGGACGGGACGAGGTCGGGGATGACATCGGCAACTGGTAGTCGATCCCAGCAGCCCCGGACGCGCGAGTGTTCGGAAAGGGTGCCTTCGAGGATGGAGTCTTCGAAGCTGGAGTCTTCGAAGCTGGGATTCACGATGATCGAGCTGCTGATCGTGATCAGCATCATCTTCCTCCTCTTCGGCATGCTCATCGTCGCCGCGGGCCCGCTGCGTCAGAAAGCGCGGAAGAAGAACACCGAGGGGCTGGTCCACCAAGTCACCCTCTTCCTCGATCTGTACAAAGGGAAGACCGGGACCTATCCCTCCGATGGGATCGACGAGCGCGTCGAGACCGCGGAGGGAACGCCGCTCGAGAGCGGAGCCGCTCTCACCTTCGGGCTATTGCAGCCGGTGATACTCCGCCAGCGCCAGCCGGACGGCACGTTCAAAGAATCTGGTCAGGAGGATCCGATCGCCGACTTCAAGGTCGACTCGCTCAGTCCTCCCATCCTCGACGATCCGGACGCCCGCGAGCTCTTCGATGGGTTCTTCCAGCCGTTTCACTACGACCGCATCACCCGCCCGGACATGTACAGCACCCAGGACGACGGGGATGTGCACCTCGGTTGGGAAAATGGACGCGCGCACGGCGATGATCCACGTGAGGCGGCCGACTCCGGGGTCGAGACCCCGGGCCCCCAGAACATCGGTCAGTTCGACTTCTGGAGCCACGGTCCGAACGGCCACGAAGAGGATGAAAAGCCGGAGGAGGCGATCTCGAACTGGCGGATTCCCGGTCCTGGTTCCGATTCCGAGAAGGATTGAGGAGTAGATCCTGATGAGAGACTCTCGATCCCCAGTCCTTCGATACGCAGACCCTCGATCCACTGGCCGGATCGCCGGATTCACTCTGATCGAGATGGTGGTGACGATCGGCATCATCATCATCGCGGCGGGATTCCTGATCCCGTCGATGGCGAAGTTGTTCCAGAACCGAAAGCTCGAGAACGCGGGGACCCTGATCTCGAGCACGATGAACGAGGCGCGGAACAATGCGGTGACCAAGAAGCAGACCTATCAGGTCGTCTTCCTCCGCGACGGACTCCGGCTCTACCGGGAACCGAAGGGGAAGGACTTGGGTGCCTTCGAAGGATCGATACGCCCTTACGACCCCGATACTTCGGGAACCCTCTCCTACGATCTGCACTTCGCACGGCGGGACTTCAAGTCGCTCCCCACCGACCTGGCGGTAATCCTCGATGACGCGACGCTCCCGGCGAAGGAGTGGCAGACCACTCCGCAGGACATCGTCCTACGGTTCCTTCCTGACGGCACCGTCGACTTCGGCAGCTATCAGGACATCCCGACCTACGAATTCAACGAAACGCCACCTGAGGATTCCGACATCGTGCTCTCCCGACTGGGGGACCTGTTCAACCGCGGCTACATCGACATCCGCCCGACCGGCCGCACGGTCTTCAAGATCGAGGTGATCGAGTGAACGCACCCAATTCCGTTGGGTCCACCCCGGTCTGTGTCCTCGGCGGCCGAGATTCTGCCGCGGGAAGCCTGACCATGGAGGGCAGTTCGCCCCCCCGCGCGGGCTTCACGATCTTGGAGATCCTGATCGCCACCGCGATCCTGACGATCGGGTTGATGGGACTCCTCGCACTCTTCCCGGTCGCGATGAAGTCGGGAAGAATCACGATCGAGGAGACGAACGCCGTTCTGATCGCCCGTTCGGTCGAGCAGGCGATCCGCGACGGAATCCAGACCCGCAAGGGCCAGGACGCGACCGGTCAGCACACCTACTTCCTGTTCCAGTACGACGGCGTCGAGGATCCTCTGCCGCGCCGAGTCTCTCAGGCGAGCGCGATCGACGATCACTACATCCTATTCCCCACCCCGGCCGGTTCTGGTCGTCAGTCGGTCGATCGCGGGGCGGCCTATCGCCGCGGCAAGGTCTTCGTCTATCCCGAGACTGACGGAAAGACTTGGACACCGATGGTCCAAGGGCTCCAGCTCGGGGAAGAGTCGGACGAGGAGTCGGGGGCCCAGCCGAACGGTGGTGGGAACCCTGGGAATGCCGATGACGATGGCGATGACTACATCGACTCGGAGACGGGCGAGACTGATTTCGATGTGTACCGCGTGTATTCGCTGAGCAATCGTTTCGCCGACCAATTTGTCGATGAGGATGGTGCGGATGCGGTCGACGACGACCCCATTTCGCAGTACGGCTTCGCGTTCGCGATCCGTCCCGCGTTCCGCGATGCCAGCCTCGATCGATCCGGTCCGGCGGACCCCGACTTCATCCCCGCCGGAGAACTGTACGAAGTTGAAATCCTGGTCTTCCGCTCCTTCCTGAAGGGCACAGCCGGTGCGCGCGAACCAATTCTGCGCAAGAAGATCCTCGTCACCAGGTAGCGCCGCGAGCGCCGCGGGTGGCTTCACTCTGCTCGAGCTGCTCGTCGCACTGACGCTGGCCGCCGTCATCTCGCTCTGCATCTCCACCGTGGGGACCCAGGCGCAGAGGATCTATCACACGACGACGACCAAGGTGGAGGTCTACCAGAAGTTCCGGTACGCGCTCAACGACATGGAGACCGCGCTTCGTGGTTGGGAACCTACCACCAGCCTCGAGTACTTCATCGACAAGCCCCAGTCCACCCAAGGTGGCTTCAAGAACGGACACTGGGACGACGGCGAGGAGCTAGGGATTCACGGGCCGAACCTCGATGGCGGTCAAGCGGGCGAGTACGACGAAGGCGCGAAGATCTTCGAGCGTCAGTACACGCTCCGAAGCGGCCCCAACGTGACGAGGCACGACGCCTTTTCGATCTACTTCCGGGGACCGGTCACCGTCGACGGCGTCGTGAAGCTCGCCAACATCGAGTACATGCTCGCCGACCCCCGTGAGATCGAGGACGACCGGATCTCCGCGATCCCGGAGGAGGTCGAGGACAACGCGAGCTTCATCCTTCTCAAGACCGTGCGCTATCTCGACATCAATGGGGAGAACTACGATCGATCGTCGACCGATGTCGCTCAGAAGTTCATCGAGATCTGCCCCAACGTCACCGACCTGCGGATCGAATACTTCTACGACAATATTTTCGACCAGAAGCCGGGAGCGTTCGTCGCTCCGTCGACCGAGCGCGCGCTGGTCGATTCAGAGAAGCCTCCGACCGAGATCGACACCGACGTGTGGATGAAGGAGTTCCTCTATGGCGGCTTCCGCGACTTCTCGAAGGGTGTCGCCTACGCCGGCCGACGGGACGTCCAGAACGGCGTCGACGATCGTCCCTTCTTCCAGGCCCAGGGGGGCGCGAACGTCAACCGCTTCTCCCAGCTCGGCGTGGGGCAGTCTCTCAGCATCTGGTCCGAGGGGAGCAGCAAGTTCCCGCCCGGGGACAAGACGATCTCCCGGAACGACAACGGGAGGCTGTTCTTCCAAGAGCAGATCGACTCGAGCAATTGGGAGGGCAACCAGACGGGCCTGCGCTTCCGCGCGGCGTACGTCCCGAGCGCGATCCGGATCTCGATCCGCGTGCTGAACGACGAGGGAAGGGAGCCGAGGACCCTCACCGTAACGGTCCATCCCTACCGCGCCACTCTTTGACAAGGCTCGGGTTCCGGCGAGGCACCGTCTGCGGCGTTGCGGTGGGCCAGGGTGGGGAGCGGCGATGGCAGCCCGGCTGCCGCGATGCGGGGCCGAAACCGATCCTCAATGACTCAGTAGGGTCACCTCCGGTCGGCTCCGGCCCGGGCACGCCGAACGATGGGACTGGCTCGCCGAAGGTGATGCCTGTCCCGGACGTTCGCCGGTATTCCGACTGGTCCCGGACAATTGCCTTCTTGAAGATCGGTGGATCAGCGGGCGAACGTCCGGGACAGAAGCTATGTAGAGCGCCGAGAGACTGGGCTAAAAACGTTTCCCT
>JAQBGV010000232.1:0-24379 GCA_032128395.1 Planctomycetota bacterium | reverse complement strand
GCTGAACCAGCGACCGAGAACGGAGCGAGGACGACGGCGCGTTTCTCCGGTCGCGACATTTCTAGCAGACATGCGAAGAATTCCCCTGCCGCCGGCGCGTGCCGCCAGGGAGCCATCGGCTCCTAGCGCGCAAGAAGCATGTGAAGTCTTTTGAGTCCGCGGGGTGAAACTTGTTGCACCGAGGACAACGGATCTGCGGCGGGGGGGGCTGTTGCTGCGACGAGATCTTTCCGTCCCGGATCTCGAGGCTGCACTCGGGGCACGTGCCTTCGTAGATCCACCCCTGGACCAGAGAGATCTCCAGCTTGTTGTTGAACTGGTGGACCCTCACCCCGACCGGTTCCACGGTGCCGCAGTTCGGACACGTCGCATCGATGTGCACACCGTGGAGTCCTGGCGCCATCGATCCGGTGGGGATCTCGAACGCCTCGAGTGAATAGTGCCGGATGATCAGGGCGAGGATGATCGCGATGATCACCGCTTCCGCGTTCTCGCGTACCCTTCTCCAGAGCCAGACCGAGGGAGGTCCATCGGTAGCAGCGTCGGTTTGCTCTTGGTCGTGCTTCGCCATCAGATTTTAGTCCTCGTCGTCGAGCCGCAGTACCGCCATGAAGGCATCTTGCGGGATGTTCACCCTGCCGACCTGTTTCATCCGCTTCTTCCCCTCTTTCTGCTTCTCGAGGAGCTTTCGTTTGCGGCTGATATCTCCGCCGTAGCATTTGGCGGTGACGTTCTTGGAGAGGGCGCCGATGTTCATCCGTGCGATCACCTTCGCCCCGACCGCGGCCTGCAGCGGGATTTGGAAGAGGTGCTTTGGGATCACTTTCTTCAGGCGGCGGAGCAGGGCGCGGCCCCGGCGATCCGCCACCGAACGGTGGATGATGATGGAGAGCGCGTCGACCGGCTCTCCGCTGACCAGGATGTTCAGGCGCACCAGGTCCCCAGGGGTGTAGCGGGCAAATTGGTAGTCGAGGGTACCATACCCTCGGGTGCAGCTCTTCAGCTTGTCGTAGAAGTCGATGATGATCTCTTGCAGAGGGGCTTCGTAGGTGAGCTGGACCCGAGTAGGGGACAGATATTCGGTCTTCTGGAGCGATCCCCGCTTCTCGTCCATCAGCTTCATCGTCGCTCCGATGTACTCAGAGGGCACGATCAGGTGCGCGAGGACGATCGGCTCGCGGGTCTCATCGATGTGCATCGAATCGGGGAGATTCGCCGGGGAGTCGATCCGAAACGTGCTTCCGTCCTTCATCGCGATCTCGTACGTGACCGTCGGGGCGGTCTGCACGGCGTCGATGCCGGACTCGCGCTCGAGGCGCTCCTGCGTGATCTCCATGTGGAGGAGTCCGAGAAACCCGCATCGAAACCCGAAGCCGAGGGCCTCGGAACTCTCCGGTTGGAACGTGAAGCTCGAGTCGTTCAACCACAGTTTCTCGAGCGCGTTGCGCAGCGACTCGAAGTCATTGTTGTCGGAAGGGTAGATCCCGCAGTACACCATCGGTTGCGGGTTCTTGAAGCCGGGCAGACTCTGCGTCGCCCCGTCGATTCGGGTGGTGACCGTGTCCCCGATCGACACGTCGTGGATCGTCTTGATGCTGGCGACCAGGTAGCCGACCTCCCCGGCCTCCAGAATGTCCACAGGAATCAGTCGGGGTGAGAAGATCCCGACCTCGTCGATCTGGTGGCGGCTCCCCTTCTGCATGAAGACGATTTCGTCATTTCGCCGGAGCCGCCCCTCTTTCACGCAGACGTACACGATCACCCCGCGGTAGGAGTCGTAGTGGCTGTCGACGATCAGCGCGCGCAACGGAGCTTCCCGGTTCCCCGTGGGAGGGGGGACGAGGGCGACCACCGTCTCGAGGATCTCGTCGGTTCCGATTCCGGTCTTCGCCGAGGCGAGGATGCTCTCTCCCGGACGAAAGCCGAAGGTCGAGGCGAGCTCTTCCTGCACTTCCTTCGGGCGTGCCGAGGGAAGGTCGATCTTGTTGAGGACGGGGATGATCTCGAGCTTGTTCTCGATGGCGAGGAAGGCGTTCGCGACCGTCTGCGCCTCGACCCCTTGAGCGGCGTCGACGACCAGCAGTGCCCCCTGACAGGCCGCGAGGCTGCGAGAGACTTCGTAGGAGAAGTCGACGTGTCCCGGGGTGTCGATCAAGTTCAGTTGGTAGTCGAGACCATCGTCGGCGCGGTAGATCATCCGCACGGCTTTCGCCTTGATGGTGATCCCGCGCTCCTGCTCCAGATCCATGTCATCGAGAACCTGATTTCGGAACTCGCGCTCGGTGATCGTCCCCGTGCGGAGGAGCAGCCGGTCGGCCAGGGTCGATTTGCCGTGATCGATGTGCGCGATGATCGAGAAGTTGCGGATGCGGTCCTGCGGGATGGTCATCGGGGAGAAGGTCCCCCCGAACCCGAGGGACTGCGTTTGGAAGTGCTCCTGGAGGCGAATCGGTGCGCGGCGAACGCGCGCAGTGCCCGGCCGCGGTGGCTGATCGCGTCCTTCTCGGATTCCGTCATCTGGGCGAAGCTCCGTGTCGTCTGAGTCGGCGTGGTGTGGGTCGGGACAAAGATCGGGTCGTAGCCGAATCCCTCGTCTCCGCTGGGAGCCTCGAGGATCGTCCCGGGGCACGACGCTACGGTCGAGAAGAGAACCTCGTCCCCGTGGCACAGGACGAGAGCACAGAAAAAGACCGCGCTGCGCGATTCCGGTGGTTCTCCTTCGAGCTCCGACAGGAGTTTCTTGATGCTCGCATCGAAGTCCGCACTCTCGCCGGCGTAGCGCGCCGACCTCAGCCCCGGAGCGTTCCCCAGGGACAACACTTCGAGCCCGCTGTCGTCGGCGAGCGCGGGGAGTCCACTCCAGTGGCTGTAGGCACGCGCCTTGATCCGGGCATTCTCGAGATAGTCTCCGCCGTTCTCGATCGGATCGGGCGGTGGTGTCGCGATCACGAGCTCTCCCGGTGGGACGATTTCTCCTGCGTCGATCCCCGCTGCGGCGAGGATGCGCGCGATCTCCCTATGCTTGTGGCGATTTCCGGAGGCGATCAGGATCGTGCCCATCCGCGGGTTCTCCGGTCGAGTGGTTTGCGACCCGTGGTGTGCGACCCGTGGATCGCAGGGGCAAGGACTGGCAGGAACAGCACCGGAAATGACACCACCGGCGGTATCACCGCGAGGGGATCCTCCCCTCGCGCCCGAGCGTTCCCCCTCGGCGATGGGTACCATGATCCCGCGGGAGAACGGCGCACGGGGTGTTTCCCAGGGATGGACTCCCTCGGACGGAGATTCTAGGTGCGTGGTCCATCATTGACAAGCGAGGCCGCTCGACGGAAGTCCGTGATCGGGACGCTCTTCGTCGGCTTGGTGGGGGTGGTGCCGCTCTCCGGCTCGCTCCCCGCGGATCAGATTCTCCTCAAGAACGGGCACCGCCTGGAGGGGCGGGTCGAGATTGCGGAGGAGGGGCGGCTCCGGGTGCTGATCGACGAGGGTCAGTCGGTCGTCGTCGACCCCGCGCAGATCATGCAACGGATTCCCGGGGAGGCTCCCCTCGACGTCCTCGAACGACGACTCGAACGCATCCCCCGAGACGACCGAGAACGCTACATCGAGCTCGGGCACTGGGCGGAAGAGGCGGGGATGCGCCGCGCCGCCCGGCGGGTGTGGCGGGAGGTACTCCGCCTCGACCCGCATCACGCCGGGGCCCGCAACCGCCTGGGATTTGCGCTCCACCGCAATCGTTGGGTGAGGCGGGAGGAGCTCGCGGCGCAAGGGCTGAAACTCTTCCGGGGCACCTGGATGACCGAAGCGGAGATCGAGACGCAACGGTCCGAGGAGGGTGTTGCCGAGCTGGAGGCTCTCCTCGCGGACGCAGGGCACGACAATCGATTCGTCCGCGAGGGAGCGATGCTGCGCATCCTCGAGATATCCGATCCGGCGCTTCTCCCCGCTCTCCGCGCCCGTCTCACCGACCTCGATCCTCTCCGCCGGATGCTGGCGGGGCGCGCACTCGGCAACTACCCCTTCGATACGGTCGGTGCTGATCTCTACCGGGTATTTCTCGCCGAGTCGCGCACCGAGGTGCGTTCAGGGTGGGCTGCGACGCTGCGGGCGATGGGCGATCGTCGAATCGCCGGGTGGCTCGCCCGCGATCTCTTCGATCCGGGGGACGATCCGACGCGTCGGCGGTCCCTGCTCACCCTCGCGGAGGCCTGCCCGGCCCGAGCCGCGATCCCCCCGCTGATCGACTGGATCTCAGATCCGTCCTGGGGTCCCCCCGCAAGTCGGTTGCTCGCGACGCTCCTCGGAGTCCACGAAAAGAGCGAGTCCGAGTGGCGACTCTGGTGGACCGAGTTCGGTGGACGGCTCGAGGTCGATCTCGGCTCTGGCTGGGTCCAGTAGTGCGATCTCTCCCTCGCCATCTCGATCTCTCCGAGCCTGACCAGATTCCTGGCCGGCCGGAACCTCGCGAAGTAGAATCCGCCGTTCTTCAGGGCGGCGAAGATCTCGCCCCGAGCGACACAGTGGTGCGAGTTACGTGAGGAGAATCGGACAGTGAAGGTCCTCATCGTCGGAGGCGCGGGGTACATCGGCAGCCACGCGGTCCGAGAGTGTCGTCGTTCGGGGATCGATCCGGTCGTTTTCGACAACTTCACGACCGGAAACGCCCCAGCGATCGACGGGGTCGAGACGATCGAAGGAAGCCTTCTCGATCCCCGGACCCTCCGGTCCGCGTTCGAGAACGACCGCTTCGACGCCGTGTTCCACTTCGCGGCGAGCTGCTCGGTCCCGGAGTCGGTCGCGAGACCCGAGCTCTACTACCACAACAATGTCGCGGGTTCCCTGAACCTCGTGCACGCGATGATCGATGCCGGGGTCGAGCGGTTGATCTTCTCCTCGACGGCCGCGGTCTACGGTGACCCCGAAGAGGTTCCGATCCCGGAGCATCACCGGACTCGTCCGGTGAACCCCTATGGAGCCTCGAAACTCTTCATCGAGCGGATGCTCTCCGACATCGCCGAAAAGCACCCACTGCGGTACATCGCGCTGCGCTACTTCAACGCCGCCGGGGCGGACCTGTCCGGGGACATCGGCGAGGATCACAGCGAGGAGAGCCATCTCATCCCGCTGGTGTTCCACACTGCCCTCGGAAAGCGGAAGAGCTTCAAGATCTTCGGGACCGACTACGAGACTCCCGACGGGACCTGCATCCGCGACTTCGTGCACGTGACCGACATCTCGAAGGCTCATCTGCAAGCCCTCGCGATCATCGACGAGCAACCGAACCAGGCGATCAATCTCGGCTCGAGCACCGGCTACAGCGTTCGCGAGGTGATCGAGGAGGCGCAGCGGGTCGTCGGGCGCGAGTTGAAAATCGAACATGAGGGACGACGGGCGGGGGACCCCCCGGTCCTCGTCGCCTCGAACGAGCGCGCGCGCGAAGTGCTCGGATGGGAGCCACAGCTCTCGGATCTCCCGATGATCCTCGAGACCGCCTGGCGTTGGCACCGTGGTCACCCGAACGGATATTCGGGTCGCGGCGGCGTCACCGAACGCGAGACCCGATCGACCGAACTCTTCGGTGACATCGCGGCCCGACTCGGACATGTCACCGAGGAAGATGTGAATCGCGCTCTCGAGCGTCAGCGTGAGGAGATGGAGATCGGGCATGCGCACAAGCTGATCGGTATGCACATGCTCGAGATGGGGCTGCTGTCCACTTCGCAGCTGATCGAGATCCTCAAGTACTATGAGAACCGATAGGCTGCGCATCGAAAGGTGGGGCACGAGGGGCCCGTTCAGCCGGTCCCGGTGCTTCCGGGGATGGGGCTCCCGGTGCCCTTTCCGTGGGGTGGCGGACCGTGGACTGGCGTTCCGTGGGGCGGGACTCACGCTCGCCGTGTGCCTTTCGGCCGCCATCGGATGCGCGCCCTTCCCGGAGTCTCCTGATCCGCTCGACGGCTCGCGGAGCTCGGTGCTCGCCGAGGTCGGCGATCGGCAGATCACCGCCGGAGAGCTAGAACGTCGGATCCTCGCCCGCTACTACGGTCCCCGCGCCCTGATCGGATTGGTGCGCGAGGCCCTCTTCCTCGCGGAGGCGGAGCGGCTCGGACTGACGGTGGAGGAGGCCGAGCTCGATGCCCGCGTGGAGGAGGAGCTCTCCTCTGTCCTCGGAGTCACTCCGGGTGAGCGTCAAGAGTCTCTCGATCGGCTGCGGTGGCAGGGGCTCGGTCTCGAGGATGTTCGCGCCGAACTCAGGGCCGAGCTCGGGGGGATGCTTCTGATCCAGAAGGTGGTCACCCGGCACCGGGACGTCGGCGACGAACAACTCAGGGAGATCTACGACCGCACCTGGAGCGCCCCGCGTCGCCGGGTGCGCCACATTTCGTTCCCACTTCGAGGAGACCCCGAGGACGCGGAGGCGGTCGCGATGGTCGAGACGCGTGCGAATTCGGTGCGCCGGGCGATCCTCTCCGGCGCTTCGTTCTCGGAGAGCGCGCGGGCCCTCTCGGGAAATCCGGAGACCGCATCGCAAGGGGGAGAGATCGGCTGGCTCAGTCGCGAAGAGCTCGGCGATCCGGCACTCGCGGAATTCATCTTCTCGCTCGAGGTCGGTTCGCTCTCCCCGCTCTACCGCGAAGGAGAGTACGGGTTCCATATCTTCCAGGTGATCGAGGAACGCCCGGAGCGACCGTTCGATGATGTGCGAGAGGAGCTGCGGGTAGAAGCGCTCGCAGCCGCCCCGACCGACCAGGAGATCGTCGCACTCGAGGCACAGCTGAGGCAGAGGACGCTGGTTCGCATCCGGCCAGGGGTTCTTCCGCCGATCGGCGGGGAATGAGGCGCGGAGTTCTAGGCGGAGGGGTGGGCGGGATTCTGGACGGCGCTCCGGACGGGGCGCCGCCGAGACTCAGTGCTGGGGAGTCCGAAGGGGGAACATGATCTCGAGAGCGCAGGACCGCGGGAAGCAGCGACCGGCCGACGGGGGCAGCCGGACCGCGGGGGGGCGGCTCGCCCCCGAGGAAGGGGCGAGGATGGAGGTTGACGACGTCGGCGAGGGCGACCGCGCCGGGGCAGACGAGGCTTCGCCGGAGCCCGACTCGCCCGACTCGCCAGCGGCAGCCGCATCCGCTGACGACGAGGAGATCCCGCGCCTCGAAGGAGAGCGCCTCCGCGCGTGCCTCGAGGCGATCCTCTTCGCGTCCCCCGAGGCGGTCTCGAGGCGCCGGCTCTATCGGCTTCTGCACGAGGCGGACAAGGCGGAGATCCGTGATGCGCTGCTCGAACTGGAGGGGGACCTGCGGTCGACGCATCGGGGCTACTTTCTCATCGAAGAGGCCGCGGGGTTCCGCCTGCTGACCCGACCGGAGTTTGCTCCCTTCGTCGCTCGCCTTCGCGGGGAGCAGCGGAAGGTCCGGCTCTCCGCGGCGGCGTTCGAGACCCTCGCGGTGATCGCGTACCGACAGCCGGTGCGTCGGGCGGACCTCGAGGCGATCCGAGGCGTGCAGTGCGGACCGGTGGCCAAGAACCTGATGGAGTGGAATCTGATCCGCGTGGTGGGGCAGGACGACAGTCCGGGGCGACCGCTCCTCTACGGAACGACCGAGGAATTCCTCGAACTGCTCGGGCTCTCCTCCCTCGACAACCTCCCCGAGCCAGAGCGGTTGCGCGAGCAAGGCGAGGACCGGGGGATCGAAGTGCTCGATCGGATCATCGAAGAGGCGGGTGGCGTTCCGCGCGTCGCCGAAGAGAACACCGAGGAGGACGCCGAGGAGAACGCCGAGCCGGTCGAGCAGGAACGGTCGAGCTCGAGCGAGGAACGCCCTGCGCCGACAGAACGATCGGAGTTCGATCTCGACCTCGATGAGGAAGAGTAGCTCGCGTGCGAAAATCGAGGCTGCTGCACAGCGGCATCTTTCTGATCGTGCTGATCCACCTCGGGGCGCTGGGCTTCTTCTTGCAACTCGAGAGCGCGGGCGAGAGCGTCTCCTTCGCGGAGTGTCTCTATCGCACGATCGTCCTGATCACCACCGTGAACGAGCCGTTCCCGGATCTGCCGGACCCGGGGGGACTGCAGCAGTACACGATCTTCCTCTTGATCACCGGCATGGGGGTCGTGCTCTACACCGTCAGCGCGCTCGCGGCATTCCTCATCGAACTCGATCTCCGGAGTAGGGCGCAAGTACGGAAGGCGAAGAAGATGATCGATCAGTTGGAGGGTCACATCATCGTTTGCGGTTGCGGAGAGACCGGAGAGGTCATCATCCGGGAGCTCAGGCGGCACGGAAACACCTTCGTGGTGATCGAGCGCAATCCGGAGCGTGCCCAGACGATCCGCGAGCGCGAGGGAAATATCCACCTCATCGAAGGAGACGCGACCCAGGACGAGACTCTGCGCCAGGCGGGAGTCGAACGGGCCCGGGGCGTGATCACTTCGCTCCACAGCGACATGGAGAACCTCTTCGTGGTGATCACTGTTCACCAGCTGAACCCCAAGGCGAAGATCGTCGCGCGGAGTATCGACCCGAGCACCGACCAGAAGCTGCTCCGCGGCGGCGCCGACTTCGTCGTCGCCCCGAACACCATCGGCGCCGACCGCATGGTCTCGGCGATGGTCCGCCCGCACGTCCTCTCCTTCATGGACCGCCTGCTGCGCGACCCGGAGAGCACGAATCGAATCGAAGAGATCGAAGTGCAACCCGGCTCGAGCTTGGATGGTCGCACCATCGCAGAGTCGCAGATCGGCGCGAAGACGAACATCCAGGTCCTGGCCACGCAGAAGCCGGGCGAAAGTGCCCGCTGCAACCCCCTCGCGAGCGCACGGCTCGAGGCGGGCACCCTCCTGGTGATCCTCGGAGACAAATCAGGCTTCGAAACGATCCAAGAAATGGCGGGGATCGAATCCTCGTGAGGGACCGTCCCTATCGTGACCGCGCGGCAGACGTCCGCCGGGACAGTCCCTGATCAGTGGGCACCCGAGACCGAGCGATCCGGCGTGGGTAGCCGAAGACCGTCGGGACAGTCCCACAGAGAAAGTGCCTCTTCCTCTCGGAGGCAACGGCATCAGGCACAGCACCGCGGCTCCATCAAGCGGATCAGGAGTGGTGAGGTGGTGTCGAGTGCAAGGCGCGGTGTTTCTTCCGACCGGAGGCGACCCTACCGGGTCGTCGAGGATCGGGAGAAGCGCCGCAACGCGGCAATCGGCACCGCATCGCCGCTCAGGCAAGCCAAGATAAGGGGTCGAGGCGCGCCGTTGGGAACCGACATGGCTGCTCCCGTCAGGGCCTGACCAAATTCACGGCGCAACGACCGCCCGACCCCATTTCGATGATCGTGTGTATCTGCGATCTGCGTGACTCGGCGCAGAGCGATCATTCTGAGCCAGCCGAATCACGCGGGCAACCGAATCCCGCTCAGCCCCCCTTCTTCTTCGATGAGCCCTTCTCGTCCTTCTTCTGGGCCTTCTGAAATTCGGCGTAGCGCGTCCCGAGACTCTTCACCTCCTTGCCAGCCCACTCCAGGTCCAGCTTGCCGGAGATCGTCACCTTCGGGATCGCTGCGCTGATCCGCCCACTCCAGACAAGGCCGACCTGGCCTGAGTCGAGCTTGTTCAGCAGCTTCTTGCTGTCGGTCGAACCCCTCGAACTCCCGGAGAGGAGCCATGAGAATTCGCCATCTTTCAGCTCCAATCCGAAATTGACTTTTTCCTCGTAGGTGATCGTGGGCGCGGGTCCTCCTGTCGCAGCCGCGGCCTTCGTCCCGCTGAGCGCGATGCATTGCGTCCCGAGATTCGAGCCGATGCGCTTGCTCAACTTCGACCAGGCGTAGGTCGCTGCGACCAGGTCCTTGTTCGCGCCCCCGCAGAACGACATGAAGTGGACGTCGAACTTCACATCCTGCGCGAGCACCGCCTTGTGAAACCACTGGCCGGTGTCGGCGATCAGGATTCCCCCTCGCAATCCCTCCGCCGCCCCGTCATCACCCTTCGCCCAGCGCAAGGCGGGGTTCTTGGCGTTCATTTTCGGGACCCAGTCTTCGGAGAGGTTCTTGTCGTTCTGCTCGAAGTCGTAGACCAATTCGATCCGTCCGGTGGCGTCGAGCTTCTCGGAGGTCGCTTCGAAGAGTCCGAGGATGAGATAGATCTCGTCGCTGTTGAGAAGAAACTCTGAGGACTTCTCGACCACCTCGTCCTCATCGTCGGACTGCGCCCCACTCGGGACCACGACCAGGGCGAGAAGAAGCAGGGGAAGCAGGGCGAAAAGGAACGAAGTACGCCGGGTGTGAAACAGCAGCATCGAATTCCTCCCCAATCCTTGGGACCTGGACTCCTGCCGCGGAGATCGGGTGCATCTTAGTCTGCCAGCGGGCGGGATCCAACTCTCGAGGAGAACGGTGCTCGGGCGCGTATGAGTCCGGCCGTTTTTCGACTACAGGTAGGGGAGGCAAGACTCCAGAGATCTCCTGCGCGCCCGCAGCGATCCGAAATCGGACCAAAGCGATGGTGGGGCGCTCTGCGGGGGAGCCACCGTGGTGCGATCAGCGCGCGCGACCCTTCCACGTCCGACATCAGCCGCGCTGGCCCCCTCGGAGCGTCATCTCTCCCGAGAAGACGCGGGCGGCGATCTTCAGGGCGACGGTGTAGATCATCAGTCCGAAGGCCCAGATCCCGGCGGTGATCTTCCACTCGAGCACGCTCGGGCTGTATTCGACGATTTGGTGGAGGGTGCTCGGGATGAACCCAGGGATGATCAGTCCCATCCCCTTCTCGATCCAGATCCCGACGAAGGCGCACACGCAGGCGGCGGCGAGCAGCCTGGTGCGGCGCTGGATCGCGGGCAACAGGAAGATCGCGGCGGAAGCGACGTTCAAGGTCACCGCGGTCCACGTCCAGGGGACGAGGCCCGTCTTTCCGTTCAGGCCGAAGAATAGGTATCGCGCGGACGCGGCGTGAGCCCCGCCGGTGTAGAACTCTGTGAAGAGCTCCGAAGCGAACATCAGCAAATTCACGAGCACGGTCACCCGGATGATCTTCACCAGCAGAGCGATCGCGCCCTCCCCGACGCGCGAACCCGTGATGCGCCGCAGGATGAGCAGGGTGATGATGATGAACGCGGGTCCCGAGACGAACGCAGAAGCGAGGAAGCGGGGCGCGAGCAGACCCGAGTTCCAGAAGGGTCGACCGCCCAGTCCGGAGTAGAGGAACGCGGTCACCGTGTGGATCGAGATCGCCCAGACCACGGAGACGAAGACGAAGGGGACGTACCACCGTCGGTTCGGCTCGCGTCCGAGGAATCTCTGATAGAGCAGGTACCCGCAGATGTGCAGGTTCAGGAGCAGGTAGCCGTTCAGGACGAGCACATCCCAGGTCAGCATCGAGACGGGGAAGTGAAACCGCCCGAGGCCGGGGATCAGGTGCCAGAATCGATCGGGGCGGCCGAGGTCTGCGACGACGAAGAGGAGGCACATCACGATCGCGGCGATCGCGAGCAACTCGCCGACGATCACCACCTCATGCATGCCTCGGTGCCGATACAAGTAGGCGGGAATCACCATCATCACTCCACCCGCCGCGAGACCGACTCCAAAGGTGAAGTTGGCGATGTAGAGCCCCCAGCTGACATGATCGGTCATGTGGGTGAGGATCATTCCATCCGAGACCTGATGGGCCCATGCGTTGAGACCGACCAGCGCGACGGCGGTGAGTGCGGTCATCCAGGCGTAGAACGCGAGGCTCCCGTCGGTCGCCTCGATGAGGATGCGCTGTAGGAACCTCGGGTACCCGAGGCGATGGGAACTCGGCCCGGTCGCGGCTGCCTCGAGTGAGTGTACTGGTGGCGTCATCCGCTCCTCACGCATCGAAGAAGTAGTAGAGAGATGGCTTTGTCCCGAGCTCTTCCTTCAGGACGAAGACTCGCTTGTTCTCGAGGATGAATCGGATCTCCGAGTCGGGATCGAGCAAGTTCCCGAACACCCTCGCTCCGGTGGGGCACGCCTCCATGCACGCGGGGGCCTTCCCTTCCCGGGTCCGGTGCAGGCAGAAGTGGCACTTCTCGACGACCCCCTGGGGTCGGATGCGATTCGACAGGTAACTCTGGAAGGGGTTGATCTCGTCCGCGGGGATTTCCGGCTTCTTCCAGTTGAATCGCCGCGCGTGATAGGGACACGCGGCTTCGCAGTAGCGACAGCCGATGCACCAGTTGTAGTCGACGACGACGATGCCGTCCCTTTCCTTCCAGGTCGCCTCGACGGGGCAAACGTCGACGCACGGCGGGTTGTCACACTGGAGGCACTGGACCGGCATGTAGTACTTGTCGGGAGCGGGAACCGCGTGGTCGTAGGTGACCCGCCCTTCGTCCATGTTGGTCGTCCCCTTCGGGAGCTCGAGGACCCGGATGTACGACTGTTTCGTCGCACGGTCGTGGTTGTTCTCCTTGTGGCACGCCTCGACACACTTCGCGTTGCCGTTGCACCGGCTCAGGCTGATCGCGTATCCGAACTTCACCCCCGCGAGCGGGCGGTGATCCCGAATCGTCACCTTTGCGCCGTAGTCTTCGAGCGCCTCTTCTTCCAGTCTCTCGAGGACCCTCGCCAGTTGTTCATCGGTGAGTTCTTGATAGTGGGTCTGGATGAACTCCTCGAAAGAGTGATCCTCGCGGGTGGAGAGAAGAGGGGATGCGGCGGCTGCGAACGCTGCGGCGCCGAGGGTCGCCCCGGCTCCCTTGAGCACGGTTCGCCTCGTGATTCCGCCTGAGGTGGCGGTCGGCGTCGTCGGGCCACCAGTCGTCTCGCGCATCGTCACTCCTGCCCTTCGCGGCCGGACTCGTAAAGGAAGCGGTCGATCGGCCGGAACGTGGGGAGCATTTTCGGGAATGCGGGGGAGTGGGGGTCATGGCAGTGGACGCAGTGGTTGCGCACGCGAGGGCCGCTCCGCAGGTCCCAGTGACCAGTCCAGCCGCCGTGGACTCCCGCTTGGTAGTCTCGCGCCTGCGTTCCGTGGCATTGGCTGCAGAGCTGAATCACATCGGAGAACTCGATCGAGGCGCCGTCGGCGAGGCGGAGGCGGTCGTATCCCCCCGGCTCGTGGCAGGAGACACACGTCCGCTCTCCGTGGGCGTAGACGAGTCCCTGGTGGAACTCCTCGAGGCCTTCCGAGCTACGCAGGTCTCGGTCCGGTTCCCGAGTGCGGTGACAGGTCCCGCACGGGACGGGGGCCGGTCCGTTCGCGGTTTCGACAAAGACCCGTGGGGCCGGAGGGGAGGGCGCGATCGTGATGGGATAAAGCGTGCTCGAACGAGCCGCGGGGAGGTTCGAGGCGACCACCTGGGGCCGGTGGTGCGTGCCATCGCAGGACGAGAGCGCGATCGACAAGAGAACGAGGGTCCCCCGCGGCACCGCGGAGACTCGAAGACCGAAGGCCTGCAGCCGCATGCCGAGATCTCCCCTCCGCTCGCCGGGATGAAGCTCTCCGTCGCCGACCCCTTGCGCTTGAAGAGTACGCTTCGCCCCCTAGGATGTCACGCGCATCGAGGCCGGGAGTGTGAATCGAGTGCTGTGGGATGAGTGTGAGCGGGATCGTGATCACGTTCGGCACCGACGCGGACCTCGCGCAGTCCGCGCGGCACGCGATTCAGGCTGAGGGGTGGCTCGAACTCGGCGAGCTCCACGGCGTCCGATTGCCGGCCGTCGTCGACGCTCCTAGTGATCGAACGGCGCGCGAACTCGTGACGAGGCTCGGGGAGCTCCCCGGCGTCACGTCGGTGGATGTCGTTTTCGTCGGAATCGACGATGACCGTGGCGCGACGCCACCAGACTCCTCTGCGAAACCACCCCTTCGAACTGGAGGATGAATTGAGCCAGCAGACGGGTGCCCCCACATCCGCCCTCGAGGCCGATCGCCGCAAGTTCCTGAAGCTCTCCGCGATGGCAGCAGCGACTTCGGTCGCCACCTCCTCAGGATTCGGAAGCTCGCTCTTCGGAGCTGACCCGGTCGCCACCCCAGCATTTCCTCCCGGGGACGATGTGAGCTGGAACAAGGCGCCGTGCCGCTTCTGCGGGACCGGCTGCCACGTGCAGGTCGGGGTGCGAGAGGGCAGGGTCGTCGCGATCGCGGGGGATCCCGTCGCCGAGGTGAACAAAGGACTCCTCTGTGTGAAGGGGTACCACGTCGGGCTCGCCCTGTACGGCGAGGATCGACTCACCCAGCCGCTCCTCCGGGTCGATGGAGAGCTCCAGCCGATCTCCTGGGAGCGCGCCATCGACATCGCCGCACAGCGGATCCACGAAGCTCCCGAGCGGTTCGCCTACTATGGCTCTGGGCAGTGGACGATCCCCGAGGGATATGCCGCGCAGAAATTCATGAAGGGTGGGCTCGGGAACAACCACCTCGACCCGAACGCGCGGCTGTGCATGGCCTCCGCGGTCACTGGATTCCTCGCGACCTATGGGGTCGACGAGCCGGCTGGTTGCTACGACGACCTCGACCAGTGCGATGTGTTGATCACGTGGGGGAACAACCCCGCGGAGATGCATCCCGTGCTCTTCTCGCGGGTGGTGGACCGCCGTTCCCGCGGCGAAGCGGTGCTGATCATCGACCTCTCCACCCGTCGCACCCGCACCTCGGAACATGCGCAACACCACTTGATCTTCCGCCCGCACACCGACCTGGCGATCGCGAACGGCATCGCGCATCTCCTCATCGCGAACGGGAACTACGACCAGGAGTTCGTCGAGCGCTACTGCGCGTTCCGGGCACCGTCCGATCCGCCGTCCCTGGCCGGGCGCCCGATCTCCTTCGATGAGTACAAGGCGTTCGTCGCCGAGTACACCCCCGAGCACGTCGAAGAGCTCTCTGGAGTGCCGGCCGCCGAGATCCGTCGAATCGCAGATCTGTTCGGGCGCCGTGATCTGCGGATCACCAGCCTCTGGTGCATGGGGATGAACCAACATACTCAGGGGACCGCGATCAACTGCCTGGTGCATGGGATCCACCTGTTGAGTGGACACTTCGGCCGGGCGGGGGACGCGCCGACCAGTCTGACGGGTCAACCATCGGCGTGCGGGACGGTGCGCGAGGTGGGAACTCTTGCCCACGCACTCCCGGGAGGTCGAGTCGTCGCGAACCCTGAGCATCGGGCGCAGTCGGAAGAGATCTGGAACGTGCCCGCCGGGCGCATCTCCCCGAAACCGGGGCGGCACACGGTCGCGATGTGGGACTCGTTCTGCACGCCCGCCGCTGAAGGGGGGCGAGATCGACACGATCTGGGTTCAGGTGACCAACCCAGGTCAGACCTTGCCGAACCTGAGCGCGCTCTTCAACCGCAAGGATGGACTCGCGGAGAAATTCCTGATCGTGTCCGACGTGTACCCGACCGCGACCACCGCGCTCGCCGATCTGGTGTTTCCGTCGGCGATGTGGGTCGAGAAGAACGGAATTTTCGGCAACTCCGAGCGCCGCACGCAGCAGTGGTTCAAGCAAGTCGAACCTCCCGGCGAAGCGCGCGACGACTGTTGGCAGACGATTGCGGTCGCGCATCGTCTGCTCGAACTCGGTCACGAGGGGATGAAGGACCAGGACGGACAATTCATCTTCGGGCAGAAGGATTCTGCCGGAGGCGAGGTGCCGATCTGGGAGTGGGAGCACTACTACGACATCAACGTCGACGAGCGACTCTTCGAGGAGTACCGCCGTTTCACGCGACTGAAGCACAAGGACTTGGCGCCCTACGCGGAGTACGTAAGGGCGCGAGGGCTGCGGTGGCCGGTGGTCCAGAACGAGGCGGGGGAGTGGCGTGAGACGCGCTTCCGCTTCGTCGAAGGGAAGGACCCCTACGTCGCGAAGGGGAAGGGTATCGACTTCTACCACTCACCTACCCAGGATGGGCGCGCCCAGGTGTGGTTCTCCCCGTACGTACCGCCGCCGGAATCTCCCGACGATGACTTCCCCTTCTGGCTCTGCACGGGACGTGTCCTCGAGCATTGGCATTCGGGAACGATGACGCGGCGGATCCCACAGCTCGATCGGGCGATGCCCCAGGCGTACGCCGAACTCCACCGCGAGGACGCCGAGGCGCTCGGCGTGAGCAGTGGCGACTGGGTCGTGATCTCCTCCAGGCGAGGGACCCTCGAGCTCCCCGCCTGGATCGATGGACGCGGGCAGCCCCCTCGAGGGAGCGTCTTCGTGCCCTTCTTCGACGAGAGGCTGCTCATCAATCAGGTCACGCTCGAGGCGTACGATCCCTTCTCGAAGCAGCCCGACTACAAGAAGTGCGCGGTCCGCGTTCAGAAGCGGGTGAAGCCGTGATCGAAGATCGCGGTGCTCCCTCCCCGCCCCCCGTCGGCCCGCACTTGACGCTCTTCCTCGCCGGAGTCATCGCGGTGGCGATGGTCGGTTTCGTCGTCGGCGTCGGGCGCCCACGGGCGACCGTGGCGGAAAACTCGGGCGGTGCGAAGTTGCACGCGACAGATTTGAACCAAGCCGGGGCAAGGCCCACCGTCACCTACTCGGAATTGCGCACCCATCCGATCGGGCCGAATCGAGACTTCCAAACCGTGCCCGCGACCTTTGCGATGGCGTCGCGCGGAGTTTCTTCGACGCTTCCGGTCACTCCCGCGGACAAACGTCGTGCGCTCGCCGAGCGGGCTGAGCGACGTGCGTTCGACGGAGCTCCCCCGACGATCCCACACGCGGTAGAGACGACGTCCAGCGCGGCGTGTCTCGGATGTCACGAGGGCGGCGCGATCATCGGAGACCGGATCGCGCGACCGATCCCTCACGCTCCCTACGTGAATTGCCAGCAGTGCCACGTGGCGGAACTGGACGTGTTCCGCCCGCAGACCCCCTTCGCGCGTTCGACGTTCGAGGGGCTCGCCGCTCCGTTCGAAGGGGCGCGCCCCTGGCCCGGCGCGCCGCCGGTGATCCCACACTCGACTCGGATGCGCGAATCGTGCCTCGGCTGTCACGGCCCCGGGGGGCGCGAGGGTCTGCGAACGTCGCACCCGGAGCGCAAGGTCTGCACCCAGTGCCACGCATCCACCTCGAAACTCGATCACGGCGTCGCGGCGGGGTCGAGCCGGTGATGGCCGACGAGGGGATCTCTCGTCGCGATCTCTTCCGCCGCCTCGGTGCCCCGGGTCGAGCGGCTGCTCGGGCCACCTCACGGTCCGGGATCGAGGGGACCCCGAGCGCATCGTCCGAGGCGCGCTCGCGGAATCGGAGTTTCCCGCTCCATCGCCCCCCCGGCGCAATCGGTGAGGAGGCATTCCTCGCCGCGTGCACCAGTTGTGGTGAGTGCGCGACGGCCTGCCCGCACGGTGCCATTGTGACGGCTCCCGATCGTCTCCGCCGTGGCGCGCGCACGCCGACGATCGTCCCCCTGATCGCCGCCTGCCAAATGTGCCCCGATACTCCCTGCATCACGGCGTGCGAACCTCGCGCACTGCGTCCTGAGCAGCCACTCCGGATGGCCGAAGCGCGCATCCAGCCCTGGGCATGCCTCGCCCATCAGGGCACCTTCTGCTCGGTCTGTCGGGAGCGCTGCCCAGTCCCCGGGGCGATCGAGCTCGCGGGGGGCAAGCCGATCATCGTGGACGACCTGTGCACGGGCTGCGGAGTCTGTCAGTTCGTTTGCCCAGCGCCGGAGAACGCGATCCTGCTGATGCCGCTGGCGGTGCGGCCGACCGTCCTATCGACGAGCGACGGGAACTCGGAGCCACCCCCTGCGGCGGGAAGTGACAGCACTCCGTGAACATCGGGGGGCGCCCAAGCGCCGAGAGCGCAGGTGATCGGGGTGGAGGTGATGCGGTCCCGCTACCGACCCTGTATGAGGCGACCATCGATGCCGAAGTCCTCGAGGCGCTGTTCGTCGATGTGGAGACGTGCGGTGTCCTCGAAGATCTGAGAATGCGGCCCCTGCCCGGGGAGACTCTTCCCCTTCCGCCCGAAAATCTCAGGGGCGCGCGCGAGCGCCTCGTGCGGGGCGAGATCTCGTCCATCCAGCTACGGTACTCCCACGAGGGGTCGAGTTGGCTCGACACGATCACTCCCACTCCGGTCGGCTACCGGCTGGTGCGGATGCGGGAACCCCGACTCCCGGAGTGACGCACCCACGCGAACGCGAGTGGGAGCGTGCGGCTCGGGGGGAACGACGACGGAGTGTTGACTCGGAGGCTCTCTAGGTCGAGATTCTCTCTGTCCACAGCACTGCCTCCAACCCGCTGGAAGATGGCACGATGAACTTCTGTCTCTGTTTCCTGTGCACGGTTCTCTGGGCCACGTCGGCGGAGGACGAGGCACTCTTCATGGCCGGGACCGGAACCGCAGGCGGCGAGACCATCCCGTACCGGCTCCTCACTCCCGCCACGACCGAACCGGGGAAGCGCTTTCCCTTGGTGCTGTTCCTCCACGGTGCGGGGGAGCGCGGTGACGACAACGAGAAGCAGCTCGCGTACTTGCCCGACCTGATGAGTCAGTCGCCGCTGCGGGAGAAGTTTCCGTGCTTCCTCCTCGCACCTCAGTGTCCCGAGAAGCGGAGCTGGAAGGGCGCCCCCCTAGACGCTGCGATCGCGGCCCTCGAGCAGGTGGTCTGCGACTACCCGATCGATCTCGATCGCATCTACCTGACCGGTCTCTCCATGGGGGGATACGGTTCCTGGGAGCTCGGGTCCTCGCACGCCGACTGGTTCGCGGCGGTGGTACCGATCTGCGGGGGGGGCGAGGAGAAACGGGTCCACCTTCTCCTCGATGTTCCGCTGTGGGTGTTCCACGGCGCCGCCGACCCGGTGGTCCCCGCCGAGAAGAGTCGTGCTCTCGTCGAAGCGCTCCGCAAGCTCGGAGGAGAGCCGCGCTACGACGAGCTCGAAGGGATCGGACACGACTCGTGGATCCCCGCCTACCAGGAGGACCGCGCTCTCGGCTGGTTGTTCGAGCAGAAGCGGGACGCAAGACGCAGTGGGGGACTCATCGCTCTGAACGGTCTCGGGTCGCCCTTGAAGGGTGGCCAGAAGATCGTGTTCCTCGGCGATTCCATCACCCAGGCCGCGGTGAGTCCGGGGGGATACATCCAAATCCTCGACGCGGCGATCTCGGATGAGAGGGCCACCCTGATCGGGGCGGGGATCAGCGGCCACAAGGTGCCGGATCTCCAGAAGCGACTCGAGACGGATGTCCTCGCCCACGATCCCGATCTGGTGTTCATCTACATCGGGATCAACGACGTCTGGCACTCGCAGAGCGGCAACGGTACTTCCAAGGAAGACTACGAGTCCGGGCTGCGCGATCTGATCTCACGGATCGAGGCAAGGGGTGCGAAGGTGATCCTCGCCACCCCGACGTTGATCGGTGAGCAGAGGGAGAACGAACTCGACACCATGCTCGAGGAGTACGCCGCCATCAGTCGCCGCGTGGCGAAGGAGACGGGCGTGCATCTCTGTGATCTCCGCACTGCCAGCCGGAGCTACGTCCGGATCCACAACCCGAAGGACGTCGCGAAGGGGATCCTCACCACCGATGGCGTGCATCTGAACGCGACCGGGAACCATTTTCTCGCCGATCAGGCGGCCTTCGCGATCTTCGAACTCCTGTCAAAGAGCGACTGAACCGTTCCGTTTCGGACGATGGTCCGCCTCGCGAGCGCTCCTGCGGAGTACCACGAAGCGATGCGGACGTAGTCTCGACTGGTGGCCGGCGAGCGGATGCCGGGACCGAGTTGTCTCGAGGACTCCAGCTCCTCGACTCGGGAGGAACGCTCGTCGAGCTCGCGCGGAGTGAGGGCATCACGGAATCGCGAATCGACGTTTCTCGAGACGCGAGGAGGTGGAGTGTCACTGCGCCAGGGGCCGAGTGAACGACCGACGCGGGGACCGCATTCGGACAGGTTTCGCCGTCACTGGCGGGGACCCTCCCGGCCTCCCAGGTCTGCTTCTGCAATTCCTTGCTTCTGATTCTGCGCCGGGCGACAACGAGGCAGAGGTGAGGCGCCGGACGCGACGATCGGCAGACGTGGGCACGGGCGGGCGTCCTTCTCAGGCGAGACCCACTGAGATTTTCGATCGGCGGCCGGAAACCGGGGGAAACACAATGATCTCCAGACTCGTGATCTCTGAGACATCGAGAACCGAGGACGCCGACCCGCGCGGGATCGACCAACCCAGTGAGACTCGACTTGAGCTGGAATCGATCGCGTACAACGCCTCGGCGAATGTCCCCGATGGCTACTGGGCGGAGCACATCCTGGGCATTGCGAAGGGCGCGGATTGGCCCGTTCTCCGGGAAGCGATGCGGGCCCTCCTCCGTCGGCTCGCCTCGGTTCATCGAGAAGATCTGCGCGTCGCGAGTCGGCCGAGAGGGCGCTGCGTCCTCGGCTCCTATCGAGTTCGACAGAAGGGCCGAATCTCACGTCCCTATTCGATAATGCTCCGCAGCGCCTCCCCCCTGATGGGTAGCTGCGACTGCCCCGACTTCTTGCGAAACTCACTCGGGGTGTGCAAGCATCTCCTGGCGGTCATCGAAGACATCGCGGCAAGGCCTCGCGCGTGGCAGGTGGCAATTGACTCGCCTGCGCATCGCGACCCCGCGCGCGGCCCACACCTCGCTTGGCACCCTTGGCGTCCCCTCGACGGCATTGCGGACTGGCTCGAGAGAGTGACCCTGTTCGGGCGCGCCGAGCCCTCGGTCTCCCGTTGGTTCAGTGGCCGATCGGATGGCGATGTCGATCGACCGCTCTCAAGCGCCCACCTCGGCAACCCGGCTCAACGACTCGCGCTCGTCGAAGACCTGCTCGCTCACCTGCGCAGGCGAGCGAAGCGAGAGGAGCGGACCGGGGAAACGGGCGTGACCACGGTCGAACCTGCCCTGCAGATGCTCCTCATGGAAGATCGGGCCCGACTCCTCAGGATCAACCGCGACGTCGAGAACCGTTGCACGCTCACCGGACATCTGCGCGGACTCAAGCGTCCGCTCTATTCGTACCAGCGCCAAGCCGTCCTGCAGTTTCTCTCGTGGGGTCGGATGATGCTCGCCGACGATATGGGACTCGGGAAAACCGCTCAGGCGACGGCGGCATGTCACGCGCTCTACCGAGAGGGGCGAGTGAAACGGGGGCTGATCATCGTGCCGACGAGCCTGAAACCGCAGTGGCTGCGAGAGTGGCGCGAGTTCACCGACACCCCCGCTCTCATCGTGGAGGGCGCCCCCGCCGAACGCGCAGAACTGTATCGTTCGACTCGCCGCGGCTTCTTGATCGTCAACTACGAGCAGCTGCTGCGCGACTTCGATTGGATGGAGCAGTGGGAACCCGAGATCATCGTCTTGGACGAAGCGCAGCGAATTCGGAACTGGGCAACGAAGACCGCGCTCTCGGTCAAGCGACTCCAACCACAGTACAGACTGATTCTCACCGGAACTCCGCTGCAGAATCGACTCGAAGACTTGGTGTCGGTCGTCGAGTGGGTCGACGATCACGCCCTCGAGCCGAAGTGGCGGGTGATTCCCTGGCACACGACCGCGGTGGATGGCGACCATGGAATCAGCGGGGTGCGTAACCTCGAGACTCTTCGCGCGCGGCTCGAGCCGGTGTTGATCCGTCGCACCCGCCCCGAAGTGCTCGACCAACTCCCCGGCCGAACCGATACGCGGTTGCCGGCCAGCATGACCGCCGCGCAGGTCTCCCAGCATGAGGAACTCAACCGCTTCATCATCCAATTGATGCAAATCTCCAAGAAGCGTCCGCTGACCCCGCAAGAACACCTGCGGCTGATGTCACTCCTCACAATGCAACGCATCATCTCGAACGGGCTCGCCCAGGTGTCTTTTCTCGACATCTGGCCAGAAATCAGGGATCGAAAGCCGACGACGAATCTGCTCGGTACTCTCGACTCACCCAAACTGATCGAATTCCGCGAACTGCTCGGCCGCGTTCTCGATCAACCCGAACGAAAGGTGGTCGTGTTCAGTCAGTGGCGTCGGATGCTCGCACTCGCTCACTGGTCGGTTCGGGATCTCCTCACGGAGCGGCGAATGCGTGGGGCGTTCTTCACCGGCAAGGAGGGTGCTCGCAGACGAACCCAGAACTTGGTCGAGTTCCACGACGATCCAGAGCTGCGGGTTCTCTTCGCCTCCGACGCGGGGGGCACCGGCCTGAACCTCCAACGCGCCGCGAGCTGCTGCATCAACCTGGAGCTACCTTGGAACCCGGCTGTCCTCGAACAACGCATCGGGCGCATCTATCGGATTGGCCAGGAGAGATCGATCGAGGTTTACAACCTGGTCACGGAGTTTGGCATCGAGGCGCGCATCAGTGGCTTGGTCGGAGACAAACAGGCACTCTTCTCAGGACTCTTCGACGGGACCAGCGACGAGATCAAGTTCGACGGTTCCGGCTCGTTCACCGACAGGCTCGAACTCGTGGTGGAACGGGAGAACGACTCCCTCGTGGAATCGGCGCCGCCCCTCGCTGATGGCGACACCGATCTCGACGGCGCAGGCGCGGTCGACCGCGAGCTGGATGAGTTGCTCACCCAAGCCGATGAGTCGCTCGATCCCGCTGATCGGGAGAGCATCGCGCCGATCGACCGAGAACCCGCGAGTCGTCCGCGAAGAGGAGGAGAGATCGATGGTGCCGCGGAGGAGTCGCGGAGCGCTTCTGCGCACGAGAATGGAGCTGTGGTGCGCGAGCTCTTTTCGGGGATACGGGTCCACCGTCGCAATGATGGAACGGTTTCCATCGAGGCGACCCGCGAGTCGGCCGCATCGCTCATGGCACTCTTTGAAGGGATGGCTTCATTGCTGCAGGAAGCTGCGACATCGCAAGAGTGAATATCGAGGCGGTGAGTCGGAACGGCCGGCTCGGACAAAAAGGCGCCGGCAACAGCACCCGCTAGGTCACCTCGGAATCCCTCCGAAACGAACCTCTCGATCGGGCCCGGAGACGTTTGGGTCATCGCTGGCTGGGTGGGGTCGGATTCGGGCGGCGAAGCGGGCCAGAGACGAGCGCGAATCGCGTTTTGTGCGGGACGTGCGCCGACAAACCGGGGGTTCCCCGCTTGCCGCATCAGCTCCGGACGGAGCATGAGAAAAAATGGCGGACCCTTCGGGATCCGAACTCGCGGTACGTGCGGGCCGCCCCCGCCCCCATGATCGCCGGATCGGCTTCTAAGTCCAATTGAGTCTGTGCCTTAGGGTTTCTGGGATCCATGACTCGTGCCCTTCGCTCCCTTTAACATGGCGCTCATTGGCGAGCCGTATTAAGGTCTACCTTCAGTATGCGGTGTGGGAGCGGGCCCTGCGAAAGGTGCCTTCACTTGGCGGAAGAAGGACGAGACAGAGCGGGCCGATACGTTCGTCAGCCGACGGGCTACCGCGCATTCCTCCCAGCGCCTCTCCCACCTGTGCCTGCAATACGACTCGAGGGTGACCTCGTGGTTCAGCTGTCCCGAGCCGACCGTGCGCTGGGTCGCCTGGATGGATCTGTCCAGACCCTCCCCAATCCGGACCTCTTCGTGTTCATGTACGTTCGGAAGGAGGCGGTCCTCTCGAGCCAGATCGAGGGGACTCAGAGCTCCCTTCATGACTTGCTGGCAGCCGAGGCGGAATTGTTCGGGGCGGAGACTCGCCCGCGTGACGTCGACGAAGTCCTGAACTATGTGGCGGCCATGAAGCATGGTCTCGATCGCCTGTGCGAACTCCCCGTCTCGGTTCGGCTGATCCGAGAGCTTCATGAACGCCTCCTTCGTGGAGTTCGTGGCGAGAAGAACACGCCCGGAGAATTGCGGCGGAGCCAGAATTGGATCGGACCGGCTGGATGCACGCTGACCGAGGCGATCTTCGTCCCCCCGCCACCGGAGGTCGTTCCGGAGGTTCTCGGCCAACTCGAATCCTACTTGCACGGCAAGGACGAGATGCCGTTGCTCTTGAAGATCGGCCTCGCCCACGCCCAATTCGAGACGATCCACCCGTTCTTGGATGGGAATGGCCGCATCGGTCGACTTCTCATCACCTTCCTGCTTTGTGAACGCGAAGTACTTCGAAAGCCGGTGCTCTACCTCTCCCACTACTTCAAGCGACACCGGCAGGCCTACTACGATCATCTCCAGGCCGTTCGGGATGCTGGAAGGTGGGAAGGGTGGCTGAGTTTCTTCCTGGCGGGCGTCACCGAGGTCAGCCAGGAAGCCGCTGAGATGGCAGGGCGTATTCTCGTCCTTCGTGAGGACCACCGCCGGGTGATCACTCAGGACTTGGGGCGGGCAGCCGGAAACGGGCACAAAGTTCTCGAGTCCCTCTTCGACCGTCCCATCGTCTCGGTCGAGGACGTCAAAGAGATTACCCAGACGAGCTACCCCGCCGCGAACAACCTCGTCAAGAGTCTCGAGGAGGCGAAGATACTGAAGG
>JAQBGV010000231.1:0-9440 GCA_032128395.1 Planctomycetota bacterium | reverse complement strand
GGGCTGGGAGCCAGCCCCCTCAAGAAATAGGGAAAATCCACTCCCCTAAACCTCCACGTAGAAGTACCGCCCCAACCCCTGCAGACGCTTCTCGTAGCTCTCGGGGTCGATCAGCCAGAGCGCGCCCGCGACCGAGCTCAGCAGCGAGTTCCCGTCCTGGGGTGTGAAGCAGAATCCGTAGATATCGCGGTCCTCGACGACCGTCAGCGTCTCGTGAGGAATCACCGTCTGATTCAAGATCCGACCGAAGAAGCCGTGATCCCGGCCGAAGCTGAACACCTGATTCGCGGACTTCTTGTAGGTGATCGCCAGGCGGTCGTTCTCCCGGATCAATTCCATCATGTGGTCGATCGAAGTCGGCTTCTCGGTCCGCAGATGGAAGCGCAACGTGTGCATGTACTGCGAGTTCAGCTTGCACGCACTGGAGAAGACGTTCTTGTAGTCGCGATCGAGAGTCTGGAAGAGGTGGTAGGCATCGCGCGCATGGTGGGTGCCGAACTGTCCCTCCTTGTGCCTCCCGACCTGGGGCGAGGGAGCATATCCGTCGTCCTGGCTGACATCGTTCGCGCGGCGCATGCAGACGAAGTCGGCGGAGACGAGATTCTCCATGTCCCGGCCATTTTCGAGGGCAAGGGTCTGGATGATGGCGGCGAGGTTGTGGGTGTTGCAGCTGACGACGTGTAGGAAACGATCCTCGCCGGGGAGCAGTGCGGCGTCATTGATCCCCCGGGCATACATCTTTCCGAAGCCGAATTCGGAGCCCTGCGCGATGAATCCCTTCACCCCGGGAGCATTCTCGTAGTACCGCTCCTTGTTCGCGATGCCGGCGCCGGAGGGCGTGCAGTCGATGACCACACTGGCGCGCTCGATCGCTTCTCCGGCCTCGAGACTCGCCTTCATGCCGAGTTTCTCGAACCCGGCCATCGCATCGGCACTGGTGGCAAGTCGTGCTCCGCGTCGGAGAAGGTCCTGTACCTTCGACCGGTCGGTGTAGAGCGGGGTGCGCTTGTTGAAGGTGATTTCGTCGAGGCCGAGTTCCTCGCGAAAGTGACTGAGGAGCCCGATCAGAGGCTCGCCGATCGTACCGGTGCCGACCACGTGAACGATGTTCGCCATCGTGGAACTCCCTCCGACCCGGAGGTACGCCGCGTGATCGGAGGTCACCCGGAGACTCGCCCGGGCAGCCGAGAGCCGACCAGCACGCGAGTCCGTTCCGGGAAGTCGCGATCGATCCGAGCGGGGTGGACTCCGATCCTGGCCGACCCCCGAGGAACGAGCGAGACAGAGCCATCGCGGCGAAACCTCTGGGCCAACGAGACACCGGGGCCGAGCCGCGGAAACCGACCGGATGGTATCGATCTCCGGGGCCCGGGGGAAGCGGTCCCCTTCGTTGCTTCAGGATCCTCCGCAGCTATTCTCCAATGGGGGGGGACGCCACCCGGCGCCCCCGGGAAGGAGGGGAGCGATGTCCAGGAGCCGCGCGGACAGCGACGGAGGGGGCGGAAATCGCTTCGACCGCTGGGCCGGGATCTACGACCGCTGGGTCGCGAGCGCACCGATCTGCGGCCAGCACCCCGGATTCTACGTCCCGCTCTACGTCGAGACCGAAGGCCCGGTCGTCGAACTGGGGGTCGGGAATGGCCGTCTGATCCTGGAGGCGGCACGCCAGGGGCGACCGATGATCGGGGTCGACTCCTCCCCCGCCATGCTCGAGATCTGCCGTCGGCGCGCGGCCGAGGAGGGGCTCAGCGAATCGATCGAGCTGATCGAGGGGGACTTTCGGGACTTCGTGCTCGGCCCCAGCGCGAAGCTCATCTCCATCCCGTTCCGCTCCATCGGCCACCTCCCGACCATCGAGGACAAGCGGATCGCGATCCGCCACGTCTTCGAAATGCTCGAGCGGGGGGGGCGCCTCGTCTTCGACCACTTCGTGTTCGACCCGGCCTACGCCGAGAAGCACGAGGGGATCCAGACTCTGCGCGACGTCCACCCCCGCCCCGGCGGAGGGACTTCCTATCTATGGACCGCTTCCTCGTTCTGTCTCGCGGAACAGACGATGCGGATCGTCTGCGTCGAGGACCGCTCTCGGTCGGACGGGAGTGTGGAGGGGAGAACGATCCGAGAGATGGACTTCAGCTGGATCGATCCGGCGCAGTGCAGGGCGCTGCTCGGCGAGTGCGGGTTCGAGATCGAGAGTGCCTTCGGCGGCTTCGACCGGTCTCCCCTCACCGAGGAGTCGACGACTCAGATCTGGATCGGACGCAAGCCGTAGGCGCTGCTCATCGAAACAGGGGCCCGATCGGCGTCACCGATCGGGCCCCTGCCGCAACTCTTCTATGGGATCGGTCGAACGGGAATCAGTCGAAAGGCAGCACGATGCTCTCCACTTGCGGCGAGCTGATCGGGCTCGAGAAGAGGAACCACTGACCGCGGATGTAGTCGACCCCGTTGAGGAAGGACGGGTCATCGACGAGCCCGAAGTACGTCCCTGGCTTCCCGTTGTCGGTCGGGTCGGCGAACGCACCCTCGAAGAGGATGATCGCGTGGGCGTCCTGCGGGAGGGGGCTCGCGAATTGGGCGAACTGGAAGGGAGAGGTCGGAACGGGGAAAAGGCTCGGGCGGAGGATGCTCACCCCGTCGACGCTCACCAAGTAGGGGAGTGAGACGGCGCGTCTGCGGGTCAACCCAGCCGTGGCGAAGAGCCCCGGGGAGTACTGCGGATTCGTCGTCAGAGTGCTCCCGTCGGAGAATCCGAGCGGGGTCTCGATTCGAATCCGACCGCTCCCGCCATCCCCACCCGCGAAGCTCAAGTTGACGGGGTAGCTGGGGTTCAGACCCGCCGAGGCTGGATCCTGATTCGCCAGTCCACCTCTGACGTCGAACTGCGAACCGGTTTGGATCTCGACGATGCTCTGCCCCTGGATCCGGATCGCACCGCCGGCGCCCCCGCCTCCGTTCCCCCCATCGATCGGGGCACGGAATGCGCGGCCGCCGACGGCTCGAACGATACCGGTCGAGTGCACTTTGAGCTGTCCCCCGGCGGAGATCTGGACGAAGCCTGCGGCGCCTCCGCCCCCGGTTCCCGGTGCGGCGACGTCGATTCCGTTGGAGAATGCGCCGCCTCCGGCACCTCCACCGCCGCCGAACAGCGTCGGGATGGAGTTCGTCGGATCGTTCGGATCCGTGACGAGCCAGAAGGTCGAGCCGAACTGCGATCCCCCGATCCCCGCTTCGGGGCAACCCGTGGTGGTGGCTCCGTCTTCACCGACGACTCCGTAGCCGCCGCCGCCGCCAGCCCCGGAAGCGCAGGGGCCGACGCCGATCAGCGACCCACCGGGTTGCGCGGGGATGGCGAGGTTGCCCGGGGTCGGACCGCCGCCGCCGCCGCCGCCGCCGATCGGGGGACCGGAGTCGATCAACTCGGAGGGCATCGTGGGCGGCATGCCGCCCGCGGAGGCGAGACCCACTGTCGTGGTGTCGGCGTCGCCGCCACCACCACCGGCGCCCCCGCCAGCCCCGGCGATCCCGCCGAGAGCCGGGGTGGGGTTCGCGACGTCCGCGAAATCTGGAATCTCTCCATCTTGGCCGGAGACGTCGATCAGTCCGTGGACGTCGACGGGCCCCGCCACTCTGAAGATCAGCGGGTTCGGACCCACCGCGAACAGGGAGACCGCCACCGGGATATCGAGTCGGTTGAGTTCGAAGGTCCCGTCACCGCTCATGTTCGCGAAGACCTCGATCGGGTTCGCCGGGTCGGCGATATCGAAGATCTTGCCGAGGGAGGTGTCGACACGGAAGGTGCCGGAGCTGCCGAGCACCGATTGATCGAGCGGGCCGTCGATTCCGGTCCCGATCTCTGCCGCGATCGATCCGGTGGCGGACTGACCACTCGTGATCGGGCCGCCGGTCCCCATCGGAGGATTGACCAGCGTGAAGTCTCCGATGCCCGGCGCGAGGATCTGACCATTCGCCTCGATGCGGATGCGGCCAAAGGCACCGTCGCCGCCGCGGTGGATGTTGGGGCCGCTGGAGCTCGTCACCCCACCGAACCCGCCCACGCAGGTCAATTCGACACCCTCGGCGAGCGCGATGTTGCCGGTCGCGCGGAACACGATCGATCCACCCGCACCCCCGCCCCCGGCCCCGGACTGGGTGCCCGGGTTGCCGGCGGTCCCCTTGGAACCGTTGCCGCCGTCGCAGTGGATCGTTCCGCTGATCACGACCGATCCCCGGGCGGTGAGAGAGAACGCGCCGCCCCCTCCACCGCCGCCGCCGCCGTGCTTGGGGGCGAGGCTCGTGGGGGTGGTCAGACGAATCCCGACCCCTCCTCCTCCGCCGCCGCCGCTTCCGCCGCGGAGGTTGGTGATCGCGGAGTCGCCGTGGGGAAAACCGCCGCGGCCGACCGGAGCGTTGAAGTTGTTCAGGGGACTATAGGTGTTCAAACCGTCCTCGCCGGAACCGCGTGAAACGTTGACCCAGGAGGTACCTAGCGGGACCCCCGGGTCACCCTGTCCGCCGCCACCACCGGGACCACCCTTCGGGAGCGAAGTCGAGGTCCCGAACGCGACCCAGCTGACACTCGGTCCCGCTTCGCCGCCGTTGAGTTCGCCGGAGGTCGCGTTCTGGACCGCGGTCACCGCCTGGTTGTTGACGTCTACCACGATGAGCGCACCGTCTCCGCCGTCCCCACCGCCGGGGCCACCCGCGCCGCCGAAGCCTTGCGTGTCGGTCTCCCCGGCGATGGCATTTTCACCACTGAGGAGCAGCTCCCCCGCGATCGTGGCTGCCGAGAAGGAAGCGGAGCCGTCCCCCGAGCAGCGGATGACGAGGGGCTTCGACCCGGCGATCGTCACGATCGCCCCGTCTTGGATCACGAAGCTCCGGACGTGCATCTCACCGATCACAGCGCCGGGGTTCTGGATGGAGGAGAGCTCATCGATCGGGTTGGACGGATCGGTGACGTTCACGATGAATCCGAAATCGGTATCGATGAGGTAGGAGGAGCCTGGATCGAGGCTCACATCCACGGTCCCCGTTCCCCAGTTCGGCGCAGTGGGAAAACCTGGGCCCGCGGTCAGGACCCCGGAACCGCTCGGGTTCCAGAGGGCGGTCGAGACCTGGTCCTCATGCTCGTTGTCGGAAAATTCCTCGACGATCGTTCCGGGAGTCGAGACGGAGTTGTCGATCACCAGCCAATCGGTGATCAACGACCCGACGCAGGGGGACACGCTGCCCGCGCTGAGCGGGTTGGGGTTCGTCGGGCGCAGTCGCACTCGTGAGACCGCGGTACCATTCGCGCCGGGGAGGTCGGCTGCGGTGTCCCATGTGAAGTTGTAGGTCACACCGGGGCCGATGATGCCGGGGGTCGACGATCGGTGATTCGGAATACCGGTCAGCAGCGTGGCGCCTGTCATGGAGCCGGGGGCCGGGGTGCACTGGATGAAACTGTTGCCGCTTGGATCGGTCGGATCCTGGTACTCGACGACCACGTCCCAGCGCGCGTCGGCCGGGCCGGAGACGAAGTTGAAGGTCACATCGAGATCCCCGGAACGAATTCCCGAGGGGGTGATCGCTCCCGTGAAGTGCGCGGGAATCGCCGAAATGGTGAAGCTCGCCGGGTTGACCACTGCGTAGGGCATCTCGAACGGCCCCGAGGTCAGGGGGAACCCGGTTCCGCCGGAGGAGATCGCGGTGAATTCGAGCACCGAGGTCGTGCAACCACCGCTCGGGATGAGGCCGGCAGGGAGGTCGACCCCGATCGCCTCGAGACCCGCCCCGAGTGAGTAGGTCGCATTGGGCGGGAGTCCAGGAACGACGGCGTCGGCGGGGAGGACCTGGGTTCCGTCGAAGATCTCGACGTCCGTCACACTCGAGCCCAGGTTGTAGCCGATCAGCCAGACGAAGTCGGTCACGAGGTTCGCGGCGACATCGCGGAGGACTGCCGTCCCCTGACCGTTGTCGTTCACGGCAACCCCGATGATCACCGGCGCGGCGGTGAAGCTCGACTGCTGCATCTGAGCGTTGAGAGTCCCCGTCGGCGTGCGGATGGCGAGGAAGATGAAGCCCGAACGCACCCCCGAGGGAACGCGGACGGTCATGCTCGAAAGGGCGCCGTCGGTCGGGTCGAAGGGACCGACGTTGACGCTCTCCACCTTGCCGATGATATTCACGGTCTGCGAGTTGTCGGTGAAGGTGACGATGTTCTCACTCGCGACCGGGGAGAAGTTCTTGCCGCTCAGGGTCAGGATGTCCCCGGGCTTCCCTTCCGCGGGTGAGATGCTGGTCACGATCGGGAAGCCGACCGGCGGCGGAGCGAGTCCGGGAGGACCGCTGACGCCCCGATTGCCTGTGTTGCAGCCAGCAGCGAGAGTGAGCGCGAGCAACCCGATGAGAGCCAATCCCCAGAGGCGCTTCGACGTGAGGCACTTCGACGAGACCAACCCGTGGATGATCCCGTTCCGCGGCCGAGTGGCAGCCTGAGTCACGCCTGAACTCCTTTCGCCTCTCCGAACGGCGCGTGCCCCTTGGTGGAGCCGGAGCCGGAGAGGTCATGCTTCAACACCGTCGCTCGAGAGACTCGAGCAGGGACGGCTTCTTTCCTGGAGGACCGGAGACTGCGTTCTCATCGCGAGTCGAGTGACTCGGCCGACTCTTCACCCGAGTTTCACACTCGAGTCTCTCGACCAATTCCCCGTCGCAGGCCCGGCTTCCGTCTTCCCTGTACTTGTCGACCCACCGTTTGGGCTCACCGATTCGGGATCCCCGATCGAGGAACCCATCCCAAGGGTCGCAGTTCGCCGACCCGGAGGTCAGCGCCCCACCATCGCCAAAGATTCGCAGACAGATTGCAAAGGGATGGCCGTGGGCGGTGAGCCCACAGAACCCCTTTGACCCATTGATCTTCCGATTCGGTCGAGCTCCACACCGTAAGCTGTGATTGACGAGCTCGAATCTTGGCGTGTGTCATCTTCGACGCACTCAACCCAGTTCGGGAACCGGCCAGCGGATCGCCGACGTTGCCCCACGGCTCTCGTCCCGACGCGCTCTCCGACCCATCTCGATCGCTGCGGCAATCCGAGCGCCGCGACTTGTGCTTCTCCATCCCCGAATAGGAGATCCAGCCAGGGGATGTAGCGCAATTCCGCGCGGAACGGAGCGGATTCCCGGACGATGTGATTCGGTCGGAAAGGTGGATTCATCGTATCGCGGGGGCCACTATTGTCAAGTTGACGGGCGGATGCGGCAATTCTCGAGGTTTTCGAGATGCCGAGGATCGGGGCCCCCTCGGGTCTCGAAGGTTGTGAGAAGTGCAGGCGGATGTCGATATCCTGGAACCGGGGGTCGAAGACGAGTCGTCCGACCATGGAGTGGAGGTTCCCGCCGCGTGTCCGACAATGGCTGGCGACTGATCTTCGAGACCGAGCGGGAGATCCTGAAGCGACGCCTCGATGGCTGGCTGGGCCGTAGGAGCGATCGTAGCGGGGTACCGGACCGGATCGCCCAAGAGCGTCTCAGAGAGCGTCTCCAGCCGCGCCGGAGGCGCCGCCGCCGCCGCCTCGGTGCGATGGTCGGATGGCCGATTTCCGTCCTGCTCCACCTCGTGCTCGTCGCCCTTGCCCTGCCCCACATCTTTCCCGATCCCCCGGTCGAGGAGCCCGACCCGCCGATCCGGATCCGCTTCGTGTCCCTCGAGCGACCCCCGATCGCCGAGGTAGAGGCCCCCCCCGTCAGAACCCCCATCCCCGATCCGCCTCCCGACCCTTCCCTTGCGATCCCGAACCCAGAGCCCCCCCCTGAGGTCCCAGTCGAGGAGAAGGTGGAGACCACGGACCCCGCGGAGGAGGACGTGCCGGAGTCGGCGGACCCGCCGGCGATCGCCGCCGATGCTCCATCCCCGCTCGGGCTCGGACCGGGGGCGGAGCGGCGCGGCCGCTCGCCCCTCGGCGCACGCTACGGGGAGCGGGTCGAGGCACTGCGGATCTACGGCGGCGGGGCGGAGACCGAAGCCGTGGTCCGGCGCGGCCTCGAGTGGCTCGCCCGGCACCAAGATCCGGACGGGAGCTGGGACCCGCACGGATACACCCGTCACTGCCGCCCCGGGATCTCCTGCCCCGGGACCGGCTTCCCCGAGTACAGGACCGGTGTCACCGGCCTCGCGCTCCTCGCATTCCTCGGCGCTGGGATCGACCACCGAGATCCGGGACCGTTCCGCGGAACGGTCGCCCGAGCGGTCGAGTGGCTCATCACCTCCCAGGATGAAGGAGGGTGCTTCGGACCGCGCGAGGGGCAGTTCCTCTACAACCACGGGATCGCGGCCCTCGCTATTGCCGAGGCTGCGGCGCTGACCCGCGACCCCGAGCTCCTCGCCTCGTGCGCGCGCGCGGTTCGATTCATCGAGACGACACAACAGGCCGGCGGCGGCTGGGACTACACAGCAGCGCGGACCAATCGGAACGACCTCTCGATCAGCGGTTGGCAGGTGATGGCGCTGCACTCCGCAGCGGAGGCGGGGGTGGTCGTCTCCCCCCGTACCCTCGATCGCCTCGAAGCCTATCTCCGGCGCGCGATCCGCGGCGATGGATCGGCGATCTACGCGGACCGCGGCACCGGTGCGGGGCGCGGGGGGGTCGGGGTGGCGGCGACCGGGCTCCTCTCGAAACTCTACCTGGGGTGGTCCCCGCGATCTCTCGAATCGCAGCGCGCCGCGGTGCGACTGGTGCGCCAAAGCCCCGACCCCGACGGTCGCGCCGACTGGGAGCGGACCAACCAGTCGCTCTACTACTGGTACACCGCGACCCTCGCGCTCTTCCATGTCGGGGGGGAGCCGTGGGAAGCGTGGAACCTGTTCCTACAGCGAAGTGTGATCTCTCTCCAGCATGAAGAGGGGGAGCGAGAAGGGTCGTTCGACCCGGACCCGAACTGGATCGGTGCAGCCGGAGGACGGATCACCAGCACTGCGCTCGGGGTCCTCACCTTCGAAGTCTACTACCGTTACACTCCCCTCTACCGAAGACTCGGACTCGCTCCGAACCCGAAGGGGGGGGAGGCGGATGAGCGATGAAAGGGCCCTCCTGTGCCACGGGCCGGACGGGAGCGATCGCTTTACCCGATCCTGCTCGAGAGAGCTCGATCGCCACGCGATCGGTGAGCACGGGGTCCCGAGCCTGCTGCTGATGGAGCACGCCTCGATCGGAATCGCCATCGAGTGTCTCCGTTGGCTCCCCGCTCATCCCGCTCGTCCCGCTCGGGTCGAAGTTCTGTGCGGACCCGGGAACAACGGTGGCGATGGGCTCGCCTGCGCTCGCCATCTCTTCAACTCAGGGGTCGATGTCACGATCTGGGAATTGGTGCCAGCCGGGGAGCGTCGCGCCGGGAGCGACGCCGCGGTCCACCTGGAGATCGCGAGAAGAATGGGCATCCGCATCCTCCCCGTCTCAGGT
>JAQBGV010000230.1:0-9644 GCA_032128395.1 Planctomycetota bacterium | reverse complement strand
TCCCGCACGACGGCCTTGTTGAATAGGGGTGGATCAGCGGGCGAACGTCCGGGACAGGTATCACCTTCGGCGAGCCAGTCCCATCATCATGAGGCACCGATCTGACGCAGGACGTCGGTCCGCGGCTGCAGGAGGGGAGTCGAGCTCCGAACGACTGGACCGTGCAGCGTGCATGATGGATCAGCTTGGGATTTCTACTACTTCTCGAACTGCTCGATCTTCGCCGATTCTTGCCGTGAGGTCGGCTCGGGTCGGGAGGGCTTCGATCGCCGCTCTCGTCAGTCGCTCGTAGTGGGCGAGGAATCTCGCGAGAGTCGCGTCTGACATCGCCCTGGGGGCATTCGCGCCTCGGGTCTCCCTGAGCTTCTGCTCCTGTTCGCCTCGCCAGAGGGTGACCGTTTCCCAGTTGGGGACCTGCATCACCGCGAGACGATCGAGGTGCCCGAACAGGGCCGCGTAGGGACCCGCCAGCTGACTGCGAATTCTTGCGCGCCACCGTTCATCCGGGTCTTCCTCGCGCTCGAGCTCGTTGATCGACGTGGCCCAGTCGGCGACGTCATCCGCTCCGACTCCGACGCACCACCCCTCGAAGATGACGACATCGAAGGGGCCCTCGAGCTCCTCCCACCGCTCGGGGGGTAGGCGGTCGTCGATACCCTTGTCGAAAGTTGGGATTCGTACTGGGTCACCCTTGCCGGCTCCGCGCAGCCGTTCGATGAGCATCGCACCGAGTACGGCGTCGTGCGTCCCCGGGACGCCGCGCGTCACCCAGAGCGGATGTTCATCGCGGGCGAGGCGCTCTCGATCGGCGCTAGGGAGATAGATGTCGTCGAGGGCGAGAATCCCGACTCGAAGTCCGTGGAGGTCCTCCGCGAGCGAGGGGAGCAGGGCGCAGAGAGTACTCTTCCCTGCGCCCTGACACCCCTGTAGCCCGACCGTGATGGTGTGCCCCGCCGTCGTGCGCCAGCGGGCGAGCGCATCCGCGAAAGGGCGGTGCCACGCATCGAAGATCCCCTCCATCGTGGCGGGGAGTCCGAGGGCACGACGTCCATCGCTCCATCGGCGGCGAGCCCGGTCCTCTGTCACAAGATCACTACGCGTCCGGTTCGGTCTTCCCGAACTCCTTCGCCTGCTTCGCCTTGACCATGGCGTCCTTCACCATGACTTTCACCGAGGCGGCTGGGATGAGGAACGACTGCGCAGTTGCAGCGCCGCCCGCGCGGCCGGCGCCGCCGAAACCACCACGGCCCCCCCGATCGCCGCCGCCGCTGGTATCCGCCACCTGGGGCGGAGCGGGGTTGGAGAGAACTCCGACCGCATTCCCGGAGTGGTTGAAGAGCGGGATTCCCCGCGATGCGAACCGCCCGTCGAAGCTGTACATCGAACGAGGCTGAGTGATCTCGCCGGTGATCCGGACCGTGCCGAAGAAGGCGGCGCTACCGAACTCAGAGCCGTGACGACCGACACCGATCAGTTCCTGCCCGAGCTTCAGCTTCGCCCCCGGCTCGAAAGGGACGGCGGAGAGTTTCCGCTCGCCGAGTTCGAGGATCTGCACGAACGCGAGGTGGAGTGTCGCATCGGTGGAGACCAGGAGCCCTGGGTGCTCCTTCTCATCGCCTGGAATCATCACCTGGACCTTCGATGGCTTGACCTCGACGTCGCCACCACCGCCGACACCGCCACTGCCTCCTCCGCCACCGCCACCGCCCCGGCGACCACCACCGGCACCGCCACCGCCGCGCTGAGCCGCGGTCAGCTGGTCGGCGGCGATCATCACCAGGCCGGTCTCGTCGACGACGACGCCCGTGAGATCGAGGTTCGTGTTGCGCGTCTGGGCGCGGTCACCGAACCCGAGCTCCGTGGTGATCACCATTTTCACGGTGACGATCGTCGGTGACTTCTCCGCCACGAACTTCTCGAAGTCGACCGCCTTCTCTTGGCCGTCGAGGATCGTTGGCAGAGTTGCCATCGCCAAACAGCCGATCAGGACTGTTTCGAGGCGCATCCTTCCCTCTCTTTCACGGTTTCGGGGGCAGATTCCACACTCGTACTCTATCCGATCCAAGAGCTGGGGACTGGCTCCGCGCAGCGGTGCCTGCACCTTCAGACCGGGCACGAAAATGGGACGGGCCCACCCGTGGCGAGCCCGTCCCGATGGGTTCTGGAGGGAATAGTCCTACGCGAGGGCAGGTGGTACGTCGAGCAGCCGCTTGGAGAGTCGCTCGACGAGCAGTTGGCGACCGCGTTCGACGATCTGATCGAGGTGCGGGGTCTCCGCGAACATCGCCCTCGCCCGGGCGCGCAACTCATCGAAGCTCGGGATTTCCCGGTGGCAGATTTCGACGATCGCCTCGGGGAGGGCGGCGAGGCGCCTACGGGCCTCCTCCGAGCTGGCCTGGAGGGCCGCGACCTTCTCGCGCCACCGTTCGGCCAGCCGCTCCGCGATCGCCTCGAGGGGGACCGACTCGGCCAATTGGTGAGCGACCCGTTCGAGGACGGTCTCTTTGAGGGGACGCTCGGCCCGGACGATATCGGCCGGCGGGGAGCGCAGGTCTTTCACCACCCCGAGGAACGCGAGTACTCGGAGCCCGTAGTAGGTGATGTCGATCTCCCACCAACGAAATCCCTGGCGGGTGGAGAAAGGGTAGTGGTGGTGATTGTTGTGCCAACCCTCACCGAGGGTGACCAGCGCGAGGATGAGATTGTTGCGCGAATCGTCACCGGTCACGTATCGCTGCTTGCCGGAGACGTGGGCGAGGGAGTTGATCATGAACGTACCGTGGTAGAGGAGCGTGGTGCTCCAGAAGAAGCCGACCACCAGCCAGGCCCAGCCACCGATCAGGAACACCGCCAGGCCGAGAAGGATCGCGGGGAGGTACCGGTGCCGGTCGAGCCACACGAGTTCCGGGTACTTGGTGAAGTCGCTGATCGTCCCGTAGTCCACCTTGCTCTCGTCCCGGGAGAAGAACCAGCCGAAGTGCGAGTACCAGAAACCGCGGTGAACCGGCGAGTGCACATCGAGCTCGGTGTCGGAGTACTTGTGGTGCTCCCGGTGCTTCGCCGCCCACCAGAGCGCCCCGCGCTGGGCCGAGGATTGAGCGAAGAACGCGATCATGAATTGGACGAACCGATTCGCTTTGTAGCTGCGGTGGGAGAAGTATCGATGGTATCCCCCGGTGACCGCGAACATCCGGAACACGTACAGCCCGAGGCAGACCCACAGGGCGGATGTCGGTACCCCGGTCCAGATCGCGGCGAAACAGACGAGGTGTGCGAGCACGAACGGGATGGTGCTCGGGTACACGATGTCATTGGGGGCTCCTCCGCCATGACCGGAGGCGATGGTCTGAGTAGCGGTCTGAGTAGCGGTCTGAGCAGCGGGCTGAGTAGCGGTCTGAGCAGGCTGGGATCTCTTCGCTTTGGTCAAGTGGCCCTCCTTCCCCGGTGGCGGACGGGGCTCGCCTTCCCCATCTTCGGGTGGGGGAGGCCGGGTGATTGAGTTGAACCGGGTCGCGACGCCTTCCGGCTCCACGGAACTTTCGAGGATCGAGTGCCCGAAGTCGAACGGATCCGCTCGATTCGGGGCTTTCCGGGTCGAATTCGTTCGAGGGGTGCAGAAAGGAGGCCGATAGGGAAGACGGGGAGCTGTTCCCCGGAAGGAGAACGACTCGTGAAACGGATCTTCCGTACCATTTCCCTGCCATCCCTCGCCCTCTTCGCGTCCCTGGGAATCACCTCCTGCGACTCTGGAGGGCGGGCCGATGCTCTTGGAGGGGCCACCCCGCTCGAGACCGCTCAGCAGTTCGTCAAGGCGATCGCGGTAAAGGATACCTCGCTCCTCGAGGCGACGTTCACGAAGAAGGCTCGGGAGGGTCTGCGATCCGGCAGTGGCTTCGATCTGACCGGGGAACCGCTCGAGGATGTCCGCTTCGGCACCCCGAGCCAGAAATCCGATGCGGCCCAGGTGCCGCTCTCCGCCACCCGCGCGGGGGAGCATCAGGACGTGACGCTCCACCTGCGCCCGGAAGAGGGGGAATGGCGGATCCACGCGATCGAGATCGGTATCGCCGGCTCGGGGTCGATGACCCTCGACCTGGAGCGGATGGGTGCGCTCGCGGAGCAGCTCGCCGAGACGATGGCCCAGGGGATGGCCCTGGCGTTCGAAGAAGCGAAGCGCGATCACGAGCAACACGAACTCGAACGTCGCCGCACGATGTTCGAGTCGCTCCGCTCCTACACCCAGAAGGAATTCGAGAAATCGTGGCAGGTCACCCGTGACCTCCGTGGTCGATCCTCGATCGTCGCGATCGAGCTTCTCGCAGCAGAGCTCGGGCTTGCGGTCGACTTCGGAACGGTGGCTTCGAGCCTCGTCGTGCCGGTGAAGGAAGACTTCTCCGGGCGCTCGCGTATCGAAGCGATCGAGGCGATCGCCGCCGAAGTGGGATGTCATCCGGTCTTCCCCGCCCCGAGCGAACTCGAGGGGGTCGGCGGCGACGCGTTCGCCCGCTCGATGGGCAAGTCCCTCGACGGGGCGTTCCGCTCCGAGGCGAGCGCACAATCGTTCCAAGGAGACAACTCTCCATCGGTGCCGACGAGATCCCCCGCGCCCGGTGCCATTCGAATCGAGCCCGGATCCCCGGAGCCGGGCTTCACTCACGAGGGTCCGTTTCGCATGTCGGTCGAATCGGTGACCCAGCGGCCTCGCTACGCCACCGGCTCCGTCCAGGTACTCGCGAACGGATACGGTTTCGACCCCGCCCTCGCGGGAGCGGGCACATCGGTCGACGAGGTCATCACCTTTACGGAGGTCGTCGACGACCGGGGGCGAGAGCTGCGCGAGAACCCGGACGTACACTACCTCGGGAGCTCGACGATCATCCGCGGTGCAGCCGAGAATCGCACCTCGATCGACTTGAAGGGGCTCTTGCGCGACGTCCCGCGGATCGCGCGGATCGGTGGGATCCAACGTCTCGTGATTCCGACGCGGGTCGAATCCATCGAGTTGGCGGCCCTGGTTCCCGGGGGATCGGGGAAGGCGGGGAAGCTGCGGTACAAGATCGGTGACGTCGGCGCAGCGACGACGATCCAGTTCACCGGCCCCGACGAGATCCTCGAGGCGCTCACCGTCCTGGGACGCCCCTACGATTCCGCAGGCAGCGACATGGCGGTCGCGTACGACAGTACTTCGAGTTGGGGCAACCGGGAGGCGGTCTATCAGATCCAGTGCGAGACCGCCCCCGCCCGGCTCGACCTGAAAGTGATCACCGCTCGAGAAGTGCTCGAGTTCCCGTTCCTCATCGAGGGGATCGGTCTACCGCAGGCGGACGAAGCGCCGGCCTCACTGCCCACCCTCGAATTCGCGGGTCACGACGCTCCGGTCGAAGTGCGATTCGTCGAACTGAAGGACGCCAGCGGTGGTTTTCCGCAGGTGCTCCTCTCCATCTCGAACCACTCGAACAAGGACGCGGCGACAATCACCGCTCGGTTCGAGTACCTCGATCGCGCCGGCGGCAAGCTGGAGCAGTTTCCGCACACCCTGAGCGGCCCCGGGAGTTTCGACGGTCCGCAACCGGTGGTCGAAGCGGGCAGGGATGCCCGGAACGAAACCGCCGCCTTCTTCCTCCCCGAGGGAACGAAGTCGGTGCGGGTCGCCCTCGAGTCGGTCGAGTTCATGGACGCGACGAGCTGGAAGAATCCGACGGCGAAGTAAGACGGTAGGGATCGAACGTAGCTTGGATGATGGGACTGGCTCGCCGAAGGTGATGCCTGTCCCGGACGCTCGCCTGCGCTTCAGGCCACGCGATGTTCATCGATCGGCGACCGCCTACCCAATAGCGCGGCGACGCCCTCCTCGACGCCTTCCTGCGCAAGGGAACCATCGACCCCGACCGCGTCGCGCTCCTGCGCTCCTGGGAGCACTCCGGCATTTGGGTCGAGACTTCCTACCGGCTGAGCGTACCGAAGGATAGCCGGTTCGGCTCGGTCAGGCAGACGTCTCAGAAAGCGGCCAGGCGCTCACGAGCTTCCAGCCGCCGCGCGTGATCAGGATCAGCGCGAGCACGAACAACAGGTGATCCGCCCCGCCGAGGATGTGCTCGACGCCGAGCAGCGCGTAGGTGCGCACGATCTCCCATCGGCTGGGCGCTCCCTCGACACGGAAGGACGGGCGCTCGGGCGTCAGGCGCGTGACCTGCGTAGCCGTCGAGCCTCTCCATGCGCACCAGCACGTCCATCATCGTGGACCGCGGCGTAGGTCTCCGGCCCAGTCTGGCACAGCTCGAGGTAGGCGGGGCGGACTTCGTGCACCTCGGCGGAGGAGGCGAGGAACAGGAGCAGCAGCAGGCCGGAGCAGAGGGAGAGGAAGGAGGAGCGCAGGAGCTGCTCATCGCTGTGCCGCCGCCAGCTTCTCCTGGTCTGGCACCGGCTGCGGACGCTCGATGATCACCGAGTAGCGCTTCAGCATCTCCTGGTAGAGCCTCTCGTTTGCTTCGATCCGGTGCGCGTTGGCCCACTCGCGTCGCACGGCCTCGCGCACCACCCCCAGCACGGGCACTCGTCCTTCCGTGAGCTCCCGGACCAGCAGCGACGATACGCCTCGGCGTAGCGCTCGAAGAGCTCGCTCCAGCGCTCCAGGCGAGCCGGCCGCCGTCGGGGGACCACTCGGGGAAGACCCCGGGAAGACGACCGAGGGCCTCGCTGATCGGGCGATGTGGATTTGGACCTCGCCCCAGTGCCCCCTGTCGACGACGTGTGCGACGAGCACGGCGGCAGCGAGAGCGACGCCGGCGGCGGCGAGTTCATCGGCGAGCCGGATCAGGTTGCGGGCGCAGGAATAGGGCAGGTCGAGCATGTAGATCTGCGGCAGAGAGCGGATGCCTCCCGAGATCGGAGTGGGAGACGGATCGCTGTCGGCGGCCGGCGACTTCGACACCGGGGCGAGTAGTACCTAGTCGGGCAGCTTCTTCCACGATTCAGATTCACCCGGTGCGCGTGCGTGGCTCTCAGTTGCGCCGCGTGATCTTGGCGCGGGCGAAGGGCTGGAATCCTCCATCGCGTTCCGAGTCCATGCGCAACTCCCAGACTTCGCGCTCTCGGTCGTAGGTGAACGTCGTGTGGAACCGGCTCTGGTCGCCGAAGTCGAACAGGAACGCGAGCCGGTCGCCGTCGGGGGCCGCGTAGCCGATGATCCCGTTCACCAGCCCACTGCCGCCAGTGGAGTCGAGCCACAGGCAGGCGTAGCGCTCGTGCTCGGCGTCCCAACCGATGAACACGATGGCCTCGTAGGCGCGGGTGCCGTCGTCCTCGCACTCGCGTGACAATTCGACGAAGCGCAGGTACTGGTGGCCCGTGACCCACTCGGCAACGAAGTCGTGGACCACATCGGTGCCCGCCATCATGCCCTCCAGCACCCAGGTGCCGGTGAGGTCGTCGAGCAGAGAGTCTTGGAAGCCGTGGACCGTGTCGTGCTGCGCGTCAGCCCACGGGCTCGGGGGCGCCGAGCAGCCCGAGCTGCCGCCCAGCACGGTGACCACGCAGGCGCACATCACCATGCTGTGCACGAAGCCCCGCGCTGCGGAGCGGAGTTGCGCGATCATAGGTCCTCTCCTCGGACTTGTTCTTCCACGTGGGATCAGTAGCCCCGCGAGACCCCGCCGCCAACCACTTGACACCTGTCGACCAACCCAAGCACCCAACGCGATGGAGGGTGTCCGCGCCGGGTGAGATTCGAACTGGGGCTCAACCCCTTGACACGACAGGTGTTCGTCAACGCTCCGTCACCGAAAGGAAAAGCCCTTGAAGGTGCATAGGCGGTCGAAGCGGATGACCCCCTGACACTCCGCCCCCGAGTCATCCTCTTCTCGCGCCTGGTGGGGGACTTGCGACGCCTCCCGCCCGACGACGCTCCCGCCGCCCCCAAGCACCCTGGCCTCGAAACGGCAAACGAAAACTGACCCACCCGGCGCGGGAAACTTGACCTCGGTCTCGTCCATGTCCGACCCACCCACGGGCCGGGTGTTGGGGGGCGTAGGGGGTGCGTTGAGGGGCGGAGCCCAGGTCCAGCGGGGAGGAGACTCACGACTTGTGGAGCACTCCGCGGACACCGCGACGCCGTCCTCCGCTGCGGGGCCCCGGGCTCCGACGAGCAAATGTGCCCTCGCGTGAGGTCGCGATCGCGCGCCATGGTCACTTCCTGGCCTTCCCCTTAGTCCGACGCCGAGCCGACTTCAGCCTGAAGCTCTCGCCGTTCATCTCGAGCAATTGCGCGTTGTGCATGATGCGGCGCCGGCTCGTCGGCCGCTCGGACCCGAGGGCCGCACTGATCCACGATCCGCCGGTGATTGTGCTCGACGAAAGTTCCTACTCATGCTGACAACTGTTGATGGATAATCTCAACCGCATTTGCGCAACCATTTTCTTCCCTGAGTTTTTCGCCCAGAGACAAAGCGCTGTTTCGGATTGTCTCGTCGTTAACAGCGGCCCCAATAGCCCGGGCCAGCTTCTTCGCCGTTAGTTTGTGCATGGGAATGGGTTTAGGACCGGCGTTTAGTCCGGAGACAAGTTCTCCCCAGAATGGCTGATCTCCAGCCAGGGGGCATACGACCGTGGGTCTGCCTGATCTCAGGCCCTCGGCTGTTGTTCCTACTCCCCCATGATGAACGACCGCAGCTACTCTTGGAAATAGCCAGTCAAAAGGAACATGGTCGGCCACGTAAATATTTGTAAGGTTCTCAACCTTTCCTAATCCACCCCATCCGGAAACGATAACCCCTCGCTGCCTCGACTCGTTCAATGCTTCCGCGACAATCCGGCCAATATCATCAGGAACTGGCATACTTCCGAATCCTATGTAGACCGCGGGCGGACCGTCTTCGAGAAATCGCACGAGCTCCACTGGGGCTTCCCACTCTGACTCCCTTTCGAGGTACCAAAAGCCTGTCACATGACCACGTTCTCCCCAATCCGGAGGTTTGGGCAAGACACATGAACTGTACCCGTGAATAATCGGTGCCTGTCGTCTTTCAACGTCACGCCAGACAGAAATCGCTGGCAGTTCCAATTTCTCTTTTCGCCAACGATTCAGATAGGGTTGCACAACATGCCAGAATCCATATTCAGACACAGTATGGGTCAGCCAGTTGTAGGTCCGTCCCAGCTTCAATCCCTGCGGAAACGCAGGACTGGGAAAGTGTCGAGTTCTTATTGCCGGTTGTAAGCAAGTTGCGATGGCGGGAATCGATAGTTTCTTCGCCAGGTCATAACCAAAGAAACTAAATGGTGTGAAGATGATAGCGTCAGTTTTCTGGCAGGCCAGCCAGCAATCTTCCGCCAATTGTGCCAGCACAGGTTCAAATGCCTTCGCGGCCCGACGCATAAAGCGTAGAGTGTTGCGACCGCTTCTTAGCGTTCGTTGTCCGTGCTGGCTGAACAGTATTTCCTTCGGATTACCTTCGATGGGATGAAAATCTAGACCCCGTCCCTCAACCAGTTCCCTAAATATTCCGTGAGTCGCCAAACGAACTGAATATCCGCTCGCCTTCAACCCGAGACCAAGCGCAACGAATGGTTGAACATCGCCCCGCGATCCAACAGTAAGAATTGTCACATGCATTTTCTGGTAGCCTTGATGTAACGTAATGTCTTGG
>JAQBGV010000229.1:0-23802 GCA_032128395.1 Planctomycetota bacterium | reverse complement strand
CCCGTGGCATCGCGATCGCGCCGAACGGGATGGGCTGGGTCGCGTACGCCGGGACGGGCACCGTGGCTCGTGTTCAACCGGACGGAAACCAGTTCGGTTCCGCGATCACCACGGGGATGGCCCCGACTGGGGTTTGCGTCGATCACCTCGGAAACACTTGGGTCACCGACGCGACCGATGGAACCGTGACGAAGATCGCTCCCTCCGGCGCAGTTCTCCTCGGAATGGGCGGCGGGATCGACGATGCCATCTTGGTGGGGAACCAGCCGACCGGAATCGCGGCGGACGCGATTGGCAACATCTGGGTCGCCATCGCCGGCGATGACCAGCTGAAGAAGCTCAACAACAACGGAGAGTTAGCGGTCGTCGTCGACTTCCAACCGGGCGATGAGCCCTACGGGGTCGCCATCGATCGGAACGGATTCATCTGGGTGACACTTCGCGGTGCGGACATGGTCGAGCGGCGCGGGAGTGGCGGATCTCTCGTCGAGCAGTTCACGGGTCTCCCCGTGGGAGCAGCCCCGGAGGGGATCGTCATTCGAGGCGTCAATCAAGCGTGGATCGCAGCCGAGCTGCCCTACCATGTGGTACCGGGCGGTGCCCTCGATCCGATCGATGCGCCGGGTACGCCCGATCCCACGGGGATCCTCATCGACGGCCTGGGCGATGTTTGGGTGACGGACGCGAGCGGAACGGCCACGCGCTTCGATGCGAATGAGACACTGATCGAGACGACGGCAATCGGGATCGATCCTGGCCTCCTCGGAGACGCATCGGGAATGATCCAAGCGAACATTCTCCGGCCGAACGGGGACTTCGACTCGGACGGGTTCTCGAACCGATTCGAGGTCGACTCTGCGACCAATCCCTTCGATGCCGTGAGCAATCCTGGAATCGTGCCTCAGGTGATCGACCTGAGCTGCTTCGTGGTCGGTCAAGACGTCGAGCTCTCGTGGACCAATCCCCTCACCTTCGATGCCATTCAGGTCCTCCGGGATGCTCAACCTCTCGCCACTCTTCCCGGAGATGCGACGAGCTTCGTCGACCCCGTCGTGTCGGTCGGGAACTACGCCTACGAGATCTTCGGTGAGTTTGGGGGCCAGCCTGCCGATGCGGTCGGCTGCGCGGTGATCGTCGGGCAAGGGGGCGTCGAGGACGAGAATACGATCGGCGTCGATGTCGGGGATCGCGCGACGAACCTGTTCGACGTCAGCACCAATGAGAATGCAGGGCCCGGTGAGCCGAGGTTCTACGCAACGGATTCGGGGAGCGGGAAGATCTACGCGCTCGACGAGGACTTCTCCGTTCTCGGGATCATCGACAGCCCCTTTCAGGGGATCGTCCCCAGTACGGGGATCGCGTATCGGCCGGATGGCAACGGTGGGGCGGGGTCACTCTTTATCGCGAGCGGAGGGGACGGAAGCGACCCGTCGCAGATCGCTGAGACGACCTTGGGAGGGGTGGTGATCGACCCACCGAATGGAGCGGGCCTCATCAGCGTGATCGGCACGCTCGGCCCTCTCAGCGGTCCGATCGGGGGAATCGACTACGAACCCAGCGGTGGGTCTATCGTTGGCATCGAACCCGGTGGCTGCGCGATCTTCGCTCTGAGCCCCGCCCAAAGTGCCTTGGTGGACTTCGAATTCGTCCACCCTGATCCGGGACCTGGACTGAACGGGATCGAGTTTCTCGGGGGAAGCATCCTCAGCGAATTCCAATTGCTCCTCACCGCGTTCGACCCGGTAGACGAGAGCTATTCGATCGATCTCGTCGATGTGACGAACAATGGGGGGGTGATCACCGCTGTTCCCGCAGGTTCATCGATTCCACTCACCGCCCTCCAGGCCGAGGAGAACGTCTTCGGCGGATTCTCGTTCTTCGATGGCAGGATCTCCCTCGTCGGCACCACGACGAGTGTCGTCTACGAGATCGTTGCGCGGCGGCCGTTCATCCGTGGGGACGCGAACCTCGATCTGGCGCTGAATGTCGCAGACGCGGTGACGATCCTCGACTACCTGTTCAACTCGGGGACCGACTACAACTGTCTCGATGCCTTCGACACGAACGACGACGGTGGCAACAACATCGCGGACGCGATCTGGCTGCTCGACTATCTCTTCAATGGAGGGATGGAGCCGCCGCCGCCGGGTTGCAATGCCCAAGGAGTATGTGAACCGGGTCTGGTCGACCCGACCTTGGATGGGCTCTTCTGCCTGTGAATCGCTAGTCGCGTTGCTCCCGGGCCGCGAGGTATCGCGCCCGGGCATCGGGATCGATGATCCGCGAGGCCTGCTGCTCGAGTTGGGACGCGGCAGTCGCTCTTCCCGCGGCGCCATCCGACGGGAAGAGCCGCGCGAGTGTGACGTGCACCGCGTGGAGGTCACACCCATCGAGCAACCACGGGGCGACGAGAATCGCCTCGAGTCTTTCCCGGGCCGCGGTGGCGTCGGTTCGGGACAACGCGACCGAGAAGGCGATCTCGAACCCAAGGCGTAACCCCGAACTCGCGGGGCTGATCAACCCATCGAGGCACCGTCGCGCATCATCGATCCACCTGTCCGGGAGTGCTTCACCGAATCGTTCTGCTTCGACGAGGAGTTGAAGCGCTGCAACGGTGACGATCTCCGACAGCGGGTGGAGCACCGGTTCGGGGAGGGGAGACGGCAGCCCAGTACGAATCGAAACGTGCGCTGCCCGCAAAATCGCCTGCTGTTCGAGAGGATCGCTCCCTGCGAGGCGCGCGTCTGCGGCGGTCTGTCTCAGGTACTCGAGTGTGGTGGCATCGCCTCCGAGTTGAATTTCGGTCTCCGCGAGGAAGATCCCCATCTTCGCCGCGCCTTCGTGATCTTGGATCGATCGAGAGAGCTCCAGGGCATTCCGGGCGGTCGAGGCAGCGCGATCGAATCTCCCCAGCAAGAGGTGCATCAGCGCGAGGTTTCCGCGGTTCGTCGCCAGGGCGATCCGGTTCTGGAGCAGACGGTACACCTGCACCGCCTCTTCGTACCCCACTTCGGCCTCGTGGAGCTTCCCTCGAGCGAACGCGTGATTGGCGAGCCAAACCCGAGCCGTGGTCGCATGATCCAGATTGCCGAGTCGCTCGAACAGGGTCGCGGCCCGTCGGAAGTGGTCTCGTGCCTCGTCGCGTCGCCCGCGCTGGACCTCGATCATCCCGAGGTTGTTCAGCGCCTTCGCTTCGATGGCTCGCTCGCCCTCCCGACGGGCACTCTCGAGCAGCGCGCGGAAGGTCTCCTTGGCTTCGTCGAGCTGTCGCCGGTAGAGCTGGAGGATTCCGAGATTGTTGGTCGCTGCGAAGCGAAGATCATCGCTGCCGACACTTTCGGCGAGTTCGAGAGCTTCGCGAATCGCTTCCTCCGCCTCGATCCACTCTCCCTCGCGAATCTGGACCTCTGAGAGCTGCACGAGAATACGAGCCCTCGCGGTGGTGCTGTCGAGGCGGTCCGCGAGCGCGAGGGCACGATGAGCCGCGATCCGCGCCTGCGGGAGCTTTCCGAGCTTTCCGAGGGTCCGCGATCGACCCTCCTCGATTTTGCATTCGACCCGCGCGGGGAGGTCCGGAAAGAGGTTGCGCACCTCGTCGATCTTCTCGATGAGACTTAGGGCATCGGCGTATTCCCCCCTCTCGATCCTCCATCCGAGGCTCTGCGTCCATCGCTCGAGTGCCTCACCGAGTCTCCCGCCGCGAACGAACAAGCCGCCGATCCACGCCGCGTGCTCAGGCGATCGTCCGAACACGCGCTCCGCGGCGGCAGCGATCTCGAGGCTCCGCGTCGCGGATTCGCGGCGCGCCCCTTTGAGCATCTGCTCGGTCAGGCGATCGGTGAAGCCGGGGTGGCGAGTTCGGTAGCTCGAAAGAGTGAGATCGATCGGTTCGATCCACTGACGCTGCTCGAGAGCGTCGAGTCGCTGGTCCAGCTCTTCGGGGGCATCGACTAATTCCCGAAGGACCGCGACCGGGAACTCCCCGCCCATCAGCGCTGCGAATTCGAGAAGAGTGCGCTCCGGGGGCTCGAGACTCTCCATCATCCGTGCGATGCGAAGATCGCCGAAGCTTGGAATCGATCGCCGGAATCGGTGCTCGGTCGCTTCGGGATCGAGGGACCAGCGGTCTCCGCGCGAGAGGAACAGGCGCACCGGCGACTCGGGTGCTCCCAACTCTTCGATGAGAGAGTGGACCCTGGCGCAGTTTCCCTCCGTGCGCTGCATCGTCACGCGCGGAAGCCACGGCACCGTGTCGAGATCGCCGACGCCTGGATAGGACCGCTGGATCCATCGTGTCACCGAGTCGATTCCGAGCGGCTTCAAGGGCAAGACTTCATCCGTGAGCATTCCGGGTTCCGAGAATGGCTCGAGCGTCGGTCTTCCATCCGGCGCGAGCGCGAAAGTGAATCCGATCGCGAGAGAGTCACTTCGGACGCCTGAGAGCAGTGCGGTCAAGAGTGCGAGAGACTCTTCGTCCGCGCGGTGGAGATCGTCGATCGTGATCCAGAGTGGTCCCTCTTTCTCCAGCGCTCGGAACAGCCGGAGCCAGTGGAGCAAGCGATGATCGGACCCGATGGCATCGGTCGATTCGGAGGCGAGGAACCGCGAGAGGAACTGGATGGTGTGTGGTTCGTGACCGAGGTACCCGACAAGCTGAGCTCCGACCCTTCGTCTGAGTGGCTCGGATTCCTCATCGATCGACTCCACTCCGAGAAGATCGCGGAGCAGATCATGGAAGAGCTTCAGCGGTCGCCCGAGGCCCCCCGCCGCGCTCCCGGAAATCTCCCGAACCCCGATCTGTCGCGCTCGACTCGCCACACGATCGAGGACCGTACTCTTCCCCGATCCGGGCTCTCCGACGACGGAGATGAAGGCAGAGTTTTCGATGATCCGATCGAGCGCACGGACCACGGCTGCGTCGATTGCCTCTCGACCGGGAACCGGGGCGGGGAGAGGGGTGGACACTCGAATGGAGGCTGCGGCCTCGGAGCGGATGATCGAGCCGCCACCTCCCCCGGGGCGGAGCGTGGCCCGAGGAAGTTCCAAGATCTCCGCACGGGGGGGATCGCACCAAATGATGCGCGGAACCGATTGCTCGCCGGCGAGCTCGATCAATTCCGGGGGTGCGAGTTCTTCACCGTGAACGTCTTCGATCGCGAGCTCTCCGGTCCACGAATCGGGGGCCGGGTTCGCGAGGACGACACGGATGGGCACTCGGTCTCCACGGCGCGCAGAGCGGCGCAGGGCCTGCACGGTGACGCGCGGGAGCGCGCTGGACGATCGCGCGGCGTTCGCGAGGATCTCGCAGGACTCCCCGGACTTCGGGCGCTCCACGGGGTCCTTGGACAGACAGCGGAGGATCAGCTCGCGAACCTCCGGTGGGATCGATGGTGGGAGCCGGTCCCAGCTCGGCGGCTCTTCGACCGCCTTCCGCAGTTCTTCCCGACTCTCCCCGAGGAACGCGTATCGCCCGCTCAACCCCTCGAAGAGAAAACAGCCGAGCGACCAGATGTCATCGGCCGTCGTGGCGGCCACCCCGTCCCACTGCTGCGGGCTCATGTAGCGGGGGGTTCCCACGATGCGCCCGGATGAGCGATCTTCCTCTCCGGAGCGTTTCGGTGAACGCCGTACCGCGAGCCCGAAGTCGAGCACGCGCGCGACTCCCGTAGGCGTGATCATAACGTTCGACGGCTTGAGATCGCGGTGAACGATGCCCTTCTCGTGCGCCGCTTCGAGGGCGGAGGCGATCTCCGATCCCCAGCGGAAGAGCTCGCTCGGGGTGACCGCGCCTCGAGCGAACCGATCCTGCAGCGTCTCCCCCGAGATGAACTCGAGGACGAGATAGGTGCTTCCCTCGTGCTCTTCGATGCTGTGGATGCTCGCGACGTGGGGATGCTGCAAGGAGGCCACGATCCGGGCCTCGGTCTTGAACTGTCCCAACCTCTCAGGGTCGGAACCGACGTCCCAGTAGAGCAGCTTGAGCGCGACATCGCGTTCTAGCTTGGAGTCGCGCGCGCGATACACGACGCCGGCTCCCCCACGTCCCACCTCTTCCTCGACGTGGAACTGACCGATCCAGCACGGCAACTGAACCTGGACGACGTCGCGCCCGACGTCTGGAGGGGAGGCCTCCAATTGCGGTGGCTCGAATCCGAGGAGCGAGCGCAGCATACCGGTGCGCCGGAGAGACTGGAGGCGCCGTCGGATCGCCTGAGCCTCGGTGGGATGATCCTCGCAGATCGACTCGACCGCGGAATCTCCTTCGGCTCTCCAGCGCTCGATACAGCGCTCGATCAGCTCGTCCAAGTGCGCCACGTCGCCCCTATCTCCATGCCGCGACCCATCCGGTGGCGCGGAAGTCGCGATCCTAACCGTCAACAGCTGCCTGCAGCAATCGGGGAGCAGGAGTTTACGATGCGGGGTGCGTCTCCCTCGCCTTCCGCAGCAGTTTCGCGATCCGTCGGTCGCCGTCGGAGTCTCAGGATTTTTTGTGCGCCTTTCGATATCGATCGGCACTGTCGACCATGACCAGTCCCCCGATGAACGTGACGAGCCCCAGGAACACGAGAGCGGGGAAGAACACGGCTGGCCCGACGAAGGCATTGACAAGCGCGAGCACGAGGAGGATCAGACCAGCGGTGATCGCAATCCGCGATCCTCGCCGCGTGGGAACGGCGAACTGACCGTCCTTCGAGTACCTCGCCCGAGACCGCTTCCAGCGCCGAACGAGGGCACGCAGTTTCGCGCCCAGCTTCTGGAGCTCGAGTTCCGCGGCCGCATCTTGCAGCCGCTCGAACAGCTCTTCCTGGAACTCGGTGGAGATGGCGGATTCGGTGCGCACGATCAGCAGCATCGACTCGCAGAAGGTGCACTTCACCTGGCTCGCCCCCTCGGGAATCTCGACGGGAGCGCAGCAGTTGGCACACTGCGATGGCACGATCTTCATGCGAGCCCCCTACTGCGCAGCCATCTCCGCGAGCAGCCACGCCGCCGTCTCGATCCCGCGCTGATAGTCCGGGAGATGGAACTTCTCGTTCGGGGAGTGGGCGTTGTCGTCGGGGAGGCCGAGCCCGAGGAGGATCGTATCGATCCCGAGCTGCTTCTTCAGGAGGCTGACCACCGGGATCGAACCCCCTTCGCGGATGAAGATCGGCTCCTTGCCGAAACCCTTTTCGATCGCGCGGCACGCCGCCTTCATCCACGGGTTCTTCGCATCGACCAGGACCGGTTCCGCCCCGTGGTCGCACTTCACGGTCATCCGGCAGGTGGGGGGGCACAGCTTCGCGAGGAAATTCTCGGCGAGCAGCTTGATCTCGTCCGGGTGCTGGTCGGCGACGAGGCGCATCGAGAACTTCGCCATCGCCTTCGACGGGAGCACCGTCTTCGCACCCTCGCCGGTCCAGCCGGAGAGGAGGCCGTTCACGTCGAGGGTCGGGCGCGCCCACTTGCGTTCGAGGGTCGAATACCCAACCTCGCCGTGGAGGTGCTCGAGTTCGAGATCCGCGGCGAAGGCGGCCTCGTCGAATTCGAGCCTCAGGATCTCCGCGCGCTCGTCATCGGTGAGTTCGCGGACCTTGTCGTAGAAGCCGGGGATCTGCACGCGACCGTCCGCGTCCTTCAGCGCCGCGAGCATCGTCGCCAGTGCGTTCGCCGGGTTCTCGACCGCACCCCCGAAGCTCCCCGAGTGCAGGTCGCGGTTGGGGCCGACGAGTTCGACCTGCATGTAGACGAGCCCCTTCAGCCCGACGGTGATCGCCGGCCGGCCGGGGCCGAACTGCGTGCAGTCGGAGATCAGGGCGATGTCCGCGCCGAGTTCACTCTGGTGCTTCCGGATGTACGCCTCGAGGTTCGGAGAGCCGATCTCCTCCTCCCCTTCGATCAGGAAGGTCACGTTGACCGGGAGTTTCCCCAGCTGCCCGAGCGCGCCACCGATCCCGAGGACGAGCGCGAGCGCCTGTCCCTTGTCGTCGGTCGCGCCACGGGCGACCAGGTCATCCCCTTCGACCGTCGGCTCGAACGCGCCGTGACGCCAGAGGTCGAGGGGCTCGGGTGGCTGCACGTCGTAGTGACCGTAGACGAGCAGGGTCGGCGCGCCCGGCGCTCCGTGCCACTTCGCGAGCACCACCGGGTGCCGCGGCGTCTCGTCGATCCGCGCCTCGAACCCCGCCTCCCGCAACTCGGCGAGGATCCACTCCCCGGCCCGGCGCACGTCCCCGCTCCGAGCGGAATCGGTGGAGACGCTGGGGATCCGGAGCCACGTCTTCAGCTTCTCGATGTGGTCGGCGCGAGCGGCGCGAAGGGTCTCGACGACGTTTTCCATCATTGCCTCCGATGATCAGCTCCCACTGTTTTCCTCGGTGCCTGCTCCCCTCGTGGATTCGAGGGCACCATGGCACCGCGGGGATACCATACCGAGCCGCGGCGTCTCGTGGGAAGCACCCCCAGGCGGATGGGGTCACGGAAGGTCGTGGCCGGGAGTCACGCCGAACAGGTATTCGCTCACCGGAAGACAGGGGATTCCATCGACCACCAGGTGGTCGGAGCCCCGGTGTAGCAGCCTCACATGCGCCTCTGGATAGTCTTCTCGGAATGTCCGGAGTCCTCGAAGATCGCGGCTGGTGGTGGACGCGCCGTTCTTCACCTCGAGCGCCCAGCACCCTCTCGGACCGTAGACGACGAAGTCCAGGGGAAGAAGTGGGAGTCGGGAGCCCCGAAAAACCGACCGACCACCGCCATTGTCCACTCCTTTATTAAAGTAGCGCTTCAATAACGTAGCCGAAACTGCTGGAAGATTCCGGGGCTCACCCGCGTCCTCTGGGTGGGGGGTGGCCACAGCTCTCATCTCCTTGAGCGTCAAGTCTCTGTCGAGTCCCCGAGATTCATCACTTCACACATCGCCGTCGCGGCGGTCTCCCAAGCGCTCGGCGAGCCAGTCCCGGCTCAGATACCAGTCCGCTTCGACCGCCCGCACCGTGAGTCCCTGGATCTGCGCGACCTCCGCGTGCGTGAGACCTGCGAAGAGCCGCAGCTCGACCGCCTGGGCCTTTTGTGAGTCGATCGCCGCGAGCTCTTCGAGCACGGCCTCGAGGTCGAGGAGATCCCAGACCGCCTCTCTGGGGTCATCGCAGATGATCACGCTCTCGGCGAGCGCAACGCGCTGCGCGTCCCCGCCGCGTTCTTGGGTCAAGAATCCGCGAGCGTGGTCGCAGAGGATCTCGCGCATCGCTCGCGATGCGGCTGCGTAGAACTCCTCGGGATTCCCCCAACCAGAGTGACGCGGGGAAAGTTTGACGTACGCCTCGTTGACGAGCGCGGTGGCGGAAAGGGTGTGATTCTTGCGCTCGGTCCGCATCCGTTGTGCGGCGATGCGCTTCAGCTCTGCGTAGAGCTTCGGGAACCAGTCGTCGGCGCCCGCCGGTGGGGTGGCCGCTGCGTCGTCATGACCCAAGGGAACTCCCTTGATGACCGAGGATGAACGAGCGGCGGGAAACAGGATGGATCGATCCTAAACCCGACGCGCGACGCGGGCAACGGACGAGGATCACCGGGTCCCCGAGACCTCCCCGCGTCGACCGGATCCGATGGCGCCGGCGCACCACCCGGATACCATACCGACCCCGGACCTCCCCCTGATCGCACCTCCGGGCGAAAGGAGCACGATGAAAGTCTCGATCGAATACTGCGTGCAGTGAAACTACCAACCCCAGGCCGCCAGTCTGGCGGCTGATCTGAAGTCCAAGTACGGGATCAAGGCCGAGATGATCCCATCGGGGGGCGGCGTCTTCGAGGTCGTCGCGGACGGCGAGCTAGTCTTCTCGAAGAAGAAGCTCGGGCGCTTTCCCGAACATCCGGAGATCTTCGAGGAGATCGAGGCTCGGCAAGAGTAGCGCCGCGTTTTTTCCCGCCCTGGAAACACCAAGATCGCGAGAGCATGAACACCGAGACCCAGCAGATCATTTTCAATGTCCAGGACCTCCACCGGAGCTACGGCAAGAAGGAGGTCCTCCGCGGGATCACCCTCGGCTTCTACGCTGGGGCGAAGATCGGCATCATCGGCTCGAACGGCAGCGGCAAGTCGACGCTGCTGCGGATCATCGCCGGCGCGGATGACGGCTTCGAAGGCAAGGTCACCCTGGCGAAGGGGACCCGCGTCGGCTACGTCGAGCAGGAACCCGAGCTCGATCCTACGAAGACGGTCCGCGGGAACATCGAGGACGGCGTCTCCGCGATCCGCGGGTTGATCGACGAGTACAACGCCGTCACCGAGTCGCTCGGCGGTGATCTCGACGACGACGCCATGCAGAAGGCCTACGACCGGATGGGCGCCCTGCAGGAGACGATCGAGGCGGTCGAAGGGTGGGAGCTCGACCGGCACATCGAGCAGGCGATGCACGCGCTCGGTTGCCCGCCGGGGGACTCCGCGGTCAAGACCCTCTCGGGGGGGGAGAAGCGCCGCGTCGCGATCTGTCGCACTCTCCTCGCGCACCCCGACATTCTGCTGATGGACGAGCCGACCAACCACCTCGACGCCGACACCACCGCCTGGCTCGAGCGGCACCTCGCCGACTACACCGGCACCGTGCTGCTCATCACCCACGACCGCTACTTCCTCGACAACGTCGTCGGCTGGATGCTCGAGGTCGATCGCGGGCGCGGAATCCCCTTCGAGGGGAACTACTCGGGCTACCTCGAGCAGAAGGTGAAGCTGCAGGAGTCCGAGGCGCGCCAGGAATCGTCCCGGCGGAAGACGATCGCCAACGAGCTCGAGTGGATCCGGCAGTCGCCACGGGCGCGACAGAGCAAGTCGAAGGCGCGGGTCACCGCATTCCACAAGCTGCAAGAGGAGAGCTACGAGAAGACCTCCGACCTGCCCGCCCTCTCGATCCCGTGCACGACCCGCCTCGGGGATCGCGTGCTCGAGGTGCGGGGCGTCAGCAAGAAGTACGGCGACCGCACCGTGATCGACGACCTGGGATTCATCGTCCCCCCCGGTGGGATCATCGGGGTGATCGGTCCGAACGGCGCCGGGAAGACGACACTGCTCAAGATGATCGTCGGACTCGAGACCGCGGATTCCGGCACGGTCGAGCTCGGGCCGTCCGTCAGCGTGATCTACGCCGATCAGAGCCGCCAGGACCTCGCACCGCTGAACACCGTCTACGAGGAGATCTCCGAGGGCTACGACACCTTCAAGGTCGGGAAGCTCGAGGTCAACTCGCGCGCCTACGTCGCCAGGTTCGGATTCACCGGCGAGGACCAGGAGAAGAGGGTCGGAGACCTCTCCGGCGGTCAGCGGAACCGCGTCCAGATGGCGAAGATGCTCCGCCGTGGTGGCAACGTCGTGCTGCTCGACGAGCCGACCAACGACCTCGACATCCCGACCTTGCGCCTCCTCGAGGATGCCCTTGCGGCGTTTCCCGGCAGCGCGGTGGTCGTCAGCCACGACCGCTACTTCCTCGACCGTGTCGCCACCCACATCCTCGCTTTCGACAGCGAGGGGCACGCTCGTTTCTTCGAGGGGTCGTACCAGGCATACGCCGACCGGATCCGGGAAGAGCGGGTCGAGCGCGGCGAGTCCGCCGAGGAGAAAAAGGGGACGCACCGCCGCTTCCGGTGAGGGAGATCGATCGATGCCGACCCGACCGCTGCTCGTCGTCCTTCTGGTCGCGCTCGCGGTCGTGGGATGGGTCGTCTTCTCCTCTCCGAGCCGCGAGTCCCTCGTCGAACAGCATCACCGCGGGGTCGCGCTGATCGAACAGCACAAGTTCACCGACGCCGAAGTAGTGCTCCAGGCGGTGGTCGATGCGATGCCCGAAGAGTTCGTCCCGCGTTTCAACTTGGGGGTGGCCCAGCTGAATCAGGCGGAGACCGGGGTGGGCCGGGCGCTCGACACTCTGCTCGCCGCGCGTGAACTGGGCGGGGACGCTGCCCGCATCGCGTACTGCCTCGGAGTGATCCATCGGTTCGTCGGAGACGAGGAGAAGGCGCTCGCCGAGTTCCGCCGCGCGGCCGAACTCGCCCCCGGGAGCGCGGACGCGAACTACCAGGTCGCGATCAGCCTCACGCACCTCGCCGAGCACGATCAGGCACTCCCCTACTTCGAGATCGTGGTGCGGCTCGATCCGACCATTCTCGGGGCGTGGCACAACCTGCAGCTCCTCTATCGCCGCACGGGTCGCACCGAGGACGCCGACCGCGCACTCGCGCAGTTCATCGCGCTCAAGGACTCGGGGCGAGGTCATGCGCACTCGACGAAGTACACGGAGCAGGGCGACTTGAGCCTCGCGATGCGCGATTGGGATTTCCCGCTGCGCGCGTTCGATGCGCCGCTCTCGATCCGGTTCGCCCCTCCGCTGCCGCTCACACCCGAGACTCGCGACCTCTCCCCCCCGCCCGCCGCCGCTCTCGTCGACCTCGACCTGGATTGCCAACCCGAACTGTGGGTCGCGGGACCGCGTGGGGCGATCTGGTCGTTCGAAGGCCCGGAACCGCAGCGCCACGCGGCGCCGCCCGAGCTCCTCGCGGCGAGCACCTTCGCGGTGGGGGACATCGATGAAGATGGAGTCCCCGACCTCGTCACCGCGACCGGTGCGAAGATCACCGTCTACGGCGCGACGGGGGTGCCCGTGCCGGTACTGGCGGAGCGGCAGTCGTTCACTGTCGCTGGAGCGCAGGCGATCCTCGAATTGCGGCTCCTCGATCTCGACCTCGAAGGTGACCTCGACCTGCTCATCATCCTGGCGGACGGCCCGCCGCGGATCGCGCTGAACGAGGGGCGATCGTTGCGCGAGTCCGGTGAGCCCGCGCTGCCGTGGCCGGAGGGGGCATCCGCGCGCGCGCTCGAGATCGTCTTCGCCCGCGACATCGACGGCGATTCCGATGCGGACCTCGCATTCTCCGGACCGGAGGGCCCCCCGTATCTCCGCGGGATCGAGAACGCGCCGCAGTGGCGCTTCGTCTTCGATCCGGAGGGGATGTTCCCGAGAACCGCCGCGGACGGGCCGTTCATGGCGGCGGCCGCCGACCTCGATGGCGATACCCGCGACGACTTCCTGCTCGTGACTCCGGGGGCAAGCGAAGGAACCGGCTTCACACTCCTCGCGCCGGGGACGGAACGGTTCTTCGGGGCACTCGAACCGCCCACCGAGTTCATCGGGAAGTGCCGCGCCATGGCCCTCGCCGACTTCGACCTCGACGGACACCTCGATCTGCTCCTCTCGGTCGAGTCTGGGGGGGCGCTGGGTCCGCTCGCGATCCGGGTGCTCCGGAACGACGGGGCGGCACACTTCGAGCAGGTCGCGGTGATCGACACCGCCGCGGTCGTCCTGATCACCGGAGACATCGATGACGACCTCGATCCGGACGTGATCGCGATCTCGCAAGGTGGCGTGCCCGTGCTGGTGCGGAACGCCACCGATCCGCGCGCTTCCTCGCCCCCGAACCACGCGGTACGGCTCTACCTCGGCGGGGCGCGCGACTCCGATCGCCACACCAACCTTCTGGGGTACGGAACGCGGGTCGAAATTCGGGCAGGGGATCTCAGCGTCGCCCGCACCTTCGAAGGCGCGATCGGCCACCGCGCCCAGGGAATCGCACCCCTCGTGCTGGGAATCGGAGCGCGCGACACCGCAGATTGGGCCTACCTCGCCTGGCCGGACGGAGTGACGCAGTCGCAACTCGAAGTCCCTCTCGATCGCTGTCACATCATCGAAGAGGTGCAGCGAAAATCGTCGAGCTGCCCCGTGCTGTTCACCTGGGACGGGAGCGAGTACCGCTTCATCACCGACTTCATGGGGGGCGGGGGGCTCGGCTTCTGGACCGGACCGGATGAATTTGCACCTCCCGAGCCGACCGAAGTGGTCCGGATCGAACCCGGCGCGCTCGCACCCCTTTGCGGCGAGCTGCGTCTCTCGGTGATGGAACCGATGCAAGAGGCGGCGTACGTCGATCGCCTCACCCTCCTCGCCGTCGATCACCCCCCGGGGACCGAGGTCTATCCGCACGAGTACTTCCCGGTGGCGGGGGTCGCTCCGAGCGGTGCGCCGCTCCTCGTGCGCACGCAGGATCGACGATTCCCTACCGTGGTCCGCGATGCCGACGGCGCGGTCGATCGGACCCGGTTGCTCGAGGTCGATCGGCAGTATGCCGGCCCCCGCGCCCTCGACCCCGATCTGGTCGGGTACGCGGCGGCGCAGCGGTGGACGCTGACCTTCGATCCGCCAGAGGCGGACGATGCACGGGTCTTCCTCTTCCTCGATGGCTGGGTCGAATATCCCTACTCGCGGATCAACTTCGCGGCGTGGCAGAAAGGGAGCCGCCTCGAAGCGCCGACGTTTCAGTGGGACCGGGGCGATGACGACTGGCAACTCCTCGGGGCGGAGATCGGCTACCCGGCGGGGATGCCGAAGACTATGGTCCTCGACGTGAGTGACGCGATCAGCGCTGGCGCGACGCGCTTCCGCATCGACACCAACCTGGAGCTGTACTGGGACCGGATCTTCCTCGCACCGGCGACCGAGCTGGGGGCGGCGGTGTCCCTGCCGCGCAAGAGCGCCGTGCTCCGGTTCGGGGGCTATCCGAAGGAGTACTCGGACGACGACGCGCTCCCCGCGACCTACCACTACGACGAGCGGGACTCCACCCTCGACTATCGCCCGATGGGTGGGTTGCTCACGCGCTACGGCGAGGTGGGGGGGTTGATCGACACGGTGGACGACGAGTTCGCGCTCATCGGCGGCGGCGACGAGTTGATCCTCCGCTACGACGCGACGGTCCTCCCCGAACTCGCGGAGGGGTGGCAACGCACCTATCTCCTCGACACGCACGGCTATTGCAAGGACCGCGATCCGCTGACCGCGACGCCGGAGTCGGTGGAGCCGCTGCCGTTCGGTGGGATGAGTGCGTATCCGCCGGCGGAGGGAGATCGCGAGCCGGATCGCGAGGAGTATCGCCAGACCTGGAATACGCGGCGGGATTGAACGCCTACCTCAGTGCAGGCGCCGTCGGGACCGTCCCTCTGGCTCTGGAGCCCTCGACCGGGCTCACGAGATCCCGCACAGTGACTGCATGAAACTCGACCAACCGAATCACATCGCCTTCCTCGTCGGCTTCGTCGTCTTCACCGGGATCCGGCACGTGTACCAGTCTCGGACGCGGAACGTCGAGACGGCGGAGAAACGGCTGGACGGTCGGGAGCTGAGCCTGCTCGCGGTCGTCTCCATCGGCATGATGATCCTTCCGCTCCTCTACCTCTTCTCTGCCCAGCTCGCGGTGGCCGATGTGACCTTTCCGCCGTTCGTCCCCTGGTGCGGGTTCGCGGTGATGGTCTTCTCGCTCGTTCTTTTCTGGCGCTCCCACGCCGATCTGGGTCTGTTCTGGTCGGTCACCTTGGAGATCCGGAAGGAACACCGGTTGATCGACAGCGGTGTCTACCGATCGGTGCGCCATCCGATGTACACGTCGATCTGGCTCTGGTCCCTCGCGCAGGGGCTGATGCTCGAGAACTGGATCGCGGGACCCTCAGCTCTCGTCACCTTCGCGCCGCTCTACTTCATTCGCACACCGCGGGAGGAGCGGATGATGGTGGAGGTCCTCGGGGACGAGTACCGGGAGTACATGGGGCGAACGGGGAGGCTCCTCCCGCGAATGCAGCGGCCCCGAAGCTCCTGATCACCAGAACGCCCCCCCCCTCGCCGACCGAGCCGGTAGGATCTGCACCGCGATGGGGCCCGCCGCCGCGGCCCGGGGATCGGACGGGAGGAATCGGGTGCGGATCCGGCTCTCCGGCGAACGTCGAACCGCCCTTCTCGCGGAGCTCAGAGCGCACTTCCTCGACCATCACGGCGAGGAGATCGGAGAGCTGAAGGCGGGGATGTTGCTCGAATTCTTCGTCGAGCGTCTCGGTCCACCGCTCTACAACGAAGCGATCCAGGACGCGCGGAAGTTCATCCAAGGCCGCCTCGATGATCTCGAGGATGAGTTTCTCCTCGGCCGGACCGACGAGTAGCTGCCCGTGGTCACGATCCGCCGTTTCCTGCTGCTGTCGTTCTCCCTCAACGCCGCTGCGCTGTTCCTCCCCTTCGTCGATGTCTCCGTCGCCCTGCAGGGGACCGACACCTACACCTTGTTGCGCTCCGTGACCCTCCTGTGGGATGTCGACCTCTACGTCCTCGCGGTGGTCGTGGTGGCGTTCTCGATCGTGTTCCCCTTCGCCAAGCTCGCGGTGCTCCTCCATCTGACCTTTCACGAGAGGCCCACGGGGTCGGACCGCCGGTGGCTGCTCCGCGTGGAAGCGCTCGGGAAGTGGTCGATGATCGATGTGTTCATCGTCTGTTTCATCCTCGCCCTCACGAACGACCAGTTCTTCGTCGGGGCGACACCCCGGCCGGGGATCTACGCGTTCCTCGCGGCGATCATCCTCAGCATGTTCTGTGGGGAGCTCCTCGCGCGTCGGTGGGGGGTAGAGCCTGAGCCGCGCGGCGCCCGAATGCCGGCGCCGGTCGGCTTCGCGATCCTGCTCCTGGCGACTCTCGCCTGGCTCGGGCTCCTGGCGGTGCCGTTCCTCCAGATCCAGGACTGGCTCCTCAAGAAGACCGCCTTCACCGTCGTCACGTTCCTCGGTGCCCTCTTCTCCCAGGGAGCTCCCGTTGCGGCGGTGGTCCTCGCGGGGGGGCTGATCTTCGCACCGGCCTTCGAGCTGGTCGCGACGTGGGTCGCTTGGGCCTCGGCCCGCCGCGACCGCGAACCTCCCGGGTGGGTGTCCGGCCGTGACAAGGTGCGCCACTGGTCGATGCTGAACGTGTTTCTGGTGGCGCTCCTGATCTTCCTCGCGGAGGGGGAGTCGCTGATGACGGTCGCGCCCCGCAACGGGTTGATCTTCCTCTCGGTGCTCCTGGCGATCGACATCTCGCTCTACTTCGTGAGCCGCCGGGGGGAAGGGGCGAAGGGGTCGGCTGCCGACCCCGAACCGGCCGATCGGGCCGGGTGACCGTGCCGAACGCTCAGAAAAACCCCAGCCAGCCACGAGCGACCCCGAGGGCTACTTGAAAGGCCCCTTCGCCTATTCACACCGAGCCTTCGCAACGTCCTCGCGGCCGGGATCGAAGACCGGGGTTAACAACCGTCCAGGGACCGAGATCCGCTCATCGACAGTACCAACTCGACCGAGTCCTCATCCCTGCTCCAGAATCATCGGGTGATCTCAAGAACGCCTGTTCCACCGCCGAAAACAGTGGGGTGGCGAGCGCGGGTTTGCGCGAGCCCGCAGAGGGCGAGATCGAGGGTGCGCGGAGACGCGGTTGCGTCCGCTCCCTCCCCACCGAAAGAGGGAGCACCCGTGAGCGAAACCCTGACGATTCGATCGGTCGAGACAGCCGATCTCCCCGAAGTCGCAGACCTCTGGTGCGATCTGCAGCGAGCCCACGAGCCATTCCATCCCTGCTGGTCGCTCTCCCCGGAGGCGCGGGATCGTTACCTCGACCACCTGCGTGATCTCGCCGGCTCGGAGACGACGGTATTGCGGGTCGTCGTCGAGGCCTCGGGCAAGATCGTCGGGTACTGCCACGGTCGCGTCGAGACTCTCCCGCCTCACCACTCCGAGAGCTGTATCGGGAACATCATCGCGATCTCCGTCGATCCTGCCGTGCGCGACGGGGGGATCGGGTCCGCGCTGCTCAACTCAGTGGTGGACGAACTCGGGCGAGGGGGGATCACTCGTATCGAGATGACCCTCAGCGCCGACAATGCCGAAGCGATCCGGTTCGCCGAGCGAGCTCGGTTCCATCTCCACACGGTGACGCTGACGCGCGAGCTGACGTGATGAGCTAGGGGAGAGCCCCTGAATCGAATCCCACACCCCGCTCTCCCTTCCCCATCGGCGCAGATTCCTGCATCATCCCGCGGCCTTGCTCCGGAACCGAAATGATCCCTCCGAGCGTGCGACCCGCGATGTCGCGCCATCGGCGAGAGAGGACGCGGCTATGCCGTTCGAGGGCTTCGAAAACCACGAATTGGTCGATCTGAAGGCCCTGAGGGCTGCCCGCCTCGCCTGTCACTGGGCGGCCCAGCTTCCGGCGGCGGTCGGCAACACCCTCATCGAGAAACGGCCGGACTCGTCCCACACCGCCCTGCGGTGGCACCCGGAGCAGCGCGCGCTGACCACCTTTCCATTCGGCGAGAGCCGGATCTGCCGGGTCGGGATCCGTCTCGAGGACCTCACCCTGCTCCTCCACGACGATGTCGAGGCGTTCGTCGAGATCCCACTCTCCGGGTTGACCCTCTCGGCTGCCCTCGAGCGACTGGCGGAAGTCCTCCGCGACCATGTCGCGCCACGCCTCGAGACCCTCGTCCCCCGCAAACTCGATGGGATGCCCGCGCACCCGGTCGGGGATGGCGCCCCGTTCGAGACTCGATCGCCTGCGGCCCACCGGGAACTCGTCCGCGGCTTCGAGAACGCCCTGAACGTACTCGGCGTGATCCGTACCGGCGCCATCGAGCCGGGCGCGATCCTCGCCTGGCCGCATCACCTCGATATCGCGTTCGTCGACACCCTCGATGGAAGCGATGACGCCGCGAGGCCGCTGACGGTCAACAGCGGTTTTCTCCCCGGCGATGCTCTCATCGACGAGCCGTACTGGTACGTGACTCCTTCGCCCCTCCCGAAGGAGCCGGAGCTCCCCGAACTTCCTTCCGGCGGCACCTGGAACCAGAAGGGGTGGACCGGCGCGGTTCTGCTCGTGCGCCACCTCATCGAGCAGGGGGGCGATGACCAGTCGACGGCCCTCGCGCGCTTCCTCGCCGCCGGAGTCGCGGCCGCGCGTCTCATCGCTCGTGGGGCGGTGGAATCTTCCTGAGGCGGCTGCACCGTGCGGCGCTTCTTGGGCTCTCGCGAGGATGAGATGAACCGCGACGACGACCTCGATCTGGTCGAGCAGCAGCGCTCCGAACTCCGGGCGCAGCTCGCGGAGGTCTCCGCCGGGCTCGCGAAGAAGCGCCAGAAAACCCTCCCCTGCAAGTGGTTCTACGACGAGCGGGGATCGCTTCTCTTCGATCGGATCTGCGAACTCGACGAGTACTACCTGACGCGGACCGAGAGGCGGATCCTCGAGGCGCACGCAGCGGAGGTGGCTCGCTGGTGCGGCCCGCGGGTCGCGATCATCGAGTACGGCGCGGGAAGCATCGTCAAGATCCGCATGCTGCTCGATGCCCTCGAGGATCCGGTCGCCGTGATCCCGATCGACATCTCCGGGAGTCATCTCACCGCCGCCGCGGCGGAACTCGCGCGCGATTACCCGAAGCTCGAGGTGAAGCCGGTCCGCGCCGACTTCTCCCTCCCCGTGCCGCTCCCCGCGCTCGCTCGCCCCTGCCGGCGGGTCGCGTTCTTCCCCGGCTCGACGATCGGGAACTTCCACCGCGAGGACGCGGTGCAGTTCCTCTCACGGATCGCCGAGACGGTGGGAGCGGGGGGGGCGCTGCTGATCGGGGTCGACTTCAAGAAGGATCGCCGGATCCTCGAGAGCGCCTACGACGACTCGGAGGGTGTGACCGCGGAGTTCAATTTCAATCTACTCCGCCACCTGAACACAGCCCTGGGGACCGACTTTTCGATCGATCGCTATCGCCACCGGGCGGTGTACGACGAAGCGAAGGGGCGGATCGAGATGCACCTGGTCAGTCTCGAGGACCAGTGGGTACACGTCGGGGACGAACAGTTCTCCATCGTCGCGGGGGAGAGCATCCGCACCGAGTGCAGCTACAAATACGCGCCCGAGGAGTTGCGCGCGATCGCACGGGAGGCGGGCTTCGACTGTCGAGGAGAGTGGACCGACGACGACCAGCTGTTCGGGGTCTATTTGCTGGAGGTGATCCAACGATGATGATGGGACTGGCTCACCGAAGGGGATGCCGGTCCCGGACGCTCGCCGGCTGATCCAGGGTTCTTCTCTTGCGGGGGTCATTCTTCGGAGTACCGGCGGAGGTCCGGGACAGGCATCCCCTTCGGTGAGCCAGTCCCACTTCCATGCCTTGATGCTCGAATCGATCGGTGTCCGCTCACTCCCCTCGGATCCGCCTCCGTAGCTCCGCCCCCGCTCTCTCCACGCTCCACGGCTCTTCCTTCCGGTCGACCCAGCCGTTCGCCTCCTGCATCGTGCGCAGCTCGATCGCTCCCACGAGGGGGAGGAGCGCGGCGATCACGTCGGGACGCTCGGCGACGCTCGGGCCGACGAGGAGGATCGCGTCGTACGGGGGGAGCGCGTGGGCGGGGTCGGCGAGGACGACCAGATCGTTCGACGCGATCCGGCCGTCACTCGAGAACGCGCTGATCACATCGACCTGCTCCGACGAAATGGCGGAGTACAGCAAGGTCGGGTCGTAGCTCAACCGATCGGCGAAGGGGAGCCGGTAGGCCGCGACGAGGCTCTCCCACTCCGGGCGCCCGAAGAACTCGTAGTCCCCCCCGATGCGCATCTCCTTGGCGTGCTTCGCGAGGTCTGCGATGGTGCGGAGCCCGAGCCGTTCGGCGTCGCTCCGACGCACCGCGAGAGCGTATGCGTTCTCGAAGCCGAGCGACCCGAGGCAGCGGATCTTGTGTTCGGACTCGAGCCACCAGGAGACCTCGGCGAGGACCCGCGAGGGAGCTCCTCCGCCGGAGCGCTTCATCCCGTTCGCCCAGATCGTTCCGGTGTAGTCGACGTAGACGTCGATCTCCCCCGCCGCGAGGGCATCGAACACGATCGTCGAGCCGAGCCCCTCCACCCGTTCGGAGTCGATCCCCGCGCCGGCGAGGCTTCGCTCGATCAGGTTCGCGAGGAGGTACTGCTCGGTGAACGTCTTTGCCCCGATGCGGAGGGGGGTTTCGCCCTTGCCGGATCCGAGGGACGCGAGGGTCGGGAGGAGGAGCCCGACGAGGACCATCCCGACGAGGACCCCGGCGAGTGCGAGCGCGCGCCGTGGCCGACGGGCGCGCAGCGCGCCCTCGATCGCACCGATTCCCGTGTCGAGCCCGACCGCGAGCGTCGCGGCCCCGATCACCCCGAACATCACCATCGTCCAGTTGCTCAATTGCAGTCCGGGGAAGATGTAGTTGCCGAGACAGCGCTGACCGACCGGGGTCGCGAGCGTCGCGGTGCCGACCACCCAGACCGTCGCGGTGCGAATCCCCGTGACGATCACCGGCGCGGCGAGCGGGAACTCGACGAAGCGGAGCCGCTCCCGGCTGGTCATCCCGACCGCACACGCCGCCTCGGTCACTTCTGCATCGACCCCCAGAATTCCGGTGACGGTGTTCCGCAGGATCGGCAGTACTCCGTAGAGGGTCAGAGCCGCGAGCGCGGGGAAGAAGCCGAGGGGCGCGATCTCGAGCCCTAGCGTGCGGCTGATCCAGAGGCTGTTGATCCACCCGAAGAGACCGGAGCCCTTGATCCACACGAAGAACGGAACCATCAGGGCGAGGAGGGCCAGGCTGGGGATCGTCTGCGCCGCACCCGCGATGGCGAGCGCGCTACCGCGCAGTCGCGGGGTCCGTGCGAGCCAGACTCCGACGGGAACGCTGAAGGCGATGGCGAGAGCGAGCGCGGCGACCGAGAGCGCGAGATGGCTCGAGAGGTAGCGAGGGAGATCCGCGAAGCGGGCGGCGACGTTCTCGCTCATCGGTCCGACTCCCCGAGCAATCGCTCGAGTTCGGCGATCTGCTCGCGGGGGAGGCGCATCAACTCCGCAACATATGGCTCTCTGGAGCGGGCGACTTCTCGAGGAGTCCCCGCCTCGATCACCGCGCCGCCGCGCATCACCACGATCCGGTCGCCGAGCCGGAGCGCTTCGACGACGTCGTGGGTGACCAGCAGCGTGGTCAGGGAGAGCTCGGCGTGGATCTCCCGCAGCTCCCCGCCGAGCGCCTCCCGAGTGATCGGGTCGAGGGCGCCGAACGGCTCGTCCGCGAGCAGGATCTGCGGTTCCGCCGCGAGCGCGCGTGCGACTCCGACCCGTTGCTGTTGCCCTCCCGAGAGTTCATGGGGGAATCGCAGAGCGAGCTCGGATCCCAGCCGGACTCGCTCGAGCAGTTGGGAGGTGCGCTCCGCGATGCGGGTGTGATCCCAGCCGAGCAGGCGCGGGACGACGCCGACGTTCTCGGCGACGGTCCAGTGGGGGAAGAGCCCGATTCCTTGGAACACGTAACCGATGCGCCGGCGGAGCTCGATCGGGTCGAGGGACGCCGCCGGCTCGCCGTCGATCCGGACGGTGCCCGCGGTCGGATCGAGGAGGCGGTTCACAAGTTTGAGGGTGGTGGTCTTGCCACACCCCGATTCCCCGAGGAGGACGCAAAATTCACCGGCGGGGACTCTGAGATCGACCCCCGTGACGGCGGCGGTCTGCTCGCCCCAAAACCTCTTCTCGACGTTCTCGAGCGCGATGCGCGGGGGATCCGACATGCGGGGACACTACGGAATGCCCCGGGTCGTGTCCACCTCACCGGGGTGCTCGCGCAACCGAGGCCGGTCCCCGGGGTTCGGGAGGTGTCCCCGGCGGAGTGCCGCCCCCCTGTCACCCCTGGTGCTCTTTGGATCCCGAGAGGCCAGACCTTCGAGAGGACCGAACCTTGAGACGATTTCTCTGCCTCGCCGCCTTCATCGTCCTGATCCCGATCACCGCACCTGCGCAGGACCCGGTTCCTACCCCGACCCCTCCCGCGAAGCCCGCCCCGGCCGAGAAGAAGGATGAACCGGCTCCGAGCCGCGCGGCGCGGATGATCGAGCGCTTCGATGAGAATGGCGACGGAAAGCTCGCGGTCTCCGAACTGCCGGAATTCATGGCGGAGCGGCTGAAGGACGCGGACACGGATGGCGACGGGTTCATTTCGGTCGCCGAGCTCGATGCGATGCCGCAGCCGGTGCGCGGCGGCCGTGGCGACGGTGCGGGCCGCGGTGGCGAGCGCGGAGGCGACGGTGCGGGCCGCCGTGGCGAGCGCGGCGGCGACGGAGCCGGTGGACGCGATGCGATCGACCCTGCGCAGACGATCGAGCGTCTCGACAAGAATGCCGACGGCAAGCTCTCGAAGGACGAGCTCCCCGAGCAACGCGCCGAGCGCATGATGGCTCTGGACCTCAACAAAGATGGCTTCCTCACCTTGGAGGAGCTCGAGAAGGCCGCGGCGGTGCAGCGCGAGACGCGGGCGAAGCGCACCATGGAGCAGATGGACACCAACCAAGACGGCAAGCTCACCGCCGACGAGATCCCGGAGCGGATGCAGCGGCGCATGCAGGCGATCGACCTCGACAAGGACGGCGTGATCACCCTTGCGGAGCTCGCGGCGCCTTCTCCGGCGCGCCCGGACCGCGAGCGCGGAGAGGGTGCCACTCGCGACCCGGCCCAGCTGATCCAGCGCCTCGACAAGGACGGCGACGGCAAGCTGACCGGCGACGAGATTCCGGAGCAGTTGCGGCGCCGGATGCCGCGGATCGACACGAACGGCGACGGCTCCCTGACCGTGGAAGAACTCGGCGGCGGGGCCCGTGGCGAGCCCGGCGAGAAGCCGGCCGAGCCGAAGAAGAAAGACGGTGTCATTCTCTAGGAGGCGGAGTCCGAGTCACCGTCTGCCGCGTTGCGTTGCGTTGCGGGGCCGGGGCCGATCCTCGACGACCCGAGGGGGTCGCCTGCGGTCGGCCTCGGCCCCGCGCTCTTGAAGATGCGTGATCGGGTGATCCAGATGGTGGGACTGGCTCGCCGCAGGTGATGCCTGTCCCGGACGTTCGCCCGCTGATCCACCGTGCTTCAACAACGCAAATCTCCGGGACCTGTCGGAGTACC
>JAQBGV010000228.1:0-7723 GCA_032128395.1 Planctomycetota bacterium | reverse complement strand
CGGCACTCGTAGCGGTGCTGGATGTGGGGGACGAGGTGGGCGAGGAACTCGAGGCCGGTCCAGAGCTGGTGGTCGCGCCCGAGACCGGGGTGGAAAGAACCCCTGGTAGTGGACGAGGCCGGTGTCGAGATGCGTGAGACGCCGCTCGGAGACCGCCGGCCGCGCGAAGTACTCCAAGATGGATGTGAGCGCGGCGTCGTCGTCGGCGGAGATGGCGCGCTCGGCGTGGACCGAGCGCCGGAGTGCTCCCAGGAGCGCAGGAGGTCGGCGCGGTCGTCGTCGATGGTGCCGCGGCGCAGGAAGGCGTCGAGGACGGCGTCGCGGAAGGGGAGCTCGAGAGCGCGGAGTCGCGCGGTCGCCTCGTCGACGGGGATCGACGGGGATCGAATGGAAGACGCCGCTGCGGACCGATGCTCACGAAGGTGTCGAAGTGGCTCACCCCTCGAAAGCGCATCCTCCATCCGCCGGAGGTCACGCACACGATCATCAGTGATGACCACCCTCGGCAGCACTGGTTGCGCATCGACCATCGGACCGACGCGACCCGTTCCGCGAGAATCCGCGGGCGCATTCTCAAGAAGAACCGGATCGAGATCGAGACCGAGAATGTCGACGCGTTCACTGTCTTCATCGATGACGAAAGACTCGACGAGAAGCGCAAGATCGTCGTGACCCACAATGGGGACGCCTTCCACGAGGGGAAGATCGAAGAGTCGATCGATGCGCTGATCGAGTCGTGGCGGGGGCGTCGCGATCCTGGCCTGCTGCATTCACGGATGATCCGAGGAGGCGGCAAGACGACCCCGGACTGACCAGAGGAGCCCGGCCGTCCACCGCGCGGCGCACCCTCCACGCCCGGGGCTCGAGGAAACGATCCGTGATCGCGATCATCGAGCTCAGGCGAGGTCCGAAGTGCAATGCCCACACATCGTCGCCGCGATGGGGACGGGCATGCGACACTCCGAGCACTCTTTCGTCTTCGGGCGCGGCGGCGGTTCCTGCTGAAGTCGGTCGAGACCCCTCACGAGCAGGAACACCGCGAAGAAGACTATACGTGATTGCGGAGCATCAACTCCTTCGGATGGGGCTCGAGGAACGTCTGTCCCTGCAGATAGGAGACCTGGTGATAGCGGAGGTGGTGACGCAGCAGCGTCAGGGGAACGACGAGCGGAACGAGTCCGTGACGGTAGTCCTCGAAATGGCTGAGGAGCTCGTGGCGTGCGGCGGTATCGATGTGCTTCTTGAGGTACCCGATGGTGTGCTGCAGGACATCGGTGATCTTCCGGGTGGTCGCGAGCTTTCGCAGGGTGGACGAGAAGTCCTGACGATACGCGGTCTCCACTTCCTCGCGCGACTGCTGACCGGCGAGCGCGACCAGCTTCCCCAGCCGTCGGTAGCCCACGGGGTCATGGGCGCGGAGCAACAGTTTCTCCGAGGTGTGGAAGGCGACCAGGTCTCCCAGGCGCCACTCCTTCTCGAAGAGGGACCGCAGCCGACGGTACGCGAAGACTCGCACGAAGAAGTTTTCGCGCAGACGAGGATCGCAGAGCCGTCCTTCCTCTTCGATCGGAAGGTCGGAGTGGCGATCGAGGAGTTCCGCGGAGAACAGCCCCCGACCCTTCTTCGCCGGAGGAGTGCGGGGAGCTCCGTACACCTTCACTCGCTCCATGCCGCAGCTCGGAGAATCCTTCTTCAGGATGAATCCGCAGAGATTCATCTCTCGGAGCTGTGCGACGCGACTCCGCGCGTAGCTCGTCATGCGATCGGTCAAGTCCTCCCGAGTCTTGGTCGTGACGAGCCGAATCTGCCCATCGATTGTCGCGAGGTGCATCGATTCCCGCGGGCTCCCGAGGCCGATCTCCATCTCGGGACACATCGGGACGAACGTGACGAATTGCGAGAGCGTGTCGGTAATAAACCGATCCCTCTTGTGTCCGCCGTCGAATCGGACCTCGTCGCCGAGGAGACAGGACGAGATCCCGATGCGAATCTGAGCGGGCGACTCGACCCGCTGCTCGTCGTTCCCACCACTCACCGCTCGCCCCCCGCGATCACAATGGCCCCTTCTTCCGCGCGTGCGCGCTTCTCGGCTGCCTTCGCAATGCCCCTCGACAATCCCCTGAACACGAAACCGTGGAGTGGGAACACCGAGTACCAGTAGACGAGCCCGAAGAGTCCCTTGGGCTTGAAGCGCGCAGTCTGCACGAGCCTGGAGCGTCGAGGACCGAGGCGTTCGACCTCGAAGGTCAGCGTCGCAACCCCGGGGAGCTTCATCTCTGCGCGAAGTTCGAGGAGGCGCCCGGGATCGATCCCCGAGACCCGCCAGAAGTCCAGCGCTTCGCCGAACGCCACCGCTTCTGAGTCTCTCCGACCTCGGCGGAGACCCGGTCCCCCGATGAGTCGGTCGAGCAACCCGCGGAGCCGCCAGAGCCACGACGCCGCGTAGTACCCCTCCCCGCCCCCGAGACGACAAGCCGCAGCGTGAACCGCCTCCGGAGCAGCTTCGACCTCGACTTCTCGTCGATCGGTGAAGACCGTTCCCCCGGCCCAGTCCGGATCGCCGGCCATGGCACCGGCGCTCGACCAGGAAGTCTCGACGACCTGTGCGTCATGCTGACCCAGCGCCTCGGCGATCGACTCTCGGATCGTGAGCAGTCGCTGCGGCATGAGCTGCGCGGCCTCATCGTTCCGACACACGACCGGGTTGCGGAGTCCCTCGGCCAGCGGTCGGGCGATGGCGGCACTGAGCGGGGTCACGAGATGGATCCAGAGTGAGCTGAGTCGAGGCGTCAAGACCGGCACTGGGATCACGAGACGATTCGGCAGACCTCTCTCCTCCGACAGGATGCGCATGAGTCGGCTGTACGTCGCGACATCGGGAGCGCCAATGTCGAGGGTACGACCGATCGTGGCGGGAGTCTCCAGGCACTGAACGAGGTAGTAGATCACGTTTCGGATCGCGATGGGTTGGCACACCGTCGAAACCCACTTCGGAGTGACCATGATCGGAAGGCGCTCCACGAGATATCGCAGGATCTCGAACGAGGCGGAGCCCGCCCCGATGATCATCGCCGCCCGAAGCACCGTGACGGGAACCCCACCCGCCTGGAGCACCTGCTCGACCTCTCGCCGCGAGCGGAGATGGGTGCTCAGCTTCTCGCCGGTCTCGCCCAGCCCGCCGAGGTAGATCACCTGCCTCAGGTCCGCGTCAGCGGCAGCCTTCGCGAAGAGCCGTGCGATCTCACGATCGCGTTCCCCGTACTCGGCCCCCGCCGTCATCATGGAGTGGATCAAGTAGTATGCGGCGAGACATCCCCTCATGGCGCCTCGAAGGGCCGTTTCGTCGGAGGCATCCCCCTCGAAGACCTCGCACCGAGGGTGCGATGCCCACGGACGCTGCTCGAGTTTCCGCGAGGAACGGACGAGACAGCGAACGCGCCACCCCCGTTCGAGGAGGAGGGGAACGAGCCGACCTCCGATGTAACCGGAAGCGCCGGTCACGAGTACCGTCCCACGCTCCTCCCGCGGGGTGGATCGGTCGTGCATCATCGGATGAGAACCTCGAGTTCGCTGGGGGACACCGTCATCATGTGGATCATGGTACTTTCCCGACCGCTGCAGGACTTCATCGAGAAGCGCGGAATCCCGGCCCCCGGAGCACGAGTCCTCGACGGAGGCTCAGAACGAGAGTTCATCCGCCGGGTAGGCCCTGATCCAGTCGATCTCGAGACGGAACGGAGCCTCGTTCTTGTCGGAGATCGAGAACGAGAGCGAGCGGATGTCGATCGGGTCGATGGAGATTCCGGGGAGCCGACGACCCATCACCGAGAGCTCGAGCTCGGAGAACGGAATCTCGATCTCCTGCCACTCTCCCGCGACGGTCGTGAACGGCTTCCGCCAGGTTCGCACCTCGCCCCGGCGATCGTTCTTCATCGCGCTCAGGGCGTAGGTGCGTCCGTCACCACGGACCCGGATCATCAGCCCGTCGTATCCCGAGAGTCCCAAGTCACGCGCGGGCGACCGAATCGTCGAGAAACCGCCGTTGTTCTCGAGGGAGAGGGCTCCCCGGAATGCCGCCGTGTCGTCGGTCGCCCATTCGGAGCCGCCCTCCGAGACCCCGCCCATCACGTTGTCGTTGACCGAGAACCACCGAGAGGAATCATCCGCTTCGCTCCGATCGAACTCGAAGAGAGAGATCCAACGATCGGTGCCCGGTCGGTTGGCAGTCGTCGCCCGTTCGAGGGAGTGCCAGGCCGCGTCGACGGCGCGGCGCAGTGTCCACGCCTGCTCGGCGGGGGAGTGCTCCGACGCAGCTTCGAGCGAATCGCGGAGTGCGGCGACCCCTTGCTCGCCGAGACCATCCGGAGAGAGCAGGATCAGGGCGCGAACCGTGACTTCGTAGATCGCGGCGCAGGCTGCAGGATTCCCATCGTTGTAGAGAGGAACCCCGCGATTCACCGCGAACTCGATCAGGTCGGCGGCCGAGTCGACCTTCTCGGGGGTCGCGAATCCCTCCGGGATGAGAACACTATCGATGACGTGGATCAGACCGTTCGAAGCGACGATGTCGTTCTTCAGGACTCGAGCCTCACCGGCGCGGAGACGACCGCCGTCGAGGGTGAACGCGATCGTGGTGCCTTGGAGGGTCACCCCCTTCTTCGCTCCGATCAAGTCGACGGCGCTGCGTCGACCGGCGAAGATGTGATGTCGGAGCAGGGCCGCGAGGGACTCCTGGTTCTCGGGACGGAGCAGGCTCTGAAGGAGGCCCGCGGGCACCTTCGAGAACGCGGCGTCGGTCGGGGCCAAAATGGTCAGCCCGTCCGCGGTGCGCAGGGTATCTATCAGGCCCGCCTTCTCTGCGGCCACGAGGAGGGTCTCGAAGTTGCCGGCGGCGGACGCGGTTTCGACGAGGTCGCCGGGGCCGACCGGGGGACCACAAACGAGTGCGGTGAAGAGCAGTGCGTGGATCATGTCGCCTCCTTCGGGCTGGCTGAGGGTCTCAGCTGTCTCTTCGCGTCGTTCTGGATGGCGGATTCATGATTCCGGTCGGCGACTGAATCCGGGCCCGACCCTCGGCGAATGGTCTCCCGAGGAGGAACGAACGATGACTCGAAGTGGACGAAAGCGTCTCACCGCGGCAATTCTCGCCATCCTCGCGGGTGCGGCCATCCTTGGCCCGCTGGGGTGCGGAGCCACCTTCGAACGGAGGGTTCCGATCGGCGAGCGATTCCCCCGGGTCAGTGGCAAGTCGCTCTCGGGCGAAGTACGCACCTTCCCCGACGACGCCCTCGGAGAACCGGTCCTGCTCCTCATCGGATTCGAGCAGAACACCCAGTTCGACATCGACCGCTGGCTGCTCGGGCTCGCGCAGTCCGGGGCCACCGTCCGCGCCTTCGAACTGCCCACCATTCCCGGGATGGGTCCCCGCCTGGTCGCTTCGCAGATCGACGGTGGAATGCGGAAGGGAATACCCGAGGAAGACTGGGGCGCGGTCGTGACGCTCTACGGCGACGCCGACCGAGTGACCCGTTTCACCGGGAACGAGAACCCACTCCCCGCTCGCGTGTTGCTCCTCGACCGAGCGGGTACGGTCGTCTACTTCCATGACCGGGGATACTCACCGAGCCACCTCGTGCGCCTGCTCGAAACACTCGGGCGATTGCCGGCGGTTCAGGACGACCCTGGCGATGGCACCTAGTCGCCATCCGCACGAGCGAGCGGTGCTTCCTGCCTCCGCCCGGTCGAGGAGGAACCGCGCGGACTTCTGGAACGGACCCGAGAGAACGTAGCGACCGGAGCGACGTCCGAACCGAGGGGTTCCGGCAGCCTCCCGGCTAGGACTCGAAGGTCGCGACCGCCTGGAAGGGGCCGTCCGAGACCACGACCCCCCCGGGCTGCTCCGTGGTGATCACGAAGAGGGTCGGCTGGCGCACCGCGAGCTTTGCGTCGATGGCGACCGTATTCAGCCCCTCCGAGGTGATGTCGAACACGCCCCCATCGACCGGCTGCTCCCCGACATCCGGATCGACGATCCACAGCTGGTACTGTCGCTCGTTCGGATCGTTGACCGGCAGTCCCTCGAGTCGCAGATAACCCGCTTGTGCGGCGTCACTCCAAACCACGCTCCCGACGAGTCCATCCACTCCGGTGCCCGGTTGCGAGGCGAAGGGAACCTCGCGTACATCGGCCTGGCTCGCGACCAGCGCACGGTAGCCGCGTTCCGGGCTGCGAGGAGGCTCTGCGTTGAGCCAGAGCGCGAGAGCGACTCCCGCGGCGGCCGAGGCGGCGTACCCCCAGAGGCGATGCTGTCCGGCGGAGGATTTCTTCGGCGCCGAAGGGCGGAGCGGGGGCGAGGACTGCGGAGCCGCGTGGAGAGTCTCCTCCCGACCTCTGAACGACCGCACCGTGAGCCGTCCTTCGACGGCGATCCGGCGCCGGAGATGCGGGGGAAGGGGCTCGGTCTCGCACTCGTGAGCTTCGGCGAGTGCGAGATCGACCCAGGCCGCCGCGAGTTCCCAACTCTCGGTCTCTTCCTCGGGGAGGCTCTCCAGGAGCGGCTCGAGTTCTTCCCACGACTCGGGGTCGAGCCCTTCGGTCGCGCGGAGGACGAGCAGCGGATCGAGGCGCTCTCGATCGGGGCGGTCCGCAGCAGCGGCAAGATCTCGGTCGCTCACTGCCCACCTCCTTCCGCACTCCCGAGATGGGGGTCTTCACCCAACATCTCCCGGACCTGCATCAGACCTCGACGCGCGTGGGTCTTGACGGTACCGAGGGGGAGATCGAGTCGGCTGGAGATGTCGCGGTGCGAAAGGCCTTGGAAGATCGAGAGATCGAGCACCTGCTGCTGTTCGGGACGCAGCCGGGTCATCATCTGTTGGACTCTGGATGCCTCGTCGCGAACCGCGACCTGGTCCGCCGTGATCGGAGCGACGGGATCGTGAGTCGCCCCGAGCGCCTCGGACCGGGGTTCGCGACGCTTCTTCCGCCAGCGGTCGATCACGCGACGGCGGGCGATCATCGCGACGAAGGTCTGTTCTGCCGCAACCCGAGCGTCGAAGCGTGCGGCACTCGACCAGAGGTCGATGAAGACCTCCTGGACCGCATCCTCCGCGTCATCCACGTTTCGGCAGAGTCGACGACAGATCGACCAGACCAGGCCCCCGTAACGGTCCAAGCACTCCTGGACCGCTCGTTCATCCCCGCTCGCGACCCGTTCGAGTAGGCTCGTTGGATCCACCCGAGCGCTCTCCCCTCCGGCTCACCTCTCTGGCGCGATACGGGCCACGAGAAACGGTGTCCAGTGACCCCCGGGTATACGCGATCGAACGAGCGGTATCGACCGCTTCTCTCCCGCAGCATGCTGCCGATCGGACTCCGTCGTTCGATCTCATCGGTGCGGGCCGTCACGCGGTGTAGTTCTGGATGTAGCCGCGAACCCGGATCTTTCGGGCCGTGTTCTCCGAGCTCATGTACCGCACCTTGCCGAAGATCGGGCGCTCGGGCCCCCAAGCCCGGTCGAATCGCCCGAAGATCCAGCCGATCGCGCTGTAGGAATTCGGATCACGTCCATCGAGCGCGTACTTGTTGTTGAGCTCCACCAGGATCTCGAACGCGAGCCGAGGACTCTTCGCCCAGTGGAGGACCTTCTTGCCCCAGAGCATGCGCAGGTAGTTGTGGATGAACCCCCTCGCGGCGAAGCTGCTCCTGCGCTGCGTTCCAGAGC
>JAQBGV010000227.1:0-4109 GCA_032128395.1 Planctomycetota bacterium | reverse complement strand
CGCTAGACCTTCACCTCCACCAGGTTGGTCAGGGACTTTCACCCATGAGTCGTCGAACATGCCTGGCACACAAAAGAGCCGCCGATCCAAGAAGGATCGGCGGCAACGACACACCCCCCACGGATCGTGAGGCACACTCTTGCTGGACTACGGGCAGCCGAGGTGGCTGGCGCAATCGATGCCGTCGCTCGTCACGTCCGCTTCGCAGCCACCACTCCCAGCCGGCGGGGGACCATTCGCAAAGAGATACCACAGGGTCAAGATCGGGTCGGTGATGTCGACCGCCCCGTCGTCGTTCGAATCCAGAGCGTCGAAGCAGAGGTGCGGGGATCCCTGGAAGATCACGGCCAGGGTGCCCGTCACATCGCCGATGTCGAGGGCGCTGTTCGCGCTCGCGTCTCCGCGCAGGAACGTCACCGGGGCGTCGGCGGCGCAGCAGGCGGGTGGGATCGGAGTTCCGCAGAGGGTCGTCCCGGTCACGCAAGCCTGGAACGGCCCGCTCGCGAGCATCGAGACCGTCACCGCAGTCGCGCTACCGGGGAGCAGCGCGACCGACTGACCGTCGATCTGCACCTCGAGCTGTTGGTAGAGACTCTCGAGCTGCCAGGTGAGGGTCACTTGGAAACTCGCTTCGTCGACCGTGCACGAGAGGCTTGTGACGCCGAGCGCGCCGACCCCCCGGGCAGTCTGCCGCTGCGCAGGCCGGCGTGCTGCTCGCTCCGTCGATGTTGCCGACGACGCAGAGCGTGCCGGTCGTTCCGGGGAGCGAGAACGGCAGCAGGCCCGCGGTTCCCGGAAGGGTCGCGAGGGGCCCTCCGTCCAGGGTCACGGTGATCGAGTCATACGCGATCCCCGGGATCCACGTCGCCGACATCGTGCAGTTGCACGGATCGATCGCCGCGACGACGAGACCGGTCACCGGCGGGGGGTCGATAGAGGTCGAGCAGGTCGCCGATGCGATTCGCTGACCACAGATCGTCGTTCCGGACACTTCCAGGGTGTGAATTCCGTACGAAACCGGGACGATCACGGTGGTCTCGGTCCCGATGAGGGTCGCCGCGAGCGACCCGTCGACGCGTACTTGGAGAGACGAGTACTCGCTGGTGAGCGACCACGAGAGCGTGGTTTCCATGGTGATCTCATCGGTGGAGCAGGAGAGTCCGGTCACACCGGTAGTCGGGATAATCGGGCAGGTGACGGTCGCGCACGTCGACGTCGAGATCATTCCGGCCCCGGTCCCGACGACGCAGACTTCTGCCGTCGCCCCGGCGGGGGTCGACAGCGTCGCGGTGTTCGCGTTCCCGGGGAGGATCGCGACCGGAGTGCCGTCGATGAGAACCGTGATCTCCTCGTACAAGGCCTGGTTGCTCCAGGTCGCGATGAACGTGCAGGAGCAGGGATCGATGAGGCTCGTCGAGAGGCCGGTCACCGCGGGCGGCGCGATCGATGCGGTACAGGTCGTGGGGGCGGACGCGACTCCTCCTGCGGTGCAGTAGACCTCGTAGAGGTGCACTCCGAATCCCGCCTCGACGTCCTGCCAGCTGGTCGCGGTCCCCGGGAGGGTCGCGATGAGCGCACCGTTGCGCTCGATCTGGATCTGCTGGATTCCGCCGGGGACCAGGGGGTAGCTCCAGTCGAGGTCGACGATCCCCCCGAGGGGGTTGCAGCTGAACGAATTGGCGGAGGACGGTCGCACCTCGGCATTGCAGGTGGTCGGGCTCGAAGGCAGGTCCGCGTTCACCGCGATGATCGCGTACTGGTACGCCCCCGGCCACAGTCCGGTCTCGGTGAAGCTCGTCGCGTCTCCGGAGAGCGCGGCGAGGAACTGGCCGTCGCGGTGGACTTCGACCGAGAGATAGTCGGTCCCCGTGTTGGTCCAGCTCAATGCCATCGTGTCGAGGGCCGAGGTGCAGAGGAGCGACGACACCGAAGCCGCCGGCACCCGCACGTAGGGGGTCACTCGCAGGACTCCCCAGCAGCCTCCGCCGAAGGCAAAGTTGTTGTGCGCGCGGTAGATGTAGTCCCCTGCGGCGCGGGCGGCGCCGCCGGCGATCGTCAGGATGTTCTCGTGGCTCGCAGCGGTGATCAGACCGGTCGTGCCGATGGTGCGGGAGCGGGGATTGTCCCCGATCTTCGTCGAACCATCGGTCCACGGCTGCTGTTGCCAGTGGTGACCCGCGACCGTGAATGAGTTGGGGGTTTCGATCTGACCCCCCGCCTGAGCGACGCGGAACATCAGCGCCGAGCCCGCCTCGACGGTGCAGGAAGGCGTCTCGGGGTCACCACACGGGAGCCCGCCGCACCCGGCGAGCGGCGCGGTCGAACTGAGGGACATCGTCTGCTCGATCCCCCGCATCGTCTCCCACGGGGTGTCGGAGAGGACCCCCATCCGCGCCCAGATGGGCTCGGAGCGATAGTTGTACCCCTTGAAATTCTTCAGGGTCGCGAGGTCCATCAGCGTCCCGTTCGATCGGGTGAGCTGCGGCACCGTGTCCATCCATTGCAGTACGTATTCGCGGTAGATGCGATCGCCTGCGGCATCGAGGATGTCCGCCTCGTAGCCGAACGCCGGGCCGCCGAGATCGGGGTCGACCCAGGTCGAACCTTCCGGCTCGACGATGCAGACGCCGTAGAGACCGTGGACGAAGTGTCCCTCCTGATCCCCCATGCTCCGCAGGTTCGTCACCCCGTACTCGACGGGGGTCCAATGGACCGTGCCGTTCGGCGCTCCGCTGACTTCACCCGCGTACCAGGCGACCTGGCGCGCCTCGCCGGGCCCGACCGTGGTGTCGGGGTTCCGTCCGATCGAAGCGCCATCCGAAGTTCCCATGTCGTACGAGAGCAACTGCGGGTGAAGGCTGACGCGACTCGAGCCGGTCTCGGATCCGAGGGGCTGCTGGAGGATCGGGGGGAGCATGTTCTGCAGGAGCACTTCGATGCAATCCCCTGCGTTGACGCGCATGACCAAGGGTTCGAGCTCTCGTTGTCCACTCTGGATCAGCGGCAGGTCCGCAGCATGGATGAAGGCCATCGCGCTCGGGTCTCGAAACCCGAACTTGTCGTTCACCACGAGACCCTGCGGTCCGACCAGATCCTGAACCCGCCTGGCCTGGATCGTGAACGTCTTTTTCGGTGGTGCGCCCGGGCCGCTCGGGCAGATCCCGAGGGCGAGGGGATGGGTCGGCCGCGACTGCCAGCTCGCGTTGTTGGGTAGAGGCGCGACGCTCCCCTGCTGCGTGCCGTGCGCGCGGATGACGCCGTACATCCCGTCGCGGAGGTCCGAGTTCGTCATGCTGCCGGTCAGGTAGTCAGAGCTCAGGCTCGGCCCCGTGTTGTGGCGCAGGCCATCCCCGAGCGTGAAGTACATCTCGAAGTGCTCGGAGATCCCGTACTCCTGCTTGTTGGTGAACCCGGAGTCGGCGTTCGAACCCTCCTGGAGCCAGCGATTGCCGTACACACCGAATGAGTGCTGTCCCTCCTGTGCACCGTGGGCGAGTGCGATCTTGATCGGGTCGCCGGGATAGGCACCGGCGACGAACGTGCCGGGGTCGCCGTTCAGGACGCTCGAGAATGCGTACGCCGCGCTGTTGTCGAGCGGGTGGCCGATCGGATCGTTGCGGTAGTTGATCGTGACCGAGCCGCCACTGGTCGAGATCGCTTCGGGGTTGTTGAGGATGCCCGGCGCGTTCGTCGGCATGTTGGCCGAGTCGTAGGTCGGCATGAAGTCGCCGGTCTCGAACACGAATTCGCGCATCGAATCCGCGCCGCTGACTCCCGCGAGAATATTCGCGGCCCAGTTCGTCGGTCCACCGTCGTCCCGGGTCCCCATGGTGGACATCCCGTCCGGGAGCGTCCACGTCGAGTCGGTCGGCTCGACCACCAAGAGGGCGTAGAGCCCGTGCTGCTGGTGCGAACTCGGCCCGAAGTGGTCGTGCGTGAAGACGCTTCTGATCGTCCGGTCGTCCCCTGCGAGATTGACGAGCGGATCCGCCCACCAGCGCTGGATCCCGGTCTGGGCGCCGATCCAAGCTCCATTCGGGCCGGGGCCGAAGAAGGGGTGCTGCTCGGCGGTGAGCAGCGTCCCCGGGTTGTCGGGAATTCCGTCCCCA
>JAQBGV010000226.1:0-23762 GCA_032128395.1 Planctomycetota bacterium | reverse complement strand
CTCGACGCGTTGATCGCGCCGACGAACGGGCCGGCGTGGATGACCGATCACGTCAACGGGGACAACTTCGGCGTCGGCAGTTCGTCGCTCGCGGCGATCTCGGGTTATGCGAGCATTACCGTCCCGGCGGGAGATTCCTTCGGTTTGCCGCTCGGGGTGTCATTCATCGGCGGCGCATTCAGCGAGCAATCGCTGATCCGCATGGCCTACGCCTATGAGCAGGCGACGCGGGTTCGTCGAGCTCCGACGCTCGAGTAGCAAGGAGTACTCATGCAGATCCACTATCTGGAGATCGTCACGCCCGATGTCGATGCCGTCTGCGCGACCTACGCGCAACTGCACGGCGTCACGTTTTGCGACGGCAAACCGGGCCTCGGCAACGCGCGCACCGCAGCGCGGCCGGGCGGCGGGATGCTCGGTGTGCGCGCGCCGATGCACGAAACCGAGGAGCCCGTGGTGCGGCCCTATCTGCTGGTGGACGACGTCCAGGCGGCGGCTGAGGCGGCCGCCGCCGCGGGCGGCGAGATCGCGCACCCGCCCATGGAGCTTCCCGGCCACGGCACCTTCGCCATTTTCATCCAGGGCGGTATCCACCACGGCCTCTGGCAGCTGTGAGCACAAAACCGCAGCGGAGCCTTCCGCTTCGCTCCAGGCCCGCCGAGTTCTGGTGAGCAGATCCACTCTGCACGATTCGTCGTAGTGTCTCTGTTTCCACTCATCGTCTTCTCGATGCCGATTCTGCCTAGCGCCGATGGTGACGACCGGGATCATAGGAAATCATGCTCGATGTGCACTACCTCAACTGTGGCGCTGCCTCGCCGCTGGGAGCACGGCTCTTTCCGCGCCGGTTTGAGAAAGAGATGGTCTGCCGCTGCGTTCTCCTACACTCCAGTGGAGTCTTGGTGCTCGTAGACTCCGGGCTGTCGGTCGCTGACCTCGAGAATCCGCGACGTCTGGGCTCGATGGGTAAGGTGCTCGGCATACGCGGTTCACCGGCCGAAGCCGCGAGAAAGCAAATCGAGAAACTGGGCCACGATCCGGAGGATGTCCGGCATATCGTCCTCACTCACTTGGATCTGGACCACGCGAGCGGCTTGGTGGACTTTCCACGCGCGAAGATTCACGTTTGTCGCGCCGAGCTGGACGCAGCGATGAGGCCGAGAACCTGGAGCGAGCGGAAGCGGTATCGCGCCTACCACTGGGAACACGCGCCCCATTGGGTTCCGCATGAGCTGTCCGTTCTGGAGGACTCCGCGGCTCTGCCCTGCGCGCCGATCGATGAGTTGCCGCTTCCGATGGGCCTGGTACCCCTGTTCGGTCACACTCGCGGACATTGCGGCGTGTGGATCGATTTGCCTGAGCAGAAGATCCTACATTGTGGGGATGCCTACTACTCTCGCACCGAACTATCTTCACCGACTTCCTGGCCCTACCGAGTGTTCCAATCTCTCACTCATGTGGACGTTCGCTTGGCGATGAAGAGTCGCGCAGTCGTGAAACGAGTGTTGGTCGAAGAATCGGAAGTGCGAGTAGTCTCCGCTCACGATCCGAGGGAGGCCTAGCAGCCCGTGGAAAAAGTCAGTTCGAACGAGAGCACATTCCCACGGACTGCTGGGAGAGACGGGCACGCAGGGCGGGAGAACCCCACCGGACCCTCATCGGCGACCCCACCTGGCTCCGGAGAGCCCCCGGAGGCCGATTCGGTCAGCTCCGCCGGCCTAGACGGACTCCCCACCGCATCCGACAATTTGGTGGTGGGATGGATCCCCCGAGCCCGCCCCGAACGGACTTGCCGTGCGACTGCGACCCGACGTCGAACCGCTCCTCGAGAGTCTCATCGAACGTGTCGGCAAGGCGTGGTCCGACGCCGTAGCACTCCCACTGGTCATCCAGGCTTCCGCCTCCGCCCTGGTCGACCGGGGAGGGTTCCTCCGATCCCTCGGCCGCTCGGTCTGCTGTGGTCGCTCCCTCTTCCTCGGCGGGAGGAGCGGAATCGGCGGGTGGATTCTTCCCGAGGCGGCGGCGGACCGGATGGCGCGGGGTCTCCTCGGACTCCCCGCCCCACCTCCCCATTCGCTCGCCTCCCTCGGTGGACCGGTCGATCAAGGGATGGCGATGCTGCACGAACTCTTCCTCGGCGCGTGGAACCGGGGAGCGCCGCCGAGCCTGCGGCTCTCCGAAGAGATCGGCGAGCGCGCGGTCGAGCGCGTTCCCGGCGGCGTTCTCGCCGAGGTGACCGAGTCGATCTATCCATGGGTCTTGGTCGCGGCACTCGATATCGATGGACTCGCCACGCAGGTCGGGATCTTGGTCTCTCCCGAGATGGTCGAATCACCCGCGCCGGGATTCGTGCCGGCCAAAGAGATCGTCTCGTGGTTGGGGAGCGGCCGCGCGCCCGTCGCCTTCATCGATCCATCCGGTGAACTGGTACGCTGGCTTCACGACGCGGTGCGCACCGGGAAGATCGAATGTGTGCGCGAGGGAGCGAGCGCGCCGCGGGGAGCTGCGACGCTCGTCGTCGGGGGATCCCCGGGGATGACACCGATCGAGACGATCACGATCCGCGCGAAGTAGAGTCCAGCGCGGACCCTCATCGATGAAAAAGGGGGGTTGGGGATTGCTCGCTCCCCAACCCCACCCACATCGGATCCGACTCTGCCGCTCTCTCCCTGGCTGGGGAACGGCCCGCGGAGTGTCCAAGAACCCACCACGGCGCCCGATCTTCTGGAGCTGAGAGCCCACGCCGCGGAACACGCGACCCGGGGATCACCCCGGCGAGGCTCATTCACGGGTTGACGTGGCTCGGCTCCGGAAGATGCCCGGACGTCCGAGGACGTCCAGGACGGCTCCTAGGAGGTGCATCGGCACTTCGGTGGGGCAGACTTGAGGGTTTCTTGACCCGATCCCTCCCCCTTCGTCGCACTCTGGGACGAAGGAGACGACATGAGAACTCGACGCACTGCAGACGGTGTGAGCGCGATCTGGGTACCCGCGGTGCTCGGAACCCTCGGTGTGGCTCTGATTCTGGGATCCTTCATGGCCTGCAATGGGAGTGAACGCGATCCGGTCGCCGGGCCTTCCCCCGAGTCGTTCCTCGTGGGTCAGGAGTGGCTCGTCTTCGAGGTGATGGTCGAACTGGTCCTCGAGTGCGACGAAGGCACCAGCCGGTGGCTGTCGAGAGAAGACTCCCGAAATGGAAACGTCCCGAAGCGCAGTCGAAGCTAGGGGACCCGCCGGCGAACGCGGGTCACCGAGCCTCGCCGCCGCTCTCCCGCAACCGACCGCCCTCGAGCAGGAACGACCGCTCCGCCCAGGATGCCACTTCACTGCGGTGGGTGATCGCGACGATCGTCGGTCGCGGCGAGAGCGCCTCCAGTCGCTCGAGGATCGCCCGCTCGGTCCCCGGATCGAGGTCGCTGGTCGCCTCATCCAGGATCAGGATCGCCGGGTCCCGGACGAGGGCCCGGGCGAGACCGAGACGCTGGCGCTCCCCCGCCGAAAGCTGCTGACCGCGCTCCCCCACCACCGTCTCGAGGCCCGCGGGCAGTCCCCCACCCGACGCGGACAGGCCCGCGCGTTCCGCCGCGGTGGCGACCTGTTCGTCGGTCGCCAGCGGTTCTCCGAAGCGGATGTTGTCGGCGACCGTTCCGAAGAAGAGATCGGTCACGGCGGCGACGACCCCCATCTGGTCGCGCACACGCTCGCGGCGGACCGTGCGGAGATCCTTGCCGTCGATCCGTACCGCTCCTTCCACGGGATCGATGAAGCCGAGCATCAAGTCGATGAGGGTCGACTTGCCGGCGCCCGAGCGGCCGAGGATCGCGATGCGCTCCCCCGGCTCGACGTGCAGCTCGACCCCCTCGAGAAGGGGTTGGTCGGGACGGTGTCGGAAGATCACACGATCGATCTCGATCTCGCCGCGCAACGGTCCGGGGTTCGGCGCGGCGGGGTCCTCCTCGATCCCGGGGGGAAGTTCGCGCATCTCGCGCACGCGCTCGAGCGACACCTTTGCTCCGACGACCTGCAGCCCGAGTTCGATCAGGCTACCGAGCGGACCGAATGCGATCGTCAGGTACAGGCCGAGCGCAACCAGCTCTCCGAGCTCCAGATCGTCCCCGCGAATCACTCGAGCCCCGCCCACCCAGTAGATGATCACGCTCGAGGCGAGCAGACAGACGCGGGGGAGCCCGCTCGCGAAGGCGTGCGTGACCTGGAAGCCGATCACCGCGCGCAGCAGACGATTCCCGATCCCTGCGAAGCGGGCGAGCTCGCCGCGTTCGCGCCCGAAGGTGCGCACTGTGCGCATTCCGAGGATCGTCTCGGTCACCGCGGAGGCGAGATCCTGGGAGAGGACGCGGAGGCCCTGGGTGAGGCGACGCACGCGCAGGCGGAAGAGCATGGCGAGACCGAGCGCGACCGGGAACGGCGATGCGGCGAGGAGGAACAGCCCCGGCTCGATCGTGAGTCCCCACGCGATCGCTCCGACGAGCGTGAGGATTTGCGTCACGAATCCGAGGAGCGCCCCGGTCGCGATCTCCTGGAGCTGCGAGAGGTCTCGGTTGAAGCGAGTGATGATATCGCCGAACCGGGTCCCCGCGAAGAAACGCAGGTCGAGACGCTGGAGGTGTGCGAGGAAGTCGAGACGCAGGTCGAGGAGGACGCGGGTCGTCATCGCGGCGTAGGCTCGCGCCTGCACGATTCCGAGGGAGAAGCGCACGAGCCCCGCGCCGACGAGTGCCGCCGCGAACATCCAGAGCCGATCCTCGCGCCCTTCGAGGAGTACGCGATCGATCAGCAGGCGCACCAGGGTCGGCTGCACGAGGCCGAGAGCGATGCCGACCGACATCAAGAGGAACACCACGACGAGGAGCCCGCGGACCGGCCGCAGGAACGGCCCGACCCGCCAGCGCGGAACCCCCGCGCTCTCGGCCGTCCTCTCCGGCACGCCGCCCCCCTTCATTTTCCCGAACTTCAGTCGCGCTCGTAGAGTAGCGCACGGCCCGCGCGCCGTCGTTCCGGCCCGATCGACATTTTTCTTGAGGGATCGCGGGCCATCGGATACCGAGGATAGGCCCGCCGTCCTTGGCGGCGGGCCTGGACGCCCGGGCGATCCGCCCTCTCCGGAACTCCCGGGCCCGAAGAATGGGCTCACCTCAATGTCGAATGCCGTCGCTCCTCGGCGTGAACCGCATCGCGGCTTCGCGCGGCTCGGACCGATCGTCGTCGCGGGGCTCGCGCTCCTCGGTACGGTCGCTCTGATCCTCTTCGACGAACCCCCCGGCACTTCGTCCGTTCTTCGCACCGCCTCCGCGCACGACCTCCTTCCCGTCGACCCGGGCATGATCGCCACCGGGCCGCTCAACCCGCTCGTACTGAAGCAGGAAGAGACCGCGACGCCGCCGGTGCCATCGCCTCCGACGCCAGCTCCGCCGACGATTGTGACTCCGCCCCAGGACACCGGAGGCGAAGTGCCCGCCGAAGGGGCGAGCCCGCGGGGACAACGCGGCGGCGCGGCGGGTGACTCGGCCGAGAAGCCCGAGGCGGCGCGCAAGAAACCGCCTCAGCCGGGGATCCCGGTGAAGAGCGACCTGGTGATCGAGAAGTGCAGCCCTTGTCACGAGCGCGATGGTCGGGATCACCTGACCAGGATCTCGTACCTGCGAAAGTCGCCCGAGATGTGGGAGCTCTCCCTGAAACGGATGATCCGGCTGAACGGGGTGGTCCTCGAACCGGATGAGGCGAAGCAGATCGTCCGATATCTCGCCAACGATCACGGGCTCACCCGCGAGGAGGCCGAACAGGCGCTCTACGAGACGGAGCGGCGAATTCACTGGTCGGAGGAGACCGAGACCGAGGACCTCCGCGAGACCTGCGCGAAGTGCCACACGCTCGGGCGAGTGTTCAGCGAGTACCGGTCCGAAGATGAGTGGAAGCTCCTCAAGTCGACCCATCTCGCGATGTTCCCGCTCGCCGACTTCCAGGCGTTCCGCGGCCGACGCGACCGCATCGAGAACTTCGAGTCGATGACCGAGTCCGAGGCAGATGACGCATTCGAACGGATGAATCAGCGCCCCCGCAACGATCGCGCCGACCGCGTGCTCGGTGAGATCGCGAAACGGCTCCCGCTGTTCACCGATGCTTGGCGCGCGTGGACCGTCGACCGTCGCGAGGTTCCCCTCGCCGCCACCTGGTCCGTCATAGGACACGAGATCAGCCGCGGTGATGTGCGCGGAACCGTGACCTTCACGCGGGTCGAAGAGGATGAGTACGAGACCGAGTGGCGGCTCACCTATGAAAACGGTCGCCAGGTGGTCCGCCGCGGCCGCGGCATCGTCTACGCCGGTTACTCGTGGCGTGGGCGCAGCGAGACGACCGCCCCGAGGGAGCCCGCCGAGCTGCGGGAAGTGCTCCTCCTCGACGAGGGGTGGGAGACGCTCACCGGGCGCATTTTCACGGGCGATCACAACGAACTCGGCTGGGATGTGTCGCTCTATCGCCGGAGCGAAGAAACGCGGCTCTTCACGGCGGACGAAGCGGCACTCAAGGCCCCATCGAGCGGGAACTCCGTCTTCCTGTTCGGCACGGGCTTCCCCGAGGACCTCGCCGCGAGCGACTTCACGCTCGGGGCCGGAGTGACCGTGACCGGCGCCCGCCGCGGCACGAACGGGCACGCCGTCGAGTTGACGGTGGACGTCGCGGAGGGAGCCGAGCTCGGAGGGCGCATGGTGAGCTTCCGAGCGGTGCGCGGTCCCCGCGCGATCGTGCTCTACGACACGATCGACTACTTGAAGATCATCCCCGCGGAGGGCTTCTCCCGCATCGGCGGCGCGATCCGCCCGAAGCAGCTCGAGCGATTCGAAGCGGTCGCCTATCACCGCGGTCCGGACAAGAAGCCGTGGACCGATGATGACTTTGCGATCAGGCGAGTGGACGTGGAATGGGCGCTGGCGGAATTCCCGGTGCGGGACGGAGACGATGATCTGCAGTTCGTCGGCGCGCTCGACCCGGCGACCGGTGTTTTCACTCCCGGTCTCGACGGACCGAACCCGGCTCGGCGGTGGGACGCGAACAACATCGGGGACGTGTACGTCGTCGCGACCTGCACATTGGCCGTGCCCGAGCGAATCCAGGTCGAACAGGCGAAAGAAGAGAAGAAGAAGGAGGAGGAAGCGGAGTCTGAGTCTGGCGAGGAGGGTGGAAGTGCGCACGCTGAAGGGGACGGCGGGGACGCGCCCCGGGAGCCGGAGGAAATCCTCGGCCCCCCGGTGGCGCGAGAGTTCCGGGCTCGCGCGCACTTGTTGGTGACTGTCCCGATCTACGTCGATTGGGACCGTTATGAATGGGACCGGCGGTGAGTGGGTGACTGCGATGAGTCTTTGCTATGAAACTCCGGTGCAGCGCCGCTTCGAGATCGAGGGCGAGCCGTACGTGTACGCCGCGCGCTCGGCCGCGATCCTTCGTCTCGATGATGTCTCGCGGGAGATCCTCGAACATTTCGGGGTGCCGGGAGGCACCGAGCTCGCAACGTGGGAGGCGATGCTCGGAGGCGGACCCACCGCCGGTCCCAGGCGCGAGGCGTTCGAGGGCCTCGTCGCCATGGGTCTCCTCGTTCCCGTCGGTCAGGAACCCCCTCGCGCACCAACCTTGCCGCCGATGCCGTTCCCTCTCCAGACCCTCGTGCTCAACGTCACCAACAAGTGCAACCTCGCCTGCACCTACTGCTACGAATACGGCGAGGACAAGATCGCCGAACCGTTGAAGGACGGGCGTGTGCGCGCCCCGCGAATGTCCGAGGAGACGGCGATCGAGAGCGTCGACTTCCTGTTCGCGCGCTCCGCTGGCCGCGGCGAGGTGACGATCACTTTCTTCGGCGGAGAGACGCTGCTCAATTTCCCCGCGGTGCGCGCGGCGACCGAACATGCACTCGCGCGGGCGGAAGAGAGCGGACGGCGCGTCTCGTTCTCGCTGACCACCAATGCGACCCTGCTCACCGACGAGGTGATCGAGTTCCTGGTGCGCCACAAGTTCGGGATCAATGTCTCGATCGACGGCAACCGCACCGATCAAGACCGCCATCGCACCTTCAAGGGCGGAACCGGGAGCTACGATCGGATCGCGCCGCGCATCGAGAAACTGCTCGCGCGCAATCGCGAGGGGGGCGGCCGACCGATCGGTGCCCGCGTGACGCTGACCCGCGGCATGGCCCCGGTCCGCGAGACCTTCCACCACCTGACCGAGGAACTCGGCTTCGACGCGGTGGGGTTCGCCCCGGTGACGAGCGCGGCCGATCGGGACTACGCGCTCGACGACGGGCACCTCGGCACCGTGATCGCAGAGTTCACGGCTCTCGCCGAGGACTACGTCGTCACCGCCATCGCGGGGCGCCGTCACGCGTTCTCGAACCTCCACGACTTGCTCATCGAACTCCACCGCGGCACCGACAAGGCGCACCCCTGTGGAGCGGGTCTCGGTCTCCTCGGCGTGAGCACCGAGGGCGACCTCGGACTCTGCCATCGCTTCGTCGAATCGGGCGCCCACGAGGTCGGGAGCATCCGGGAGGGGATCGACGAAACCAAGCGATCCGATTTCCTCGCCCGCGGACACATTTCGCAGAAGATCGCCTGTCACGACTGCTTCGCGCGCCCCCACTGTTCGGGAGGGTGCTACCACGAAGCGTACATCCGGTACGGCGACGCCTCGCAGCCGAACTTGCACTACTGCGAGTGGGTGCGCGCGTGGACCGACCTAGGCTTGCGCAGCTACGCGCGCATCGTCCGGGAGAACCCGACCTACTTCGACCGGTACGAGGAAGGGGTCGCGCCTTCCCCCGAGCAACAGTCCGAGAGGAGCGCGCTGAAGCGATGAAGCACCTGTTCCCTCTGAATCGAAAAGCGAAGTGGATCGCGGCGAGCCTCGATCGCGCCGGTGCTCCGGACGGTGCGCGCACCCTTGCCGATATCCCGTTCGGCTGCTCGACGCAGCTCGATCCCGGCTGGGAGGTCGACGGCGGCGCCGGAACCTACGGCCTGTGCACCCCGATCGAGCGCGACCTCTACGACTGCTACCACAGCTGCTATTGGCCCGTGCAGGTCCCGGACGCACTGACGAACTTCCCGAACTGGACGAAGTCGTGCGGCGCTCCGGTGCACGACTGGTCGTCGATCGATCTGGTGTTCCCTTGATGAGCCGATTTCGAACTCCACTCCGGTCGCTGTTCGCCCTCGCGGCGCTCCTTCTACCACTCGGTGCCCAGGACAACGCCGCGGGAAAGGCGTGGTTCTACATCCGCATGTGGCCCGACAAACTCGTGAAGTTCGATCCGGCGACCGACACCGTCGCGAAGACCCTTTCGACTCGTCACGGCGTCTGCCACGGGCTCACGCTGACCCACGACCGGTCGAAGTTCCTGATGATCACGGGGCAGCGCACGAAGATCGAAGTGGTGAGTCTCGCCGAGTTCGAGACCATCGAGGAGCACGATTTCGCCGAGACTGGCTGGATCCATCGCATCGACGAGATCATGGAGATCCCCGGCGGCGAGAAGTGGTACGTCAAGATCGACCGTGTCGAGTCGAAGCCCGACCGCTACCTCATCCAGGAGCCGCAGTGGCTGCTCTACAACATCGCCGAGAAGAAGATCGAGAAGCGGATGAAGGAGCTCCCGCGCGCGATCCGTCGCGGGGCGCGGATCAGCCCAGACGGAGCGAAATGGCACGTGTTCCGCGACGGCATCACCATCCTCGATCCGAAGACCCTCGAGGAAGAGGGGAAGATCGACCTCCAGACGCCGCTCTACACCGGCCTCGGCCCGATCTCGATCCAGGGCGACGACTTCTTCGACCGACAGAACCCAGCTGCGTACCGTTTCGTCTACTCGATGCGCGATCCGGTGCGGGAGAACCGCACGCTGTACGGACTGGTCGACATCGACGTCGATGGACGAAAGGTCGCGAAGCTGACGGAGTGGGGTGCGAGCCCGCGGGTTTGGCGCTTCCTCCTCACCGAGGACCGCACCCGCGGGTTCGGCACGAAGGGCGGTCGCGATCGAGGACAGCAGTCCGACGGTGATGATCCGATCACCACCTTCGTCACCTACGACATGACCGACGGCAAGAAGCTCCGCGAGACGCGAGTCGCGACCCGCAACGGTCTGAACCTCGCGGCGATCTCGCCGGACGGTGAGAAGCTCTACCTCACCGGCCGCGGGCACGAACTGGTCGTGCACGGAAGCGACCACTCCTATGTGAAGACGATCGAGATGGGCGGAGAAACCGACGGGCAGATCGTCGTCGTCCGCGAATGAGCGAGGTCGCCCGAGTGGTTCTGATCGACAGCGGAGTCGCCATCGACCACCCGCACGTGAGGGAGTGTTCGGTCACCCTCGGTCGTGTGTTCACCGACGAGGGCCCGACCGATGATCCCGCCGAACACCGCGATCGCCTGGGCCACGGTACCTGCGCGGCCGCCGCGCTCCTCGACATCGCCCCCACGGCTCGGCTCGTCTCCCTGAAGGTCTTCGACGAAGAGCCGAATTGCCCGCTCCCCCGCCTCCTCGCCGCCCTCGACCATGCACTCGAGTTGGAACCGGCACCGGGGTGGGTGCTCCTCCCGCTGGGGGTGCGCGATCCGGGGGCGAAGGGCGCGTTCGAAGAGCGCCTCGCGCGAGCGAACGAGCGGGGGATCGCGGTGGTGTCGCCGCTCCTCAGGGATGCATTGCCGAGTTATCCCGGGTCGCTCCCGGGCGCGGTCGGGGTGCTGGTGGACGCCGCGCTTCCCCGCGAACGCCCGGAGAAGCGGGATGGCAGCTGGTACGCGTCCCCCTATCCGCGTGACCTTCCGGGTCTCTCCCGCGACCGTAACCTGCAGGGCGCGAGCTTCGCAGCGGCGAACCTAGTGGGGTTCTTGGTGGCGCAGCGCGGGAGTTGAAGCTGGGGACTGGCTCGCCACAGGCACGCCAGTCCCGAGAACATCCGCGAGCCCAGCGAGCAGAGCTCGCCTCGTTGGGGTGAATCGCGAGCGGCTCTGCCGCGAGCGAGAGGGGGCTGGGAGCCAGCCCCCTGACCACTCCGAGATCTACCCGACCAGCTCGCGAACGGCCCGCTCGAAGCTCTTTGGATCGAGAGCGGGATAGCACGGCAGGTCCGCCTGGATCGCCTCGAACAACTCGAGGAGGCGAGGTCGTTCGATGAGCCCCTGGTCGAGCATCGCATCGACGTCGGCAGTGTCGCGGGTGAAACCTCGCTCGATCTTGGCGAGAGCCTGCGAGTAAAGATCGTAGTGGAAGAAGTCGATCGATCCCTCCCGAGTGACGAACGGACTTCTCTCCGCCCAGCCGGGCAGCGGAGGGATGAACTGGTCCGGGGATGCGAGTTCGACGTTGATGTTGAGCTGGTCCTTCAATCGGGAGAGCAGGGGACCGAGATCCACTTCGCTGACACAGCGGACATTCACGTCTGCAGTGGTGTCCCGCCATCCGTGGAGGACCGCGGTCGCGCCTCCGACGAGATAGACACGCGCGGGGACCCGACACTCGCGTCCGAGCTCCCGCATGAACGCCTCGACCCGAGTTCGGTCTACCGGTGGACGCATCGAGCGGCTCTCAGATAGCTCGCCAACTGACGACGGTATGCGTTGTACTTCGAGTGGGCACCGTCGCCGAATTCGAGCTCCAGCGTCCGGTAGAGTCTCATTTCCGGGTCGTCCAAGACGCCTGTGACCGCGACCCCCACCGCCCCCAACGCCTCCGGAGCCTGCGACACCAGAAGTGCGCAGATCGTGACGATCCCCGCTCGGAGATCGGCAACACCTTGCTCGATGAGTTCTTCGCCGGGAAGCATGGGTGGTTCCATGAGGCCAATGTACCAGGAGCCACAGATCGTCGCAGCGACCCGACACCGCGGGTTCGAGGTTCCAGTGGAAGCCGATCCCTTTCCAGCCGAAGATGGGACCGGCACCGCTGTGCCGAGCCAGTCACCAACTGGAGACGTCCGAGTGAAGAACGCGCCACACACCATCGACCTAGACCGCCCGATCTCCGACGAAGAGGCGGCGACGGTTCGTTGGCTCCTCGAGAACGGGTGCGATGAACGACCGCTCCACCTCCTGCTCGCCAGTGTCTCGGGTCTGCGTGTCGTCAGCCGCTGCGGCTGCGGATGCGCCAGCGTCGACTTCGTTCCCGTGGGACAACAGTGGCCGCACGCACCCATCGCTGAGGCACAGGGAAAGACGAGCAGGGGCCTCGATTGCGGCCTGATCCTTTGGGGGACAGAGCACTCCATCACGGGCCTCGAGGTCTACGAATATGAACCGCCCTCCGACGAATTCCTTCCTCGCATCGACTCCCTTCGCACCTGGCAGGATTTCACGCCCCAGAGCGTCCACAGTCACAAATATCAGGCGCGTTGGACGGCCAGGCTCAGCGTTCGGTTCCTCATCCCGCTCGCAGCGCTCGTTGCGGGACTGACATACGGCCATTTCACGAGCGAGCAACCACCGAAGACCATCACGATCACCCCGGCACCCGGTGCTCTCCCGGCGGGCCCCTGGTCGGTCGTACAGGGCGAGAACGAGGGCCGTATCCTCTTCGCCCGTGTGAACCAGGGCCTCCTCCCCGTAAAGGGAAGCCCCGCGCTGCAGCACCGCGTGGATGTCATCGTTCCCCTGCGGAGCCCTCGAGACGATGGACTGCCGGAGGGCTTCGAGATGGCCGCATTGAACCGAGTCGAGGATGCCCTCTGCGAACGCGTCGAGGATCAGGAGACGACCGTGCTCGCGGTCGTGGTCACCACGGCAGGGCGCCGCGAGTTCGTCTTCTACACCAGCGAACCGACTCGGGTCACCAACACCGTCGAGTCGCTGGCGTCCGAGCTCTTTCCCTACGAAGTCTCGTGCACCGTGGAGCACGACCCCAAGTGGGTGCTCTTCGAGTCCCTGGAGGACTGAGTTCGATGGAGGGATATCGGGGCAGGTCTGGCTCAATCGCCTCGAACAACTCTTATCCCACCTAATTCATGAGCGAGATTTCGCAATCGTCGCGATTCGGTTCGCACCTCGCGCAAGAGTGCTCTCTGCGTTGTTTGACCGCCGCCAATTCTCACCCCCTCGGGGTGAGTTCAAGATTGCGACTTTTCGTCGCGCTTATTCAAACAAAACCCTCGCGATTGCGTATTGCGTATGCAATTACTAATACCAACGCGAGGGGGGCCACAATGGCCGGGATTCAGCCTACCAGGATTCGCTGTACGTTCAACGGGTCGCTCTCCGTCGAAGGTCGTTCCGAGCGCCTCTCCGCAAATGCCGGGGTGCTCGCGCTCCGTGAGATCGACGAACGCCTCGGTCTCACCTCCTCCTTCGCATCCGACCTCTTCGATCCCCGCAGTCCCTTGCGCATCCTCCATCCATTGGTGGAACTCCTGCGGACACGCCTCTACCTCATTGCTTGCGGGCATCACCATCAGATCGATGCGGACCTCCTCCGCGACGATCCTGCCTGCCGACTCGCCGTCTCCGAACGACGGGGGCTCTCCCCCCTCAACTCCGAACTCGCGGTCGGTCCGGATGGACTTCCATCGCAACCTTCGCAGTCCCGACTGCTCAACATCCTCTCAGTCCCCGCCAACTTGCAGATCCTGCAGGCTGCCTTGTTCGACAGCGCTCGTCGCCTCCTTGCCGCGGAGCCCGGTCGAGCGAAACTCGAACGTGCCACCCTCGAGTTAGACTCCTTTCCTCTCGAGGTGCATGGGCATCAACCCGGCTCCGAGTACAACGGACATTACGGCTACCGTTGCTTCCACCCACTCGCGATCTTCCTCTCCGAAACTTCGCAGTTTCTCGACCTCGTTCTCAGGCCCGGCAATGTGCACACCGCTGACGGCGCCACGGAGCAGATCACCGCGGTTCTCGATCGCATCGACGAGATCGCGCACGTCGCGGCCGTCCGTGGAGATGCGGGATTCCCCGAGGAGACCCTGTGCGGCGCGCTCGAGAAGCGACACGTCGACTACGTCTTCCGCCTCAAGAAGAACAAGGTGCTCAGCAAACTTGCCCAGCCGTTCCTGTTCAGGCCCCCGGGTCGCAGGCCCGACGTCCCTCGCAGTTGGACGCACAACGTCTCCTACCAGGCGGATTCCTGGTCGTGTCCTCGCCGAGTCATCATCGTCGTACTCGAGCGCCCCGACGAACTCTTCCTCCACTGGTTCGCTCTCGTCACCAGCTGGCCCCCGTACTTGCGTTCCGGCGAGCAGATTCTCGAGTTCTATCGAGACCGCGGCACCATGGAGGCCCACCTCGGCGAGCTTGCGGGCCTCGACCCCACCCTCTCCTCCACACTCAGACCGAAGCAGCACATCCACGGCCAGACTCCCCGCCGCAGGGGCACCGGGCGCATCGGCCTGGATGCAGCAGTGCGAGCCAACGAAGCGACTCTCCTTCTGTACGCGCACGCGTACAACCTACTCAACGCAGCCCGCAGAGTGCTCGCCTCGCAGATCGCACCTGATCAACGAATTGGCCTGCGCCTCAGCACCCTCCGAGTCCTGCTTCTCGAGGTGGCCGCTCGGTTCATCATCTCCGGGCGTCGCATCATTGTGGCACTCGATCGCTCGGCAGCGAAAATGTGGACGGCCTTCTGGCGCGGTCTCCGGCGACTTCGGAGTGTCGAGCTGCACGACACTTCGTGACACTTCAACAAGTAGACACTCGTGTCCATCGCGACGCACGGTCGCGGGGGAAAGGGGGCGGACTGCCCAACGCTCGCCACGATCTAGACATATGCATTATGCATCACGTGATGCGGATCTCGCGCATCGATGTCGAATCGCTCATGAATACGGTGGGCTTATAGCCGTGACCTCTCGAGGAGTCCCCGGTCGAACATGGCACGGACATCCTCGATGTCGGGGGCGAACCCACGCTCGATCTTGGCGAGAGCGGAGCTCGCCCGACGACGACCGCGACGAGGCGGAGCGACTCGCTCGCGCCGTCGGCCTCGCTCTCTCCCCGGCGGGCTCCCCGGACGAGCAGTGAGCGAGGCCGATTCTGGTTCCTCTGTGGTCTCGGCGTGCCCCGCTACGGGCAGCTCCCCTGGACTGCGCAAGTCAGCACGTCCGCGGTCGGGTCGGGGCCGCAGCCGGGGGTCGGCGCGGGGAGCATCGCGCCGCCGAAGAGCACACCGAGGAGCGAGATCGCGTCCGGGATCCCCTGGAAGACCCCATCGTCGTTCACGTCCGCGGCGTCCTCGCAGATCGGCGCGGTCGAGCTCCCGAAGGAGATATCGAGGATCCGGATCGCGTCGGCGAGATCCACGGCGTCATCGCCGTTCGCATCCCCGCGGCGGAAAGTGGCGGCGCAGCCGACTCCGGTCCCGGGGTTCTGGGCGGTGACCTGCTGGTAGAACGTGATCCCGGAGCTGTCGGTCGCGAGGTAGATCGAGAGGATCGGGTCGAGCGCGACATTCGCCGCGGTGATGGCGGCAAGCTCCGCGGAGGGATTGCTCGTCCCACCGCAGGACGGCACCCCATCGCCGACGAGGACCACCGCACCGTCCCCGCTGCCGGAGTCGAGGATCGCGAGCGACTGGATCACTCCATCCGCCACGCAGGTGTCGCCGGAGGCAGAAAGTCCCGCGAGCCACTGGAGCGCCGCGGCGACGTTCGCGGGACCCGCCGGCAGCATCGTCGTCGAGAAGACGCTGGTCGCGCTCGAGAACGCGACGATCGAGAAGTTCTGCGTCGGGTCGAGCGCCGAGATCGCGTTTCCGGTCTCGGCTACCATCAGCGCGATCGTGCCGTTCCACGCCATGCTCGCCGAGCGGTCGAGGCAGAAGACGAACTCCTCGCCGCAGATCGTCTGCCCGAAGTAAGGGACCGTGCCGCCCGTCCCCTGCGCCGCGAGCGGCGCGCCCGCGAGACCGAGCACAAGGAGCACACCCGCTCCCGCCCCGATCCCCCGCACCCCGATTCCCCGCACCCCAATTCCCCGCACCCCGATCTCCCGTCCCCGAGTCGCCCGACCGGATGAAATCCCCATCGATTTCACTCCTTTCCGCCCCCCGTCCGTCCTCCCCCCCGTACGCCAAGGTACTCCTCACGGCGGGGGTTGCAAGCACCACCTACCGTGTCGAGCCGATGCTCGTCTTCCTCCTCCGGGGAGAGCTGGTTGGAGAGCGCTTCCATCCGCATCCCGGCCTCGAGCTGCTGGTGGAGCGCCGCCAGGGCGGGGTGCCCGGGAACGATGCTCGAGAGCCCGTCGAATCGACCCACCACCGTGACGGCGATCTGCTCAGCAGGACGCTTGTTGATGTAGGCATTCAGCACCGTCGCGTTCTTGCTCCGCCGGTACCCGCCCGACGATGAGCCGCCTGAAGGCGCGGCGTCGCCGTCCACGGCGCCCCCTGGCGGCTTCTCTCCCCCGTGCTCAAGTTCTCCGGCGGCCTTGCCGATTCTGTTAGATATTGACAGTTTCTCACAGATAGGCCGTACTTCTACCATGAGCGGCGACAACGATCTGACCAGCATGACGGTGTCCCTCCCGGCCACCCAGAAGGCCTACGTGAAGGCCCAGGCGACCGCATCGGGATGCAGCACGCCGAGCGAGTACGTCCGGAGGCTCATCCATGCGGACCAGAGGGCCCGCGAGCAGGAGGAACTCGAGCGCAAGATCCTCGAGGGGCTCGACTCGCCTTCGCGGGAGATGACCTCCGACGACTGGCAGGAACTCCGAAGCACGTTGCGGAAGCAGCTCACCAAGCGCCGGAAGGCCCAGTAGAGCGGGCCGCATGGCAGGGAAGGTGATCTGGCACCGCCTCGCGGTGAAGGACCTCACCGAGGCGTACCTCTACATCGGGGCCGACTCCACCGACGCAGCCGAGCGTCTGCTCGACGCGGTCGAGGCCCTCCCACTCTCGCCGTGACTCGAGCTCTCGCCGGATCGCCTCGTCGTCGCGAGGAGAGGTGCAAATCTCGGTCAGGCGTCGCACGCAGCCGAAAGCTCCGGTCGCCACACCATCGATCGAAAGCGTCACGGACCCAACTGCACCGCCAGCCGCGCGATCGCTCGGTTGAAGAGTTTCGAGGTCGCCTCTGGCGTCTTTCCGATCTCGCGGGCCGCCCCCTGGTTGTCGAGGCCGTCGACGGTGCGCAAGAGGAGCACCTCGCGCAGGTTCTTCGGGAGTGTGGCGACCGCAGTCTCGAGACGGAGATACCGCTCGTGGTCCTGGTACTCCGGGAGGCCGTCCCCCGATCCCGGTACGCGCGCGAGGATCGAGTCGGAGAGCGGCACCGCGCCGGCGCGCTTCTTCGCTCCGAAGAACTCCGCCTTCTTCCGGATCTTGTTCAGGACGCAGACGTGGAGGTAGCGGTGGAGCGCGTGTTCCGCGCGTGGCTCGAAACGGTGCAGATCGGAGAGCGCTTCGCGGAAGACGCTGTGGAGGATGTCCTCGGAGTCGAGCCGGGTCCGCAGGCGCGCACCGAGGCGGCAGCGGATCGCGAAGATCAGCGGATCTCGATACCTGAGGTACAGCTCCTCCCAGGCGCTCTCGTCCCCCCCCTGGATCCGCGTGACGAGCTCGCGGGAGAGGGAGGGGTCCGCACTGGGAAAGTCGTCGTGCATGGGGGGATCGTACCCGTCGCAATCGGAGTGGCGAGAGAGATAGAGGAGAGGATTGTCCCTCTCGATTGGCGGGTCGGGCCTCCCACCCCTTGCCGCCGCGGTCGGAATCCCGACGATGGTCGGGCCCAGCGAGAGGGAACCGTGGCCGACCAGATCGAACCGCTCATCGCCGAGTTCCTCGAGGCGCGCGGTCGCGACCGCGACCTGACCGCCGCACGCTTCGCGGCGGATCACCCCGACGTCGCCGATCGGCTCCTTCCCGCCCTCGAGGGGGCGCTCCAGGTGCTCTCGCTGTTGCCAGCCGCGGGGCCGGCGCTCCCTCCGCGTTTCGGCACCTGGGAGGTCGTCCGCCAGATCGGTCGAGGCGGGATGGGAATCGTGTTCGAGGTCCGCGATCACGCACAGCGGCGGGCGCTGAAGGCGCTCCCCCTCGCGCCGTTCGGCGGTGAGCGTGCACTCGAGCGATTTCGTCGAGAGACGGCGATCCTGGCGCGGTTGTCGCATCCGAACATCGTCGCGATCGATGACGCCGGAGAGCAGGACGGTATCCCCTGGTTCACCATGGAGCTCCTTCCGCGAGCCCTCGGTGAACTGGCGGGTCGGGTCTCCCCCACCGATGCAGCGGAGCTCATCGCTGCTCTCGCGGAGGCGGTGCACGCCGCGCACGAGCTCGGGATCGTGCACCGCGACTTGAAGCCACAGAACGTGATGCTCAGAGCCGACGGGGCTCCGGTGCTCCTCGACTTCGGCCTGGTTCACGCGGACGAGTTGCCGAGCCTCACGTCGACCGGAGCCGAGCCCGGCACGCCCCGCTACATGGCTCCGGAGCAGATTCGCGGCGAGTCCCCCACCGCTCGCACCGACGTCTACGGCCTCGGTCAGATCGGCTACGAGCTCCTCCTCGGCCGCCCCGCGTATGACCAGGAGAGCCGGGCGGAACTCGAGCGCGCGATCGAAGCGAGCGCGGCGCCGCTCCCGCGCGAGGTCGATTCGGGTCTGCCCGAAGCGCTCGAGCGCATTCTCGTCCACGCGCTCGCGCTCGACCCCGAAGACCGCTACCCGAGTGCCGCCAGGCTCGCCGGGGACCTTCGTCGATTCGTGGCTGGCGAGCCGGTCGGAGCACCGGAAGCCCACCATGGGATCGTCCGTCACATCGGGATGCAGATCGCTGCGGGAGAGCTCGAGACCGCCGAGGACTCGCTCGAGCGCCTCGAGGGAATCACGGGCTCATCGTCTCGCGGGGTCAGGCGCCTCCGCGCGATCCTCTCCGCCCGGCACGGCGACCACGAGAGCGCGTTCCGCGCGTTCGAAGTGCTCCTCGGCGAGGACCCCTCCGACTTCGAGGTGCAACTGCAGTGCGCGCTCACGCTCGACTCTCTGCACCGCATCCGCGAGGCGGCCGAGGCGTACCGAGCCGCGATCGGACTGCGACCGAAAGAAGCGTACGCGCAGATCTGCCTCGCGAATCTTCACGCCGGGGCGGATCGGGGGACCTGCCGCCGCTGCGACGAGGCGTTCACCTCGGAGCCCGATCTCCTCGACCCCCAGCGCGCGGTCGCGCTCCTCATCGCTGCGATCGAGGGGGATGGAGTGGAGCGCGGGGGGGTGGTCGACAACCTGCTCTTCGTCGCGCTGAAGCTCCCCGAGCGCGGTGCGATCATCACTGCCCTCGATCGCAGGCGGAGCGAACTCGACGCGAGCGCGGTCCGGGCCAGCCTCGACCGGGCCGCGCGGGCGCTGCGGACGCGCGAATAACCTCGGATATTCGCAGAGGTTATGAATTTCTGAACACCGATGTCCTGTCGGCCTCCCGAATCCGGCTCATCGAGGAGGCGGGACGATTCTCCCGCCCAGATCCCCGATCGGAGGCCACCATGAGCCGTCGCAAGACCCCGCTGGTTCGGATCGTTCTCACCTGCGTCTTCCTCTCGCTGACCGGGACGGCCCGCGGAGAGTGGACCCTCATCCGCGGCGACTGCAACGGCGACCTTTCCCTCGACATCAGTGACCCGGTCCGCCTGCTCCTCGAGCTCTTCGGCGGCGAGGCTCCCGGACCGTGCGCCGACGCGTGCGATGCCAACGACGACGGCGCACTCACCATCGCCGACCCGATCTTCATGCTCGCGGCGCAGTTCGCGGGCGGGCCACCCCCCCTCGCGCCGTACCCGACGTGCGGCGCGGACCCGACCGCGGATACGCTCGGCTGCACCGGGCCCTTCTCCGGTTGCCCCGAGAGCAACCAACCTCCGGCGATCACCTCCGCTCCGCCGTCGGAAGCGATGGTCGGCTACCTGTATCTCTACCCGGTGGTCGCGGACGATCCGGGGGACACGCTCGCCTACGAACTCGTCGCCTCGCCCGCGGGCGCAGCGATCGAGGCCGCAACCGGGCGGATCACCTGGACCCCCGCCGCCGGGCAGCTCGGGTCGCACCCGTTCACGGTGCGCGTCACCGACGATCGGGGCGTCCCGGGGTCGGTCGAGCAAAGCTTCTCGGTCAGCGTGCTCGCGGCGGTGCTCCCCGATCCTCTCCTCGAGCCGCCGGTGCAGTCCCCCGCCCATCCGTGCCGGACGAGCGCCTGCCCCGCGTGCAAGGACCCCGAGCACCCGGGGAATTCGCTCCACTCGACGCATCTCTTCTCAGGAGAGTTCACCCTCGAAGCGGTCGATCTCGCGATCACGGGGCGCGGCCCCGACTTCATCTGGACGCGGCGGTATCGCTCGCGGATCGACATCGGCAGCGCCCTCGGCCCGCAGTGGGATTTCTCCTACAACATCTCCATCGAGCCGATCGGGCCGATTCTCCGGCTGCACGATGGGGGGGGACGGATCGACATTCTCGAGCCGCGAGCCGATGGCACCTTCGACGGCGATCAGTTCTTCCGAAGTGGCCGGTTCCTCCCGGACGGCACGTTCCTCCTGACGTTCGCGCACGGCGGCACGTGGAGTTTCGATCCGCTCGGCGCGGGCTCGACCGCGGGCAAGATCCGGAGCATCGCGGATCGGTACGGCAACTCTCTCGACATGGTCTACGACGGGGCGGGGCGTCTCATCCAAGTCGTCGATACTCTCGATCGCGAGATCGACATCGCCTACGACGTCGCCGGACACCTCGTCTCGGTCACCGACTTCACCGGCCGCACCGTCACCTATTCCCACTACGATGGCCTCGAGCCCGGCGGTGGCATCGGCGATCTGAAGTTGATCACCACTCCGGCCGTGACCGGCACCCCGAACGGCAACGACTTCCCCCTCGGGAAAACAACGACCTACACCTACTCCACCGGATTCGGGGGGTCGGCTCTCGACCACAACCTGCTCACCATCAGCGACCCGTCCGGGGTCGGGATCCTCTCGAACAGCTACGCGACGACGACGACGGCGACGGACCTTCTCTTCGACCGCCTCGTCCGCCAGGCGTGGGGCGGCCCGGGCGATCTGCTCGACGTCCACACCGTCACCGTCGCCCCGACCGTCTCGAACCGGTTCGCGGTGGTCCAGGCGATCGTCAACGACCGGGTCGGGAACGTCAGCGAGCACTGCTTCGACGCCGGCAACCGCCCCGTGATCGTGCGGGAGTTCACCGGCAGAGCCGACCCCGACTTCCCGACCACCGACGTCGACAACCGTCCGAGCGGGAAGTTTCGCATCGACGACCCCGACTTCTTCGAGACCCGCTACGGCTGGAACGCCGACTCGCTCCCGATCGAGGTCTTCCACCCGAACGGGAACACCACGCAACGCTCCTACGAGGTCGATCTCGCCCCGGCCGCAGCGCGAGCCGCGCGGGGCAACCTGCGAGAGCTCCGCCGGCTTCCGGGGACCCACACCCCGGTCGGCGACCAGAGCGAGCTCGTCGAGCTGTTCACCTACGAGCCGCTCTTCCAACTCCTCGCCGTCCACACCGACGCCCGCGGGAACGACACCACCCGCACCTACGACGCGCAGGGGAGTCTGCTCGAGATCGAGCACCGGCTGCCGGGGATCGTCGAGAACTTCGAGGTCGACGCGCTCGGGGAACTCACCGCGCACATCCACCCCGACGACGGCACCGGGCACCGCCGCCGCGATGAGACCGTGTACTTCGCGACCGGCCCCGCGCGGGGATACGTCGAGCTGGAGATCGTCGACGCCGAGAACCTCCCCCTGACCACGACCTACGAGGTCGACGCGGTCGGCAACAGAACCCGCGTGATCGACCCGAACGGCCACGACACCCTCTTCACCTTCAACTCGCTCGAACAGGTCGTCCGCGAGCTCTCCCCCGTGATCACGCCGGGAGGGGTCCGTTACGCGAAGGACTACTCCTACGACGCGAACGACCGCCTGGTTCAGGTCGACGTCGAGAACCGCGACCACACCACCGCGGTGCAACCGAATTCACACTTCACGACGACCTACACCTACGAGAGCCTCGGCGAGCAGACGTCGGAGACTCGCGAAGTCGATGAGCTCACGAGCGTCGTCACCGAGTTCGGGGTCGACGCGAACCGCAACCGGACCCTCACCCGCTACGGCGCGGCGACGAGCGGCGCCCAGCCGGCGAACGTGCTCTCGATCACCTACGACGAGCGCGACCGGCCCATTTACGAGGTGCGGGGAGAAGGATCGCCCGACGCGTCGACCACGCGGTACGACTACGACCCGAACGGCAATCGGGTGCGCACCGTCGAGGGGCTGGAGGGAACCCCCCGGACGACCGAGGTCCAGTTCGACGCGTTCGACCGTCCGCTCGTCGAGACCGACCCGATGGGGAACGTGCGGACCGCCGGGTACGACCCGAACGGAAACGTCGTGTCGGCCCGCGTCGATGGCGAATGGACCGACGTCGTCGGCAGCGCGCTGAACATCCGGCTCACGGAGACGCTCACCACGATCGATGCGATGGACCGGAAAATCCGCGAGGACCGTCTCTGGTTCGATCCGGTGACGCAGACCAACTTCGACGATGGGATCTCGCGCCGCGAGTTCGTCTTCGCCCCGAATTCTCAGCTGCTGCGGGTCCGCGACGACAACGTCCACGAGGTCGAGACGATGTACGACACCGCGTCCCGCCCGACCCTGGTGATCGACCCCCCAGGGGAACGAGGTGCTCACCGCGTACGACCTGGCGGGAAACGTCGTCTCCGTGACGAGCACCGAGAAGTCGGACCTCGGCGCGCCGGACCAGGTGTTCGTCACCACGTTCCTCTACGATGAACTCGACACCCCTGCCTCCTTGGAGGTGGCACTGGAAGTCTTCGAGGAACTGCGGTCCCGAAAGGAAGAGATCGATCGTCTGCGTCGCGCTCAAGTCCAACGAGCCCGAGAACAAGCTGAACTGGCCCAGCGTCAGTTCTTGCTGGCGCGGCCCGAGAACCGGCTGGTGGTCGACACACTGGAGCGGCAGTGGAATGAAAAGCTGGCGCTGTTGTCCCAAGCAGAAGAAGACTATGGGCAAGCCGTTAAGACACAGGGTCCTCACCTGAGCGATCAAAACCGGCAATACATCCAAGCTCTGGCGCAAGACCTGCCGCGGGTGTGGAACGATCCGCGCACTTCGGCTCGGGATCGCAAGCGCATGCTTCGCCTCTTAATCGAAGATGTCACCTTGACACGTGAAAAGATGATCCGGATCCAAATCCTGTGGAAGGGAGGAGCCACCTCTTCTCTGGAGCAACCGCTGCCCCTCAGCGCACCCGACTTGGTGCGCACTCCGGCCGAGACTGTCGAACAAGTCCGAGCCCTGGCAACAGAACAGACCGATGGCCAGATTGCCGGAACCCTCAATGCTCGGTGGCTGAGGTCACCGAAGGGGAAACCCTTCACCCGTCTCCTGATCAAACATCTTCGTGGCGCTTACGGCATTCAGAGTTATGCAGAGCATCTGCGCGCCCGCGGCTGGCGCACCGCCCCCGAGATTGCAGCCCAAATCGGTGTGCACTTCACCACAGCCAAGCGCTTCGCAGCCCATGGGCTGCTTCGCGCGGCCCGTGCTGATGATCGCGGCGAGTTATTGTTCGAACCACAGGCAGGTCCACTGCCCAAGGCTCAGCCCGGCAAGCGACTGAAGGATCGCCGCCATCATCCTCAGCTTGCTCCGTACCGACCGAAGGAGGTGCAGTATGAAGCCTGATCCTTGTCGTATGGGTTTCCCCTCCGACTCATGCTGATCCG
>JAQBGV010000225.1:0-33116 GCA_032128395.1 Planctomycetota bacterium | reverse complement strand
CACTGCGCTGGTGATCCTGCTGACCGGCACGTGGAACCGCGAAGCGATCCACGACGACCAGAACAACCTGGTCCCCTTCGCAGCCGAGATCGAGTTCGAGCAGATCCACCGCGTGCAGGTCGAGGTCGATGGGTGGGATGCAGCCCTCGAGGCGGTCCTCGATGCGTCGTTCCGTCCGATCGAACTGAAGCGGGGGGATCAGACTCTCGCGGAGCTTCCCGCCGAGGCCCAGTCCGGATTCAACGCGTCGGTTGCGGCGCTTCGCGAAGATCCAGGGGTCAGCTACCGGGTGGTGACGAGCGGTGGGGTCGACGCACTCCCCGCCTCCCGCTGGGATGAGAATGGCTGGGGAAATCAGGATCAGTTCTTCCTGATCGCGGAGGTCCTCGGCTCCCAGAACAAGTCGACGGGCACGTCCCTGGTCCAGGTGATCGGTCGCGTGAAGGCGGTCCAGGTCGATGGATCCGACGCTCCTCCCCGCCTCGAGCTCGAGTGGGACGAGCTGAGTCTCGACTCCTCTGCCTGGGAGGGGCCGATCACCTCGCTCAGCCTGAAGGACAAGGGCGTCTTCCACGACTTCGCGGGGGCGCAGCTGACCGGACACGCATTCGACCGGGAGTTCCTCGGGCTCGGGAAGTGGCTCGTCACCTTCGCGGCGTGGCTCTTCGCGCTCTCGACGATGATCTCGTGGAGCTACTACGGCGAGCAGGGGATGGTCTACCTGACCGGCGAGAAGGGGGTCCTCCCCTACAAGCTGGTCTTCCTCGGTCTCGTGATCTACGCGGCGGAGTTCATCGAGACCACGGCGGACATGGAGACCTTCATGGACCTCGGGACCGGGGCGATGCTCTGGTCGAACCTCCCGATCGTGATCGGGCTCGGGTTCCTCGCGGTCCGCTCCCTGAACGAGTACGGGCGGAATCTCAAGGCGGGCAAGTTCCGGAGGCGCGATGACCCCTCGAACCCAGACGTGGCCGAGGGTAGGGACCTCGAGAGATAGAGTCCGCCAGTGCGGGCACGGGCTCGGGAATCGCTCGAGAACCGGTTTTGGGCACGAAAAAACGGCACTCGCAAATGCGATTGCCGTACATAGGCTGCCTTCTGAACAAGGCTCTCGCGAAGAAAAACTTTAAGTTGTTGCCAGTGCTTAGGTTGAGGGGCCGGTTCGCCGACGACGGGCCGGCCCCTGGCCCAGATCGAGGCGGCATCCGTCGAGGGAGAGCCCAGCCGTCGAGGGAGAGCGCTGTCCCCGAGCGCTGGGAAGGCGGGGCCGAGAACGAAGAAGGGTCGACCCTTTCCCCCTCGTGAACGAAGAAAGGGGCGACCCTTCGTTGCGAGGGGCCGCCCCTGATTTCAGCAGCGCTCCTCGGGGCCTCCTACGACCCCGATCCCGGCTTCGCCTGCTTCTGCGGGGGCTGCTGAAGGATCCTCGGGGTCCCTTCTTTCTCGCCTGGCTTCGTCAGATTTCCCTGCTGGATTGCTGCGGGGTTCCCCGGGCGGACGCCGGGGGTCACCGCTGGCTTCTGAGGGACATCGCCGAATTGTGCGTAGAGGCGCAGCTCCCGTACCGGCATCTCCGGGTCGTCGGTCGTGATCTGGATCCGTCCGCGGAGCGACGGCTCGATCCGGAACTCGTTGACGAAGATCGAGATGATGTAGCGCTGCCCCGCTTGAACTGTCCTGAATTCGCTCGAGAAGACTCCCTCGGCCACGTCGAGGAGCTCGACCCCGAGGACGTTGAACTGGACATCGGGGGCGCTCGAGAAGATCTGGATGTCCCGCCGGACCGGAGCGGCCCCCGGCGTCTTCAGCCGCAGGGTCTCCTGGCGCTGGAATACGATGTTCCCCTTCGGGACCACTTGGATCTTGTCCTGATGGTCGATCGTCACGTTGATCTGGGTCTTGCGGGTCACCCCGTCCGAGGTCACGACGTCGACTTCGACCACATCGCGCAGCATTCCGGGGATTTCGGCCGCGGGAGCGGTGATCTCGACGATGAAGCTCCGGCCATCCGGACCCCTTTCGATCCCGGACACCGAGCACTGGTTCCGGAGTGGGTTTCCTCCGGAGACCTCGATGTCGAGATCGGTACCGGGAGAGAGGGTGATCGTCCCCTTCAACTCGGTCCCGGCGAGGCCGGCGATGAGGAGCTGGGGGGGGGTCATCTCGACCACGAACTGGATCTTCCCGGCGATGAGGATCTGCGATTGGGGCTGGACCCGGTCGTTGGAATAGATCGTCGCGTTGCGACGGAAATTCGGGACCTGCTGCTTCTCGGTATCGACGTGTAGGACAATTTCGCCCTCCCCACCAGGGAGGACCTCGCGCGTCCAGCGCGCGGCCGAACAGCCTCAGCCAGGCTTGACCTGGGTGATCCGAAGGACCTCATCGCCCTCGTTCCGGATCGGGTAGACGTGCTCTACCACATCCCCGTGGAGCACCTGGCCCCAGTCGAACTCGGTCACCGGGATCACGAGCCGCGCTCCCGACGTCGCCTTCCGAATCGGCGGAGCCGGCGGGCCGAATCCGTCGTCCTGTGCCCGGACGGTCGGGGAGAGCGCCAGGGCGAGTGCGATCGCCCCCAACCCGAATATTCTCAGCCCGAATATTCTCAGCCCGGCGCAGTGGTTTCGTTGCATCTCACTTCCTCTTCTCGACTTCTGTGCCAACCACACCGCTCGTGGTCGGCCCGCGGCGGTCCGGACCGACGCGCCCTGGGATCTCAGTATCACTGCTTTGAACGGTGGCTGCCAGCCGACGCGGATTCCGTAAGGGTACCTCCGCAAGAAACGGAGTGGTCCATTTTATCGAAATACGTCTGAAATCATCAACGCGGCCCGAGATTTCGCGGAATCAACCTGCGGGATCCCGAAGCCGAAACTGGGCGAATACCTCTCTTTCTCGGGTCGGCCGGATCGGATCATCGATCTCGATCACGAGTCGTCCCTGTTCCTGGGACTTCGCCATGGTCCGAAGAACGCGGACGCTGACCACGTAGTGCTGTCCGGGAACGACGGCTCTCACCTCGGTTCGGAAGAGCCCCTCGGGAGAGTCTTCCATCCGGACCCCGGTGACGTGGAAGGGAAGGTCCTCCCGCACTGCTCTCAGGTGGATCTCCTTCGAGACATCCCGAGCGGGATTGGTCTCGAGGTGGGCGGTCTGCCTGCGGAAGAACACGACACTTCCCCCCGGCGTGATCCGGATCCGATCGAGGTGTTCGATCACGACCGGATAGGACACCTCCGCCGGCTCATTCTCCGAAGTCTTCACCGAGAGGAGCAACTCGTCTCGCAAGAGGGCGGGAGACTCCCCTGGCCCAGCCCGGAGATGGACCTCCGTGCCTCCCCCTTCGATGGGGTGGAGCGCGACGACCTCGAGGAGCCCGCTGCGAAGCCGGGCTGCGACGACCGTCGTCATCTGGTCGGTTCCTGGGGTGAATCGGAAGTGTCCCTCCTTGGATTCCTCGCAGACGCCGCTGACCTTTAGGATCGGGTCGGGTGATTGGAGGAGCGGGGCGACGTCACCGACCATCCAGAGGGTCAATTGGGGAGTGGCGGGGTCGTTGGTGAACACCGTTGCGGTTTTTCGTTGGTAGCCCCCGGAGATCTGGATCGTGTCGATCTGAAGCTCGACCCGCCCTGCCTCGCCCGGCGCGATCTCCTTCGTGAAGAAACTCGAGGTGCAGCCGCAGTTGGAAGTGACCTTGAGCAGCTGGAGCGGGGCGTCTCCTGGGTTCCGGATCTCGAAGGCGTGGGAGACCACGGCCCCTTGAATCACACGATCCCAATGGAACTCGTGCTCGGTGACCACGACCTGCGGCTGGGGGACGATCGGGATCGGGGGAGGGCCCAAATCGTCGTCCGGATCCTGGGCTCCCACCGTTGGAGTCGCTCCTGCAACCTGGCAGGCATTCGAGAGAGAAGCCGGCACCAGTCCGAGGACGACAGGGATCAGAGCGAGGCGAAGGACCGTCGGGATGACGCACATCCGGTCGTTTCTCCAATTCAGTCGCGACGAGCGGGCATCGGGTGGGAAGTTGCCCTCCGGCGTTATCGTATCCCCCCGGCGGCAGCGTTCGGAACAGGATCCGCTGATTCACGGGTCCCGAGGGGGCTCCTGGGGATGTTTGGAACGCCGAGGTGCCGATACTTCGGAGAGAAAGGCCAGCCTTGGAATCCGCTCGGCCGCCATCATGGACCCTCGACCGCCGTATCAGCCCTAGGAGGCTGGTAGCGCGCACTGGCGAGGGCTATCCTGGCCGCCTCGAGAAGAAGTCGAGGTACGGAAGATTGCGATCCGCGGAGACGGCTGGTCTGGGTCGTGCGGCCTGGGGCGGGAACTCTGCCTACAAAACTTGCGTACTCTCAGCCTTCTCCGGTTCCCGATGGGCAAGCCCTGTGTGGCAAACGAAGCGTGTGGCTCAGGAACCGAGACGATCGGTCGAGACCCGTTGCACTCCCTCAGGGGGGGAAAGGACGGTCGCCCATGCAGCGACGCCTGTTCGTGGCCCCGCTCGCTATCGCCCTCATGGCACTAGCGGCGGCGCCGACGTATGCCGGCTCGGAGGTGGGGGACAAAGCCCCCGCACTCACTCCGGGCGGCTGGCTCAACAACAAGGGCCCGGTCTCTTGGGACCGACTCGAGGGCAAGCTTGTCCTCATCGAGAAGTGGGCGACGTGGTGAGGGCCTTGTAAGGGCCAGATCCCGCACCTGAACCGGCTGAACAGCTCGTTCGGTGCCAAGGGATTGGTCATCATCGGGGTCACCGATGAAGCAGAAGGCCTCGCGAAGCCGTACACCGAGAAGAACAAGCTGGAGTATCTGATCGCCTACGGTGGTGGCGCATCCGGCTACTCCACCAATGGAATTCCGGCGGCATGGTTGGTCGCGCCGAACGGGAAGATCGTCTGGAAGGGCCACCCCTCCGGTCTCAACGAGGGGATCATCGAGGAGCACCTCAAGGACGTCCGTTTGCGTCCATCCTTCGAGTTCGCGTCTCCCGCGCTGAAGAAGGCGGGGAAACAGCTCGAGGCCGGCAAGTACGGCAAAGGCATCTCCGAGCTCGAGACGGTCATCGCCGGGAGCGACGACTCCGAAGCGGTGGACGCCGCGAAAGCCGCCCTGGAGCAGGTCCTCAAGTACGGCGAAGAGGAACTCCAAGCGGTCGAGGAGTACGCCAAGGCGGGTTTCTACCTCGAGGGGATGGTGAAGCTCCAGCAGCTCACCGCGCTCTTCAAGGGGACCGAAATCGGCACGCGCGCCGACGAGAAGAACGACGTCTGGCGCAAGGATAAGCGTATCAAGGCCGAAATCGAGGGCGCGGAAGCCATCGGTGCGGCCAAGGAGCTGGTCGCAAATCGCAAGTGGAAGGACGCGGCCCGCTTGCTCGTCGGGATCACCCGGGGCAAGAAGTTCGAGGGCACGAAAGCTCAGAAGGAAGCGGAAGCGCTGCTGTCGCAGGTCGAGCCATATCTGTAGCGAGGTGAGGGGACTTGCTCGAAGCCCCTCGCCGCGTCTGCGGCTCACCCTGACGAGCGAGTAGCTACTGGCTCGTTTTCAGCGACCGAAGTGAAGAGCCGCCCGCGGGCCGCGGGCGGCTCTTTTTGATCCCTCGATCGAGGGATTCGGAGCGAAAGGAAGAGTCCGGGGACACCCGTGAGCGGCTCTTCACATCGGCCGAAGCGAAGCGATCGAGCCAGAGGCTCGCTCCTCGGGGTGAAGTCGTCGCCGCTTCGCCGCGCCGGCGAGAGGGCTGGGAGCCAGCCCCCGAAGAAACAGTCCCCCTAAGAAAACAGATCCATCAGATCGACCACCCGGTTCGAGTAGCCCCACTCGTTGTCGTACCACGCGAAGCACTTCAGAGTTCTCTTGCCGACCGCGCACGTGAGGAGCGAGTCGTAGATCGACGAGTGCGGATCTCCGATGATGTCCGTCGAGACTACCGCGTCCGTCGAGTACTCGAGAATTCCCTTCATCGGTCCCTCTGCCGCCGCACGCACCGCCTCGTTGGCCGCCTCGACCGTGACGTCCCTCTCGAGCAGCGCGACCAGGTCGACGATCGAGCCGTCGATCACCGGCACGCGCATCGCCATGCCATCGAGTCGTCCAGCGAGCTTCGGGAGCACCTTCCCGACCGCCCGGGCCGCGCCGGTCGTCGTCGGGATCGTGTTTTCCCCCGCGGCACGCGAGCGTCTCAGATCCTTGTGGTACCAGTCGGAGAGCCTTTGGTCGTTCGTGTACGCATGCACGGTGGTCATCACTCCCCGTGCCAACCCGAACGAGTCGTCGAGGACCTTCACCAGGGGCGCGAGACAGTTGGTGGTACAGCTCGCGCAAGAGATGAGTCGATGCTCGGGACGCAGGGCGTCATCGTTCACGCCGAGCACGATCATCGCATCGATTTCGTCCTTCGGGGGGACCGTGAGCACTACTCTCTTCGCCCCGGCGTCGAGGTGTCCGGTGAGCTCTGCGCGGGTGCGGAAGCGACCGGTCGCCTCGACCACGACGTCGATTGCCAGGTCATTCCACGGGAGCTGAGCCGGGTCACGGTGCTTGAGGAGTCGGGGGGAGTGCCGGCCGGCGTGGAGAACATCGTCTTCGAGAAGGACCTTGCCGGGGAACTTCCCCATCACCGAGTCGAACTTCAACAGGTACGCCAGCGGCACACTCGGGGAGATGTCGTTCACCGCGACCACCTCGTGGTCCTCGCGGTCGGCGAGCACCCGATAGACGCTGCGTCCGATCCTGCCGAATCCGTTGATCGCGATCCTCAACCCAGCCTCCGATCGCCGCGAGTTCCTTGTGGGCCGAGCTGAGCGGCGGCCTCGACGATTCGGTGGGCAAGTCCGCCCCCCTGGGCATACCAGCCGAGTACCTTCACCAGATCACCCCCGACGACCATGGTCGCGAGGGAGTCGAAGACACAGCTCATGGGATTGTCTCCGACGTCGCTCGAGACGATCGGCTGTTCCGTGAAGTCGAGCACGTCGCGCAGGCTGCTCGCTGCGGCGCTGTGGAACACCTCGTTGACCTCGACCGCGTCGACCGAGCGGGAGAGCGCCACCGTCAGGTCGACACAGGACACCCCCGGGACCGGCACGTTCAGCTTCACGCCGGTGAACGCCCCCTCGAGGTGGGGGAAGATCCGTGCGATCGCTTCCGGGGTCCAGCTCGCCATCGGGACGATGTTCGCCATCGCCGCGCGTGAGCTCCGCAGGTCGGCGGCGGGGACGTCGGAGAGGCTCTGCTCGTTCGTGTAGGCGTGCACCGAGGTGAAGCTCCCCTCGACCACGCCGAACGCGTCGTTCAGGACCTTGACCAGGATCGCAGTGCAATTGGCGGTGCTCGAACCGCAGCTGATGATCCGGTGACGGCGGTCGAGCGGCTCCGGCGTGACCCCGCGGATGTGGATCGCGTCGAGCTCGTCCTCGGGGGGGGTCGTCAGGATCACCCGGTCCGCCCCCTGGTCGAGGTGGCGCTGGAGTTCCCCCCGCCGCCGGTAGCGCCCGGTCGCCTCGATCACCACATCCGCCCCGTATTCGAACCAGGGGATCTCCCCCGGCTCACGATGGTGGAGGACGGGGATCTGGCGCCCTTTCGCGTAGAGGGAGTCGTCGATCACCCGGACCGGCTCATCGAAGGTTCCCCGCAGGCTGTCGTACCGCAGGAGGTACTCCATCGAGCGGGAGTCGGCGAGTTCGTTGAGCGCGACGATCTCGATATCGTCGCGCGGGTAGATCGCCCGAAAGATGTTCCGGCCGAGCCGCCCGAATCCCATCAGTCCGATGCGGACCGCCATCGGTGTGCCCCTTTCGATCGCCTGCGCGCGGTTCTCCCATGTCCGGGCGCCGAGGTCCACTCCCTCCATCCGATCCGGTGGCGGGTGGTGGAGGAGCGTGCTTCAATGCGCAACACTCTGGAAGGTGTGCGGATGGGTCGGATCGAGGTTCTCTACCGGCTGAGGGTCGCTGCCGGGGAGGCGCAAGCACTCGCGCGGGCGGTGGCCATCGAGTTGACCGTCGAAGTTCCCGAGGGACTCCTCGAGCGCTATCCCGCGATCGAGAAGGACATCGTCGCCCGACTCGAGTCGCTGGAGGAGATCGCTCCCGGTCTCCACGAGGTCCGCCTCTCCATCGATCCGACCCTCGCGGCGGGGGGACTCCCCCAGCTGCTCAACGCGCTCTCCGGCAATGTGTCGATGCTGCCGTCGGTCGAACTCGTCGACGCGTCGATCCCCGATTCCATTCTCTCGCAGTTCCCCGGGCCCCGATTCGGGATCGAGGGGATCCGCTCCCGCCTCGGCGTGCCGGGAAGACCGATCATCTCCACTGCGCTGAAGCCGCGTGGGGCCCCGATCGAGGATCTGGTCGCCATCGCGGAGGGGTTCGCCGCCGGGGGGGGGGAGGTCCTCAAGGACGACCACAACCTGAACGAGGCGCGCTTCGAAGACTATCGGGAGCGCGTCCTGCGGGTCCGGGATGCAGTGCGTCGCGGCAGCGAGATTTCGGGGGGGCGCTGCCTCTACTTCGCGCTCTTGCTCGGCCCCCTCCCCGAGTTGGAGCGGCGCCTGCAGTTCCTCGCGTCAGAGGGGATCGAGGGCGTTCTCGTCGCGCCGATGCTGCTCGGCCTCGAGGGGACGCGCGCGCTCCTCGCCGGCACCGATCGGATCGTTTGGACCCACCCCTCCTTCACCGGGGCGATCGCACACCCGTCGGGGGGAGGCATCTCGCCGTCGTTCCTGCACGGGGTCCTGTTCCGCGCGATCGGGGCGGACGCGGTGGTCTTCGCCAATCACGGGGGGAGATTCCCGGCGGCACGGGAGGAATGCCTCGCACTCGCGGCGCAATGCCGGCGATCGCGCGGGTCATGGCGCCCGAGTTTCCCGGTGCCCGCGGGCGGGATGCGCTTCGACCGGATCGACTCTTTGGTCGGGGACTTCGGCGCGGACACGATCTTCCTGATCGGCGGTGATCTGCTGATTTCGGAGGATGGGGTGGAAGCCGGTACGCGGGCGTTCAAGGATCGAGTCCGCTCGCGATTCGAATAGAGCCCGACGTGCTTTCGAGCTTTTCGTCCTACTCGGTCAAACCCCGCGCGACTTCGCGCAGCGATTCCGGCGAGTCCGCATCCTCCGCGACCGAGCGGATGAACCCCCGCCACTGACCCGAATCTTCCTGAGCGAGGGTGCGGAGGATCGCGATCCTCAGCCCGCTCGTCACCTGGGGATGGTCGTAGGCTTCACGGAAGGCGGGATGCAAGTACGGGTCGTCGATCTGGAGGGAGGCGTCGAGGATGAAATCTGCCGTCATCTCCGCGCCCCCACCGTCGAGCAGCGCCCCGAATCGCTCGAGCGCTTCCGGTCGACGGAGCGCGGCGAGTCCGAGCCAGGCGTTCAGTCGTACGCGGTCGTCGCGTGAATCTCCATCGAGGATCCGGATGAGCGCGTCGCCGGCCGCTTCCTGCGACATGGTCGCGAGGGCGTGCGAGGCCATCCTCCGGACGAGGGGGGCGTCGTCTTCGAGCGCAGCAGTGGCGAGCGGGCCGATCAGCTGCGGGCTCGCGAGGCGCTCGGCGATCACCGTCGCCACGAATCGCCTCTTCTCAGACCCCTCGGTGAGCTCCTCCAGCAGGAGGGAGGTCCCGTCCTCGCCGAGAGCCCGGATGCGATCGACGATCTCGAAGCCGAGCGGGCCCTGGACAGCGAGGAAGCCCCCCGATCCGAGGCGAGCGAAGGCTCCTTCGAGCGCGGTACGGGGGTCCTCCCCCAAAGGTCCCATCGCGTGCGCGGAAAGTGCCCACGCGAGCTCCCCCGACTCGGAGTCTGTGCCGATCGGATCACGGCTCTTCTCCAGCCGCCACTTCCATTGTTCGAGTTCGGCTCGGATCGCGGCGAGCTCCCGGTGGCTCCAGTTGAGCTCTCGCGAGAGAGTCGCGACCTCAGAGGAGAGGCGGTCCCGCGCGAGACGCTCCGCGGCGAGGTCGGGGGGTGGGGGGACGAGAATTTGGGAGATCGCGCCCCCGGCGAGCGCTCCGGCAGCCACTGCGATGGTGACGAGACGCAAGGTGGTCAAACGACCCCTCTCCCATGGACGGACCGAGCATCCTCACCTCCCTCTCCGGTGAGGCAAGGGGGGCCCTCCGAATGGGAGTTACAAACCCGCCGCGGCTGTGGACCCAGAATTCTTCGTTATAATATTCAACACTCTGCGAAGGAGTCACCGGCAGCGGAGCAGAGAGTGCTCAATGACAGGAGAGTTCAGTCATTTCGCCGCGACCAGAGCTCTCAATCGGCGATCTGTGGGGTTCCCTCCAGAAAGGGGGCTGACTCCTGGCAGTGAGATTGGTATCGTTAACAACCGTTTCACTCTGAGGTGTTTGTACCGAATCGCGGAGGTCGCGCAGCCAGTACGGCCGCCGGCCAGCCCATTGTGGGACTCGCCCGAGGGCGAGATGGGCGCTCCGGGTTCTTCTCTTCCGTCTCACCAAGGTGTCTGCGTCGAAAGGGTGAGTCATGCTCTCTCTGCGTCCCGGGACGTACGTCCTGATCCTCGTCACGATCCTGGCAGCGCCCCTGGCGGCGCAGGATCCGAATTACCAGGTCTCCCTCCTGGGTCCCGCGACCCTCACTACGGGGCAGACTTTCACCGCGGCCGTCGAGCTCGATAACAACGGGAGCGACATTGCCGGCTGGTCCTTCGGGATCTGCCACGACCCAGCAGTTCTCTCGCTCGGCACGATCTCCAACGGCGCAACGACGTTGACGATCAAGCAGGGCGGTGCGCCGGACTTCAACAACTTGAACATCTTCGCGAACGGGTTCACCTCTGGCGTGGTGATCTGTTTCGCCTCCTGTGCGAGCCTCGCTGCGGGGACCCAGGACGCCGAGCTGATCATCGCCGACTACACGAACCTGGTCCCCGCCCCGATCGAGCCCGCCCCCGCGATCAGCACCTCGGTCAGCTTCTGCAGCACGCTGAGCACGCCGCCGATCGCGGTGGTCGTCACGGTCGCACAGAACTCGATCACTCCGACCCAGACGAACCTCGCCCTGACGATTCCACCCGAGCCGCTCATCAACCCCAACTACACGCTGCACCTCGCGGGCCCGCCCCTGGTCGGGAACGCGGACCCCATCGACATCTCGGTGTTGCTCGACAACAACGGGCAGGACGTCGCCGGTTGGTCCTACGGGGTCTGCCACGACGAAACCACGCTCGGTCTCGATTCGATCTCGAACGGCTCGACGACCCTGACCGCGCGCAACGGTGCGGTGGCGGACTTCATCGACAACACGATGCACCCCGGTGGCTTCACCTCCGGGGTCGTGATCTGCTTCGCGGCGTGCGCGTTCCTCACGCCGGGAACTCTCGACGCCGAGCTCGGCATCGCGCACTTCACCGCGCTCGCTGCGCCTGCGGTCGGTGATCCGCCGGTCGACTCCGCGCTCACGTTCTGTGACACGCTCGGATCCCCGGCGATTCGGACCGTGCTCGCGGTCGGGGGCAACTCGATCGTCCCGACGCAGCAGGGGATGACCGTTTCGATCGAGGGAGAGCCGCCGACCAGCTTCGAGTACAGCGTCGATCCGATCCCCTTCCGTTATTTCGTCCCGAGCAATCCGGTCGCGACGCCGATCAATGCAAGAATTCGGATCACGCAGACCGGCAACGACCCGGCGATCCCGACTCAGGGCTTCTCGATGGGAATGTCCCACGATCCGGCCACTCTCACGGCGCTCGCGGTCAACCAGGGGGACGCGCTCCTGTCGATCATCGGCGGCCCCGAATTCATCCAGACGTCGGTCCTGCCGAACGGCTGGACCTCCGCAGTCGTCTACTCGCTCTCGAGCGTCCTGACGATGGGGTTCGCCCCGAGCCAGGAGGTCCTGCGGGTCGACTACACGACCGTCGCATCCGGGTTCGCTGGAGTGAACACCGCTCAGAACGTCCCCTTGACCTGGGATGACGGCGTCGGATCCCCGCCGGTGACGAACGTGGTGGTCATCTCCGACGGGACCGGCGACATGCCGAATCTCGTCGATGGTTTCATCCCGATGGAGCCGCAGTTCTCCGGCGGATACGTACGCGGCGACGCCAACGGTGACGGTGTGGTCCTGATGACCGACGTCGTCTGGCTGCTCTCGGACCTGTTCCAGGGTGGACCGACCACCCGGATCACTTGCTACGCCGCGAACGACATGAACGCCGACGGGCTGATCCATCTGGCCGACCCGATCTTCTTGCTGAACTACATGTTCGCCGCGGGCACCCAGCCGGGCGCGCCGTTCCCCAACTGCGGGATCACCACGATCGCCGACTGCGAACTCCCCGGCTTCTGCTCCCCGTAGCACGACGACCGAGGAAAGAGACGAGCTTGGGGGGAACCGGCCCGACCGGTTCCCCCCGTGTTCATCTTGTGCCGGATGTGAAGGAGGAGCGGATCCCGCGTTCCGATCGAATCGTTTCGGCGAACGCGACACTCATCGAGACCTACGGCGCGACGGTTGGTGCGAAGATCGGGCGAAGACCGCCTCCATACTCGCGAGTTCTGACTCAAGGGGTCCCCCAGCCCGGTCGACATCGAGGATGAGGCCAGGTCTGGCCGGGAAGGGGACGCTCTTGGAGATGGGAGTGCAGGCGGCCGAGCTCGTTGCACCCGCAAACCAAGCAGCAGAAGGCGTTGCAACTGCGCCCTCTCCCGGTTGCTCTGCTTCGAGAGAGGCGGGGTTCTGGAGGAGCATCCGGGGCGATGTCGCGACCCGCTTCGGCGGCCGCTGCACCGTGTCCACGGTCTTCGCGAGCTTTCTGACCTGCGGCTTCCTCGTCGTCTTCCTCCATCGAGTCGCCCGAGCACTTCGCTGGCTTCCAGGAGCGGGCCCGAGCTGCCGGCGAATCGGGGTGCTGATCTCCGGATCGTCGATTCACGAGAGCGCCTCGATCGCCCCCGGGCTCATTCTGCCACACCCCCACGGGGTCGTGATCGGGCGACGAGTGACGATCGGATCGGGGGTGTACCTCTTCCAAGGGGTGACGATCGGGCCGAGGGTCGCATGCGAATCGGACGGAGCTCCCGTCATCGGAGACAACGTCCACATGTATCCGTACTCCGGCGTACTCGGCACGGTCGCGGTCGGGCGGAACTGTGAAATCGGATTCGGCTGCCCGGTTTTTCGAGACCTTCCCGCCGAGAGTGTCGTGTTCCCCGCAACCCCGACTGTGTTCTGCGGGATGCCGTTTCAGATGAGCAATTTCGACGCACATCCAGCAGAGAGTGGAACGGACGAGTCGAAGCCATGAGCCGAACTCGAACGACTTGTTGGAAGCGGATCGACTGCGCCGACGGACTGCCGAAGTCGCTGCTCCGAGAGATCCTGTCCCGCCTGCACTACTGCGGAGAAGACCTCTCTGGGTATCGACTCATCGAGGCTGCCGGCGCCTCGGGACTCGAAATCGCAGTCCGAGCGGAGAAGGACGAGGAAGCGGCGATCCGCACGGTGGTAGATCTGGTCAGCACGCTCGCATCGGGCTACGTCGAGCCGCCGACTCGGATCACCTTCGATCGAAGAGACCGTGGCAACCCGCTCTTCCCGCAGGTGATCGACGAGCTGCTCGCCAGCGGGGAGATTCAGTTCCCAGGACCGGGACGGGCGACCCTGCGCGGCCGTCCGCTACGGCTCCGAGATGCCATCGATCGATTGCTCCTGCGAATCGCGTCCGAGGTCGGCGCAGAGCCTCAGGGGTATCCGACCCTGCTCTCGATCGAAGCACTCGAACGTTGCGACTACTTCGCGAGCTTCCCCCAGTACATCACCTTCGCCACCCATCTTCGCGAGGATCTCGGCACGCTGCGCGCCTTCGTCGACCGGGTTCGCTCCGGGAGGGCTGCCGACGAATCGACTTCGACCGCGCTAGCCGCAGCGCCCGAAGAAGTCCTCTCTCCTACGGTCTGCTTCCACTGTTTCGAGCAGGCACAGGATTCGATCCTCCCCGCGGATGGCGGGGCGCCGCGAACCGCGATCAACCGTTGCTATCGCTACGAGGCGGGAAACTTGAGCGGCCTCGAGAGGCTCTGGGACTTCTCGATGCGAGAGATCGTGTTCTTCGGTCCGGCGGAGAGGGTCCAGGGTGGACTTGCGAAGACCCGAGATGCGACCGAGGGATTGGTCGATCGACTCGAGCTCGAAGCCTGGATCGAGAATGCCCACGATGCCTTCTTCATCGATGACTTCAAGAAGGCCGGCTTCCAGGCGGCGTTCGACCTCAAGCACGAGCTGCGGATGCCGCTTCCAGCTGGCTCGCTGTCGGTGGCGTCGTGGAACGTTCACAACGACTTCTTCACTCGGGCGTACGGAGTCTCCCTCGAGGGCGGAGCGCGCGCGAGCAGCGGCTGCCTCGGCTTCGGGCTGGAGCGGTTCGTCCACGCATTCTTGATCCAGAAGGGGGCGGACCCTGATCGGTGGCCGGCGGTCCTCAGAGAGGAGCTCCGATGACGGAACGACACGAGATCGAGTCGTGTCTTCTCGAGTACTTGCGAGACCGGACGGCAGGGCGCATCCCGGCCGAGGCCATTCAGGTTGACACGCCGCCCGCCGGAGGTGGAGTTCTCGACTCCCTCGGCTTCGTCGAGTTGCTCGCCTTCGTCCAGAGCCGTTTCTCGATCACCTTCGGCCCGGAGGACTACCGACCCGATCGGATCGGGACGGTCGCCGCTTGCGCTGGGTGCATCGAGAAGAAGAGCGTCACTGCATGAACTCCGCGATGACCGTGCGAGACGCGACGAGCGGCGATCTGCCGAGGATCGTGGAGCTCTGGTGCGACCTGAACCGCCAACACGAGTCGTTCGATCGATCCTGGACGGTCGCTCCGAACGGTCGAGACCGGTTCCTCGCCACCCTCGAACTCTCGCTCCCATCCCCTCAGGTCATCCTCCGCGTCGCAGTCGATGAGAACGATGTTGTCGTCGGATACTGCCACGGGATCGTCAAGATGCAGCCGGAGTTCTGGACCGAGCCGATCATCGGGATGATCGTCTCGATCTGCGTCGATGGGAACGCTCGAAGCACGGGGGTCGGTGCACGGCTTCTCGGTGCCGTGATCGACTCGTTCCGCGATGCGGGCATCGAACGGGTCGAAACGTTGGTGAGTTCGGCGAACGACTCTGCACTTCGCTTCTGGAGCCGTTCGAGTTTCGCGCCTCACTCGAACATTCTGAGTCGTCGTATCGGCTGACTCGTCCTGGAGGAAGCCGTCCGCTCACGGACCGAGCTGCGGAAGTCCATCGAAGAAGTCGACGATTCCACTCTCCAGGCAATATTCGGCACCGACGACGACGAGGCCATCGTTCCGGATGAATTGTTCGAGGATCGGGGAGCCGTGCCGAAGGTGATCCGCAGAAGCGCAGATGTTGGCCCGAACCGCTCTTTGCACCAGGGTGGTCGGATCCTGCCTCAGGTCGGAAGCGAGCAACGCTTCCACCGACGGCCGGACCCGGTCGACGATCGAACGGAGGTTCGGCGACTGCACCTCCGTCGGGCGTCCCAGCTCTTCGATCGTCGCCAGAATGGCGCCACACTTCGAGTGGCCCAGAACTACGACGAGCTGGGTTCCGAATTGATCTGCTGCAAACTCGATGCTGCCGACTTGGGAGGGTGCGACGATGTTTCCCGCGACGCGGATGACGAACAAGTCGCCGAGACCCTGATCGAAGATCATCTCCGTGGGCACCCGCGAGTCGGAACACCCGAGAATGATGGCGAAGGGCTCCTGGCCGGCCGCCAGTTCACGGCGACGTACTTGGCTTGCGAGGGCGTTACCTGCCCCCGGGTCCGACACGAACCGCCGATTCCCCTCTCGGAGACGCTCTAGTGCTGCGCGCGCGGAGATCATCGAAGTCTGGTCCTCATCTCTCCCGTTCCTCGCTCCAGCCTTGGCGCGCGACATGATCCTCGGCTATCCGTGGTTCCTAGGCAACCCTGGTCACTCCCACACCCGCACCCGGTCGCCGGTGATCGTCACCGCGCCGCGCTGTTCCTCGACGACGCCGTCGACCTGCACCGGGCCTTCCCGGAAGAGAGTCGCGATCGCCCTTCGCCACGCCTCCGGGAACAACACTACCTCGGCGATCCCGGTCTCGTCCTCGAGTGTGAGGAAGCCCATCGGATCCCCCCTCGCGGTGCGGTGGCGGCGCGAGGCGATGCGGATCCCCGCGACCTTCACCCGCTTCCCGCATCGCGAGTGCAGTTCGGCGAGCGGTACGCATCCCTCCTCGCGGCAGCGCCGATGGTGGTGGCGCATCGGGTGGTAGGTGATCCCCGCGCCGAGGAGGCGGAGCTCCTCCGCGAGCTTCCGTTCGGGTGGGATGTCGCCGAGGTCGGGGGTGATCCCGTCGCAGACGACCAGTTCACCGATCTGCGTCCCCGTCGGCGTCCGCTCCTTGCCAGCTTTGCGGCCGGTGCGCAGCCGCCAGAGCAATTCCGGACGCGGGCGCCCGAAGGTATCGCACGCGCCGATGAGCACCAGATCCTCGAGCTCCGGTTGCGCCGCGCGGGAGCGGCGGCGGAGATCCTCGACCGAAGTGAAGGGACGCGCCTCGTGGATCGCCTCGATCGCCTTCTGTGAGAGCCCTTGGATCGCGCCGAGGGCGATGCGAATTCCATCCCCCTCGAGTTCGAAGTTCCGCGCCGAGCGGTGTACGCACGGCAGAAGGAGCGGGACCCCGAGTCTCCGCGCCTCCGCGACGAAGGCCGCGAAGGGATACATGCCGGCGTGGTGGCGAAAGATCGCGCAGAGGAACTCGCGGGGGTGGTGCGCCTTCAGGTACGCGGAGCGCCACGCGAGGATCCCGTACCCCGCCGCGTGCGCCTTGTTGAAGGAGTACCTCCCGAAACGCCGGAGGTGCTCCCACACCTCCCGCGCCTCGCCGGCGGGGACCCGGTTCCCGATCGCGCGCTCGATGAAACGGTCCTCGAGCTTCCGCTCGCCGGCGGCATCGCCCAGATGGATCACCTTCTTCATCGCGCGGCGGAGGAGATCCCCCTCGGCGAGGGTGATTCCGGCGATGCGCGCTGCGGTGTGGATCACATCCTCCTCGTAGAGCAGCATCCCCTGTTGGTCGCGAAACAGCTCGGAAAGGGCGGGGTGGAGGGGCACGGCCGGCTCCTCACCGCGGGCGCGGCGGATGAACTGATCCTTCATGCCTCCTTCCGAGGGGCCGGGGCGCACCAGCGCCACCGCGTGAATCGTTTCGATCGCATTCTTCGCATCGAGGCGCCGCAGCAGTGACCGCATCGCCGGGCTCTCGAGCTGGAAGCACCCGAGCGTGCGCCCTTCGCGCACGAGGGTCGCGGTCATCTCGTCCGACTCGGGGATCGCATCGACGTTGAACGTCGTCCCCGTGCGAGCCGTCACGCGGTCGCGCACCTCGCCGATCTCGGAGACGCAGCGGTTGCCGAGGAGGTCGATCTTCACCAGGCCGGTGTCCTCGACCGAGTACATGTCGAGCTGGGTGACGACGATTCCCTTCGCGGCGCGTTCGAGCGAGACGTGCTGGTCGATCGGCCGGTCGGAGATGCAGATCCCCCCGGGGTGGATCGAGAGGTGATGCGTCGCGCCGCGCAGAGCCTCCGCTTCGTGGAGGAGTCGCTCCCGCTCCTCGCGTGCGAGGCCGAGCCCCCCGAAGGCCTCGTCGCCGCGCAGGAGTTCGGGAAGGGGCGTCTCGTCGCGGTGGGGGATCCGCCGCGAGATCCGGTCGATCTCGTCCGGCGCCACCCCGAACGCGCGTGCGACCTCACGAAACGCCGAGCGCGGCTGCAGCGTGCAATGGGTCGAGATCATCGCGACGCGGTCGTGTCCATACCGTTCGTACACCCATTCGATCACCCGGTCGCGGCCGATCCAGCAGAGGTCGATGTCGATGTCGGGGAGGTCGGTGCGCCCCGGGTGGAGGAAGCGCTCGAAAGTGAGGCGGTGGCGGATCGGATCGACCTGGGTGATCCCGAGCGCGTAGCTGACGATCGACGCCGCCCCCGACCCGCGCCCGGCGCACTCGATCCGGAGCTCGCGGGCGTGCGCGACGATGTCTCCGACCACCAGGAAGTACTCGACGAAGCCCATCGACTCGATCACGCCGAGCTCGCGGGCGAGGCGCTCGACCGCGGCGCTCGGGACGTTCTGGTAGCGCCAGCGGAGGCCGCGGTTGCAGCGCTCGTACAGCTCGCCGAATGCGGTGACCCCGGGGGGGAGCGGGAAGCGCGGGAAGACCGGCTTGCCCGGTTCGAACCGAAACCGACAGCGATCGGCGATGCGCGTGGCGGTGCGGAGCGCTTTCGGCAGGTCGCGGTGCAGATCGCGCCATTCGGCGGCGGTGGGGAGTGCGGCCATCGGGGGGTCGTTCGGATCATCGGCGACGCGGCGCACCGTCGACTGCGTGCGCATCGCCTCGAGGAGGTGCGCGCGGAAGGGGAGAGGCTTGTCCAGCCACCCGAGCGTCGAGCCCGCGACCACCTCGATCGAGAGCGACTCGGCGGCATCGCGGACCTTTCGCTCACGCACCGGATCGATGAGCGGACGACCGAGGAGGAGTGAGAGCCGCCCGCGCGCGCGGCGGCCGAGACGCGCGGCGAGGGCGGCGGCGAGCTCCGGGGATGCGGTGAGGAACTGGAGCCCGCCCGAGCACTCGACGGCGCTCGCGATCAGGTCGAAGCCCGCCGCGATGCGATCGCCTGAGCCGCTTCCGGAACGCCAGCCCCGGGGCCCGTCCGGTTCGGCGAGTTTGCGCCGGCTCACGATCCGACAGAGGTTTCCCCAGCCGCGACGGTCTTCGACCAGGGCGATCAGGGTGCCGACGTCGCGGTCGGGCGCGGACAACCCCGCATCGATCTCCGCCCCGACGATCGAGCGTACCCCCGCCGCGTCTCCCGCCCGCTGAGCGACGACCGCGCCGTAGAGCGCGTTCCGGTCGCAGACCGCGAACGCCCCGTACCCGCCGCGTCGCGCCGCGAGCGCGAGCTCTTCGATCGAGACCGCCCCGCGCAGCAGCGACTCCCTGCTCCGGAGCGGCATCGCGACCGCAGATAGCCCGCGGGCGCCTCCCTGATTCATCCTCGCCGGTCCCTCCGTCGTCCTCGTTCGACCGGTGATCGTAGCGAACAAACGTTCGTGTTCGCAAGGGTGTACGTTCGCGTGGGAGCGACAGCCTCCTAGGCCTGGTCCTATCGACCCAGGAAGTCGGGATCCGCACCCTCGAGGATGCGAGCCAAGATCGGGGTGTCGATGTTTCCGCCCGAGATCACGCAGACGATCTTTCCCCCCCCGGCTCGCCCGGCGAGTGCCGCGGCGACCGAGGCGGCTCCCGCGCCTTCGGCGACGACGTGAACTCGCTCGACGAGCAGTCGAATCGCATCGGTGATCTCGGCGAGGGTCACGACCGCAGAGCCGGCGAGGAGGTCGCGGGCGAGAGGCCACATCTCCTCGAGAATGCCCCCGCCCCCGATGCCGTCCACGAAACTCGGCCTCCGTTCGATCGCGCGAGGTGCACCGAACTGGAGCGCCGCGGCGAGAGGGGCGGCGGTCTCCACTTCGCACGCGAGGACTCGCGCTTCGGGCCGGAGAGCTCGGAGCGCCGAAGCGATCCCGGTCGAGAGCCCACCCCCTCCGAACGGCACCACTACGGTGTCGACGTCCGGAAGATCCTCGAGGATCTCGAGGCCGATCGTCCCGTTCCCGGCGATCACGTCCGGGTCGCTCACCGGATGGATGAACCGCCCCGTCGTTCCCGGGTGCGAATGATCGCGGAGGACCGCCCACCACTCCTCGAAGGGAACGACGATCTCCTGGGCTCCGAGACGGGCGATCGCCGCCCGCTTGGTGCGAGGGGCGGACTCAGGAACGATCACCTGACAGCGGATGCCCTGCCGTCGCGCACACCACGCCAACCCCTGCGCCCAGTTTCCTGCGCTCGCGGTGTAGATCCCCTCCGCGAGTGACGCGGAATCGGTCTTGCCGATCACGTTGCCGGCGCCGCGCAACTTGAACGATCCGATCGGCTGCAAGTTCTCGAGCTTCAAGTAGATTCGCGCCGGCGCGTTCTCGACATGGAGTTCGACGAGAGGTGTCCGGATCGCGATGCCGGCGATCCTACCGCGGGCGGAGTGGATCTCTTCGATGGAGGCGGTTTCAAGCGGTTTCATCGCGGTATCCTGTCAATTCCACCTCGGTCCCGGCGTTCGCCGCCCGTGCACGCTCGAAGACGAGTCGAGCCGGCAGGAGATCCTCTACCGCGAGCCCGAGAGATTCGAACCAGGTGATCTCTTCCGCGGAACACCGCCCCGGAACCTTCCCGGTGAGGACCTCCCCGATCTCTCCCTGGATGTGGTCGGCCCCGACGAGCCCGGCCTCCATCGGCATGAGTAAATCTCCGGCTTCGTGAAGCGCGGACTCGCGGCTATCGACGAAGAGGCGCGCCCGAGCCACCGTCTCATCGTCGAGTTCTCGCGCGCTGGGGACGCTCGCCCCGACCGAATTCAAGTGCGCTCCCGGCGAGAGCCACGCACCTTCCAGGACCGGGACGGACGAGGAGGTGACGGTACAGATGATCTCCGCTCCCTCCACCGCCGCCCGGGCCGATGAGACCGCCTCGACTCGGACGCCTGTCCGTTCCGACTCCCGTCGCGCGAACTCGCCACGGTGAGCCTCGGTAGGACTGAAGACCCGGACTTCCTCGATCGGCCTTACGGCGAGCATCGCCTCGAAATGGCTCCTCGCCTGAACCCCCGAACCGATGATCGCGAGGATCTGGGCATCTTCCCGGGCAAGGGCTCGCGTCGCCACGGCGCTCGCCGCCGCGGTTCGGATCGCGGTGAGCGTGCTCGCTTCCAGGATCGCCAGGGGCGGGCCTCGCTCTGGATCGAAGAGGAGAACGACCCCCTGGTGTGCATCGAGCTCGGTGCCGTGATTGCCCGGGAACACGGTGATGATCTTCGCCCCGAGCACCGGGGGATCCTCGACCGCGCCCGGCATCATCCCGAGGATGCGCCGTCCCCCCTCGAGGCGGAGCGAAGAGCGCAACGGATTCACCGCTTTTCCCTCGGCCAGGGCGCGAAACGCAGTATCGACCGCCTCGATGCAGTCGGTGAGCGAGAGGAAGCGGCGGATCTCATCTCCAGATACGATCAGTGTCCCCATCGGGAATTCCTCTCAGCGGGAACGATCTTTCGGGTCCGGTTTCGCCGGCTCCGATTCAGGCCTCTTGGGGCCGCAGCACTCGGCGGCCGCTTCTCCGAGCAGCGTCCCGACCTCCTCTTCCTCGTCGACAATGATGACCCCGGGAAACTCCTCGAATCGGCTGCGGTGCATGTGGTACCGCGCCCTCACCACGCACGAGAGCCCCGGACGAAGCCCTTTCACGACCTGCAGGACGCGGACCACGGTGTTCGGATCGGGAAGGGTGATGACCACCATCTCGAGAGCGCCGAAGTCGATGTGCTCGAGAAACTCGGTGACGCCGGCATCGCCCACGATCCCCTCGTATCCTAGTTCGCGGGCCTGACGGACGCTGCTCGAGTTGAGATCGATGACGAGGATCGAGTGGCCGGTGCTCGCGATCGCTCCGGCTGCCCTCTGCCCCGCGGGACCGAATCCGATCAGCAGTACCTCAGCCGCAACCGTCGACAGTGCCTCCGTTTCAGGCTCCGGGGTGGACCTCCGCCGGAGCAGCCGTTCGATCGCGGGGCCGCTGCCCACCAGGTACGGGGTGAAGAGCAGGCTCAGGAGGGTGACGGAGAGAAGGTAGTCGTTCGTGCCTTCGGAGATGACCGTCCCGCGCCCGAGCTCGACGAGGAGGAACGAAAACTCGCCGATTTGCGCGAGCGCGAGGCCACTCGACAGCCCGTGTCGAAGTCGACCGGAGATCACTCGAACGATCAGCACGACGACTAGGGCCTTCCCGATGATCAGCGCCGCGAGGAGCGCCAGGACTGTCTCGAGGTGCTCCCAGATCCAGACCGGGTTCGCAAGCATGCCGATCGATCCGAAGAAGAGGGTCAAGAGCAACGTCTTCAACGATCCGACGTCGCTGCGGATCTGGACGGCGAACGGGGAGCCGGCGAGGACGATGCCTGCGATGAAGGCTCCCAGCGCCGGGGAGACTCCGATGAGATGCGCTCCGGTCGCTGCACCGAGACCGGTGACGACCGCGAGGAGGAGGGAGAGCTCTCGGTTCCCGCTGAGCACTCGGCTCCCGAGGAGGAGCGGAGCGACGAAGCGCAGTGCGGCCCAAAGAGCGACTCCGAACCCGACTGCGCCGAACAGCACGGTGACCGGGCCCGCCCCGTCCGGTGTGGTCTCCTTTCCGATCGCGAGAAACTCCATCAAGAACGCGAGCGGGATCACCGCGATGTCCTGCACGAGGAGGACCCCGAGCGCATTCCTGCCGGGAATGCTGTCGAGCTGGGAGTTCTTGGTGAGCACGTGTAACACGCACGCAGTGCTGCTCAACGAGAAGATCGCGCCGAGGGCGACCGACTCCCGCATTCCGAGTCCGCAGAGGAATGCTCCCGCGGTCCCCACGACGCCGGTGCCGATGATCTGGAATGCGCCGAGTGTCCCTGCGGAGCGCAGACTCGCGAGTTGGTTGCGGGAGAACTCGAGACCGATGCTGAAGAGAAGGAGCGAAACGCCGAGTTCCGCGAGGATCCGCACTTCATCGCTCGACTGGACGAAGTTGAGGACGTGTGGCCCGAGCAGGGTACCGGCGAGGATGAACCCGACGAGGGCGCTCTGCCGAAGGCGCTCGAGGAGAGTCCCGAGCAGCAACGATCCCAAGAGGAGTGCCAGAATGTCGGAGAGTTCGTGCCAGACGTTCACGGATCGATCCCCCCGGCTCGGTTCGAGGGCCAGACTACGCGAGCTCCTGGGTGAATGCAGCGGAATGCGTCCTCGTCGGGACCGAAGAGTGGTGGACCGGCTCCAACTGAGGTAACCTTGGGGTTACTCATGACGGGAACGCAAATCGACTTCCTGTTCTCGGCACTCGCCCATGCCGGGCGCCGGCGCATGCTGGACCTCATCATGGCCGTCCCGGGGATGAGCATGAAGACTCTCGCCTCGCACTTCGACATGAGCCGCATCGCCGTCCTCAAGCACGTTCGTGTGCTCGAGGAGGCGAATCTCATCCGCTCGAAGAAGGAGGGGCGCACCCGGCACCTCTTCTTCAACCCGGTTCCCATGGAGTGGATCTACGACCGCTGGACGACGCAGTACAGTACGTTCTGGTCGTCCCACATCACAGACATCAAGGCGCGCGCAGAGAAACGCTGAAGCTCACGCATCTTCCTGCCACCCGAGTGGGCCGATGTCAGCCGAAGCCGTTCGAAGCGGTTCAGCTCCCCCCGGAATAGAACCGCTCGCCCGTCCTCGCCGAACCGGTCAGAATGGAGCGTGCCCGGCGCGCCGCCGGGCGACCGAACCGAGAGGAACCCGATGCCGAAGACACACAGCGACTCCTCCCGCTGGATCGCGCTCGAAGATCAGTGGTCCGCGCACAACTACCACCCGCTCGACGTCGTGATTGCGCGCGGGGAGGGGATCTGGGTCTGGGACGTCGAGGGGAACAAGTATCTCGACTTCCTCGCCGCGTATTCGGCGCTCAACCAGGGGTACCAGCATCCACGGATCGTCGAGGCGCTCGTCGAACAAGCGAAGGAGTTAGCGCTCACCTCGCGTGCATTCCGCAACGACAAGTTCGGGCCGTTCTGCGAGAAGCTCTCGAAGCTGCTCGGTTACGACAAGACGCTGATGATGAACACCGGCGCCGAGGCGGTCGAGACCGCGATCAAGGCGTGTCGCCGTTGGGGTTACCAGGTCAAGGGAGTCCCGGACGGTCAGGCGGAGATCATCGTCTTCGACGGGAACTTCCACGGACGCACCACGACGATCGTCAGCTTCTCGACCGACGATACGGCGCGCGCGGGGTACGGGCCGTTCACCCCCGGCTTCAAGATCGCCCCCTACGGCGATGCCGCTGCGACTGCGAAGCTCTTCACGAAGAACACCGTCGCCGTCCTCGTCGAGCCGATCCAAGGAGAGGGGGGCGTGATCATCCCCCCCGCCGATTTCCTTCCGGGGCTGCGGAAACTCTGCGACGAGCAGAATGCGCTGCTCATCTGCGACGAGATCCAATCGGGGCTCGGCCGCGCGGGGGCGATGCTCGCACACACGCTCACGGGGATCCGTGCCGACGGCGTCACGATCGGCAAGGCGCTCTCCGGCGGGGTCTATCCGGTCTCGGCGTTCCTCGCGGACGACGCGGTGATGGGGGTGTTCGATCCGGGGAGCCACGGTTCGACCTACGGTGGGAATCCGCTCGCGTGCGCGGTCGCGAACGCCGCGATCGATGTCTTGATCGATGAACAACTCATCGAACGTTCTGCCGAGCTCGGCGCTCATCTCGAAGCGCGACTTCGCTCCATCGACCTCGAGATCGTGAAGGAGATCCGCGTCGTGGGACTCTGGGCCGGAATCGAACTGACCCCGGCCGCCGGGGGCGCACGCAAGGTCTCGGAGGCGCTCCGGCACGAGGGACTCCTGTGCAAGGAGACCCACGTGAACACTCTGCGCCTCGCTCCGCCGTTGGTGATCACGAAGCAAGAACTCGACTGGGCCCTGGAGCGGATCGAGAAGGTCCTGCGCGCGATTTGAGCGCGGGGGCTGGCTCCGCACAGCTTTTCTGAGGGGGCTGGTTTTCTGAGGGGGCTGGCTCCCAGCCCCCTCGTGCTCGCGGCAGAGTCGCTCCCACTTCACCCCAACGAGGCTCGCCTCCGGCTCGGGTGGGGACGGGCTCCGCATAGTTAGCGGTCCTGTGCCATCCTCCTCTGTTGAGTCGGGATCGGTCGCCGCGGCGCCAGCCCCTACAACCGTACTTTTCTCGGCTCCGGCTTCGGGGCCGGCTTCTCCGTCTCCTTTTCCGCGATGCGGCGCTGCTCCTCCTCGAGCGCGTCGAGGGCGATCCCCTCGGTGATCCACGTCGGCGCCGGCTCGCCCTTCAAGTAGTGGCCGAACCACTCGAGAATGCGGCGGTGGTAGTCGACCTGGTTCGCCTCCTCGCGGAAACCATGATCCTCGCCTTCGTAGACGAGCAGGACCATCTGCTTCCCGGCGCGCCGCGCGAAGTTGTAGAACTCGGTCCCCTGATCCCAGTCCACCACCCCGTCTTCGTTCCCGAAGGCCATCAGGAGCGGGGTCTCGAGATCCTGGATCTTGTGGATCGGCGAGTTCCGGTGGTGCGCCTCGGGGTCTTCCCAGTAGGGGACCTCCATCCGCGCCTGCCCCGTCTCCCAGTGACTCACTTCGGCCATGCCGGGGTTCCAGTGGATCTGCCCCATGAAACTGACGAAGTCGGTGAGCGGTGCGCCGGCCACGGAGGCCGCGAAGGTATCGATTCGGGTCGGGAGGTAGGCCGCCTGATAGCCCCCCCAGGAGTGGCCGATGAGGCCCACTCGCTTCGCATCGACGAGACCCATGTCCACGGTCTTCTTCACCGCCGCTCTCACCGATTCGATGGCGCTGATCCCTGGCTCCCGCGCCTTGTAGACGATGTCCGGCATCAGGACGAAGTACCCGTGCTGCGTCCAGGTGATGAAATTGTAGTAGCTGCGCTCGTCGGGGAGCTCGTAGTTGTGAATCTGCGGAGCGAGGATCTCGTAGGTGTAGACGATACAAGGGTACCGCTTCGACGGATCGTGGTTCACGGGGAACAGCAGGGCAGCTTGCAGTTCCCGTCCCCCTTCACTCGTGAAATTCACCAGTTCTGCGTGGGTCCACGCGAATTCACTCTGGAACGGGTTGCTCCGCGTGACCTGGCGGGGGGACGCGAGGTCGGGGCCGGTGACGAAGAGGTCGGGGGAGTCGTCGCGGGACTCGACCCGATACAGATAGACGTCGGCTTCTTTCGCCTTCATCAGCCCCCCGAGGGACCGGTCCCGAAGGACGAGCTGGTTCGCCGTCGCCGCGCCAGGGGTGAGCCGCGCGAAGCCGCGGGCTTCGGTGCGCTCGCTCCGGATGCGGAAGTAGAGCGGCGCTGTCGGGTCGATCGCCTCCTCCTCGAAGTCGAGATCGACGATGCGGTGCTCGATCTCCTCCCGTGCGCCTCGGGTGATGCGCTGCCCTCCCGAGCCATCGGGAGCGACTCGCCAGACGTCGAAGCGATCGTAGAGAAAGACCGCCGCATCCCCTTCGAGCCAACCCCCGACGCCGTGGGGGGGGAGGAGGTCGGTCGGGGTGTCGTAGAGGGTATCCGCGAACTGGGCCTCGATGTTCTTCGTGAGATTCGTGCGCTTCTTGGTCCTCAGATCGATCGACCAGTAGTGCTCGCCGTCGAACCAGAGGAGGTAGTTCCCCTCTGCGCTCCAGTACGTATGGCGGACGCGCTCGAGAATCTTCTCCCGCTCCCCGGAATGCGTGTCCACGAGCCAGAGATCGAGATAGGGGCGACCGAACATGTTTCCCCAGGGATACGGGAGCGAGATGGCCTCGAACGCCCGGTCCCACCCCTGCGCGAGTTCCGCGCGCTCCATGAGGTCAGTGCCGATCTGGACGACACGATCGTTCTCGAGATGCCAGAGGGCGAGCAGGGTGCGCTTCTGGTCTCGCGACTCCGAGGCTTTCTGTCCGGGAAAGATGCGGACATCGGATGTGTGCCAGATCTGTAGCCCCGGCAACTTCGGCTTTTTCTCCTTCGACTCCTTCGATTCGTTCGCAGGCCCCTTGCTCTCGTCCTTCTCCTCGTCGGGCTCGTCCTTTTCCTTCGGCGGGCGCAGGCCGATCGCGATGGAGCCGCCGTCCTTCGCCCAGCGGGGGTGGGCATGCTCCGAGACGACGAGACTCTCCGCGACCCCAGCATCGCTCGGTGACAGCACGAAGGTGCGGGGCTCATCGGCATCGAGGCCCCGCCAGGCGAGAACGGCATGGGCCTCCCCATCCTTCTTCGCCGGCTCGAGCGAGCGGAGCACCGCGAGATCGGCTGCATCCTCTCGCCAGGTGAGTCCGGAGTACTTCGAGTGTGTGGTGTCGAGGCTCCGAAGCCGGCCGCTGGCCGCATCGTACGTCTGAACCCCACTCCCGAGCGCGTCTCCCGTAGTCAGGGTGATGGCGAGGATCGAGCCGACATCGCTCCAGGAGAGCTCGGAGACGTTTCCGATGATCGTCCTAGTGTCCGTGGCGAGTTCCACGACGATGAGACTCGATCCGGCGCCCTTCGGCTCGTCCGGCGCATACCCGAGCAGCGCGATGAATCGACCGGTCTCGTCGAAGGTGAACGACTGGATCTCCTCGAACGCGCGTTCCTCGCCATCCGCGAGTCGGCGAAGCCCGACTCCCGTCCGCACCGGCTGCTTCGCCTCGGTGAGTTCTTCCCGCTTCTCCTCGGACATCCCCACGCGCCAAGCGAACCACCGGTTGTCGGCGGAGAAGTGCGGGTTCTCGCAGAACGGGAGGACGATGGCCTCGGACTCTTCGCCAGCGAGATCGCGCAGTCGGAGCTCGAACGTGCGATCGATCTTGCGGACACCGTAGGCGAGCATCCCACCATTCGGCGAGAGCGTCGGACCCGAGAGCCGCTCGAAACGGCCGTAGTCCTTCGGGGTGAGAGGTGGATCGTCCGGTCGAGCGAAGAGTGGGAGGCACGTGATCTAGATCAGGGCAAGCGACCATCCGAGAAGGGCGATATCCGGTCGAGGTCGCGCGGTCATGCTTCTCGATCCTTTTCGTCGGCGGAGCAGTCATCGGCGATGGTCCAGCGGAGTGATCTTCGATGAGCGTGAACCGCGCGATCGTCGTCGATGAACGCGTCGGTGGCAAGATTGGGACCCGCTCGGGCTGATGACGCAAGTCGCGTGCTCGCACCAAGCTGTGACCGGGGGGGCACCGCGACTTCGACGACACTCACGATACCCCGCAGACTTCAGAGGGCGCGTGGGGCGCTCGCGAGAGGGTCTCGGTGCCGATGTCGTATTCCTTCCCGGATAGTTTTCGGTGCGCGAGCTTCGCTCTCCTCGCCCTTCTCCTGACATCCTGTTCCGGCAGCAGCAGCCACAGCGGCGGGGGCCCCCCTCCACCGATCGCGCTCGCATTCCTCTCGAGCTCCGCGAGCGTCGCCGAAGGAAACTCCATCGCGATCCCGGTCGAGCTCCAGCTCGCGGGGGGGATCCCCCTCGCGACCGCGGTCACCGTCAACGTCTCGGCTACCGGAGGGACTGCGAGTGGAGGGACCGACTACACCTTCTCGAATGCGAGTTTGAGTTTCCCCGCGGGGTCCGGCACCGGGACGCAGCGCATGGCCACGCTGAACGCGGTCGGTGATGTGCAGATCGAGGACACGGAATCGATCCTTCTGTCGTTCACCGCGATCACCGGCGGAGCGGGGCTCGGCACGATCGTCAGCGAGACGATTTCCCTCATCGATGTCTCCGCTGGGGGTGGTCAGATCCAGATCGAGGTCTTCGGTGGAGCGATCGTCAGCGGCTCGAGTGCCGACCTCGGCGCCCAACCGGCGTCAGCCGGTCCGGGAGGCGTGACCACGCTGATCTTGCGCAATATCGGGGGCAATTCACTGACCTGCGCGCTCCCGGTCCTCGTCGCCGGGAACGATCGCGAGTTCATCGTGGAGTTCGGAAGTGCCTCGCCGCTTCCCGCTCCGCTTCCCGCTGGACCACCCCCCGCCTCCCCGTTGATCGATCTCGCGGATGACCCGGTCGAGGGGGTCTTGCTCATCGTCGATGACGTCGCACTCGCCGCGGTCGCCGATCTTCCCCGGCTCACCATCGAAGGGGTCGCCCTGCCGGGTGGACTCTTCGCGGACCTCGACCTCGAACGGGTCAGCTCCCCCTGGACGAGTGATGCCGTGATCGCGATCGACGGCGCGTTCGCCCCGTTCGATGAGAGCTGGATCGAGGACGTGAGCTTCTGGCGCGGCAAGCTCATCGGCGATCCGGCCTCGCGGGTCTTCCTGACCTTGTCCCCGCGCAGCTCTCTCGGGTGGATCCGTTGCGACTCGATCCCCGGAGGGATCGCATACCTGTTGCCGGAGGACATGAACCCCGCCGAGAGTGGCGGAGTGGACGCGCGTCTCGTGCTCGCGGATCAGATGACGAGCACGGGCAAGGAACTGCCGGGCGCCTACTGCGAAGCGCCGTTCGTCCCCGCGGCCGGACTCGCCGAGGCCGACCCCATGCCATTCCCAGCAGCGCTCCCGCCGGCTGGCGCCTTCGCGCAGGGGCAGGCGCGGCTGGCGATCGAGACCGACTATCAGTTCTCTGGCGATCGAGACCGACTATCAGTTCTTCCAGAAATTCGGCAACTTGACCGACGCGAATACCTACGTCACCCAGATGATCGCCGCGATCAGCGCGATGTATCTCAATGAGGTGCACACGCCGCTCGCGATCTCCTACCTCGGACTCCACTCGATGTCGAACGACGGGTGGACCACACCGGACACCCCGGGTACCCCCGGGCAGCTGCTCGCCGAGTTCCGCGCCGCTTGGGCTCCATCCCTGGGGGGAACGTGGCCGGCCTCCGCGGACCTAGCGCACTTCATCTCCGGAGCGAGCCTCGGCGGTGGGATCGCGTACATCGACGTGATTTGCGATCAGAACTTCGGCTTCGGGGTCAGCGCGGTCTCGGGCAACATCGACTGGAACACCTTCACCGGCTCGCCGAACTCGGGGAACTGGGACTTCATCGTGGTCTCCCACGAGCTCGGTCACAATTTCTCGGCGCTCCACACCCACGACTATTGTCCGCCGGTCGACCGCTGCCAGAGTTCCTGCTCGGGTGGAGCGATCTGTGAGCCGGGGACGCTGATGAGCTATTGCCACCTGTGCGGCGGGGTCTCGAACGTCACCTTGGGATTCGGTCCGTTCGTTGCGAACGAGATGCGGCTCGGGGTGAACGGCAGCTGTATCGGACAGTTCACGCTAGCGGCGGGGGAGAGCGTCACCTATGAGCTCCGGTTCGATCCGGCGGGGAGCGCGGGGGCGCGGAGCTCGACGCTGCGCTTCTCGCACAACGGGGTGGGAGCGAACCCGTTCGACGTGATCCTGACCGGGACCGCGCAGTAGCAGTTCGCGCGTGAAGTCGACGCGGCGTCAACCGCGGATCATCGGGACCGGCTGTTCCGTCCGAGTCGATCGGATGACGAGGCGCCTCCCATCGATTTCGATGTTCCACGTCTCGGGTCCCTGCTTGCCCTGGAACTCGACGACGTAGCGCCCGCCATCCTCGCTGACGATCCGGTACGGCCCGGACTCGGACACGTCCCCGAACCGGAACGTCACATCGCTCGCCCCGAACCGAATTTCGTTCTTCTCGAACAGGCTGCGGAACGTGGTCAACGCCAACGCGCTCGCGGTGGCGTTCTCGGTCTTTGTCTCGAGATCGTGGATCTCGCCCGCATGGAGCATTTCGAGGACGGGCATGTCGACCCGCCACGTCCCTTCGAGTCCGCGGTCGATGTCTCGCCAGAGGATGTACCCGCCGCCGCCGCCGACGACCCCGAGAACGATGAGGGTCAGCAGGATCGCCGCCACCGGGCTCTTCTTGTGCGGGCTACCGACGTAGCGCGAAGTCCGGAGCGGAGCCGCGCCCGCAACCGGCTTGTGCGCGATCATCCTCTCCTTGATCTTCTTCTTGCTCTGCTTCGCCCCGCCCCGGACCGGAGCGCGTCGCCCCGTCGTGGAGGGGGGGGTGCTCGGGGGCGGGGGGGGAGGAGGCGCGGGAGGCTTGGGGGCCGCTGTGGCTGCCGCGGAAGGGGGTGGCGGTTCGGGGAGCAGGTCCTCGAGGGGGAGCGAGAGATCGGTCTCCGGATCGATCACGGAGATCGTGCGGGGGATCTTCCCCGCGGCGACGAGCTTCTCGAGCTGGAAGATATCGTAGGGCCCCTTGTCCCCCGACTTGGTTCGGATCATGAAACCATCCACGCGGCAGTCCCTCCAGCCTTCGTCCTAGCATTACGAGTGCCCCCTCCGGGGTCAACCAGAGGCTGCTGCTGCAGTGATTCCTCGATCCGGCCGATAAGGGGATAGGGGCCAGTCTGCGCGTCCGGCGCGATCGGATGGAGAATCGATGCCCGCTCCCTCGAGCCGTCTGGACCTCGCGCCCGTCGAGTGGGCGCGGTGGCGGCCGCTCTGGCTCTTCCTCGCGGCGTTCTTTCTGCTCGCCGCGGGAAGTCGAGGGACGATCACCACCATCGACACTCAGGTCCGCTACCTCGTCTCGCAGCGGCTCTGGGAGGACGGTTCGGTGCATCCTCTCGCCGAGGCGCTGGAGGCGACCGGGGGCTTCTTCGCGACCGGCAAGGATGGCCACTGGGTCTCCCCCTATGGGCTCGGTCAGTCGGTCCTGATGCTCCCGGCGGTCGCCGCCGCGGATCTCGCGGCTCGGCTCGCACCCGAGCCGCATCGGGAGGAGATCCGCACCCTCGGTGGGCCGCTCATCTACAAAGTGCTCCTCCTGCCACTATGGGGAGCTCTCGCGCTGCTCGCGATCTTTCGCCTCGGGTGTCGCCTCGGGCTCGAACCCCGAGTCTCCATCTGGACTGCGTTCGCCGCCGCTTTCGGCACCTATTGGTGGTACTACGCGAAGACGGTCGGACACGGTCTCGAAGTGACGACCCTCCTCCTCTGGGGGCTCGCCCTCTGGCGTCCCGATGGGGGAGTGGGGAGGTCCATCGCGTGCGGCGCGCTCCTCGGAGCGACCCTTCTCTACCGGATGGAATTCATCATCCCGGTCGGGATGATCACGCTGATCTGCACCGGGATCACGATGCGCGAGCACGGCGAGTTCGGGAGCGTCGTCGCCCTGGTCGTCCCGATGATCCTCTTCGGGCTCGCGGTGCTCTGGCACAACCACGAACGCACCGGTCACATTCTCGATGCCGGGTACCGCGGTGCCCTCGCCGCGGCGGACCATCGCATGTTCGCCCGAGTCCCGGCTCAACACCTGCTCGCGATCACCGTCGGTTGGAACCGTGGATTCCTCTGGTACAGCCCCCTCTTGTTCGCTTTCGCGCTCGTTCCGTTCACGGGGCAGTGGCGTATTCCGCGAGGGGTCGGCTGGGGTTGCATCGTGCTGTTCGTGTTCGTCCTCTTCGTCGCGAGCGTCGACCTCGCCCCGCAGGTCAGCGGCTGGGGACAGCGCTTCCTGCTGCCGATCACGCCGTTCGTGATCCTCGGTCTGGGTGTCCTCTTCGCCCCGGCGCTGCGCACGCGCCAGTGGCGGCGCATACTCGCCACGATCGTCATGGCGAATGTCGCCCTCCAGGGGGTCCTGACCTTCCACGAACATGGAGAAGTACAGAGGCAGACCGCACGGGTCGTCGAACAGGCGACGGACGAGGAGCACATCGAGGCCGCGCCGCGCGGGTGGCGTCGAAGTGACTGGGCTGCGACTCTGCGAAACATCGGCGTTCCCCTCGGCGATCCTGCCGCCGTGGTCGCCGCGTGGTCGCGTCCCGAAGTGCAAGCGATCCGTACCGGGCCCGAAGAGAACCTCTGGTGGTGGAAACTCGCGAACAGGCTCGATTCGCCCACCGGGTCGAAAGTGCTGATCGCCCTGGGGATCGCGCTCGCGATCACCGGGGGGGTGTTCCTGTTTCTCGCCCTCCGCGCCCCAAGTGTGGTGCTTCCAGGAGCGGATCCAACGGCCTCGAGCTGGCTGCCGGGGCGTCGACGCGTGACGGTCGGCGCGATCGAAGCCTGAGCCGATCCCGCTGAGGGCACCTCCTCGCGGAGGACGGATGGGACCCACAGTGGTGGATCCGGTTCGTTCTCGAGTGCGCCGGCGCCACCGAGGCGATCGCCGACCCCGGCCAGATCGCGCGGACTCCGGGGCCCCGAACTGATCCTGAGCTTTCGCGCCTTCCGCCCTTGCGGGGGAATTCGCTCAAACGTATGCTTCATACGAACGTTTGAACCAGGGGCGCAATCGGGGGCACAGCGCAATCGGGGACACAGCGCAATCGGGGACACAGCGCAATCGGGGACACAGCGCAATCGGGGACACAGCGCAATCGGGGACACAGCGCAATCGGGGACACAGAGCAATCGGGGACACAGCGCAATCGGGGAC
>JAQBGV010000224.1:0-21921 GCA_032128395.1 Planctomycetota bacterium | reverse complement strand
TCAACAATACAGCGTGAATCGGGAGCGGCCTTGCCGCGAGCGAGAGGGGGCTTAGCGAAAGCCCCCTCAACAATACAGCGTGAATCGGGAGCGGCCTTGCCGCGAGCGAGAGGGGGCTTAGCGAAAGCCCCCTCAACAATACAGCGTGAATCGGGAGCGGCCTTGCCGCGAGCGAGAGGGGGCTTTGCGAAAGCCTCCTAGTAGCTACAGACTCAGCGGCATCCCCACGATGCGGCCTTCGAAGACGACTTCGCCCCTGACCATCGCTTGGGTGTCGAATTTGGCGATTCTGGGGCGCATGTGGATTCCGACGGCCAGGAGGATGAGCTCGTCTCCTGGTTCTACCGTGCCGCGGAACTTGGCTCCGTCGCAGGCGGCGAAGCCCATCACCTTCTCGGACTGGAAGAGCTCGCAGTAGAAGAAACTGCAGAGCTGACCCGCGCTCTCGATCATCAGCACCCCAGGGAAGACCGGTCGCGTGGGGAAGTGACCCCGCGCCCAGAATTCGTCCTCCCGGATGTCCCGCGCGCCGACGATGTGGCTCTTCTCCCGATCGAAGTGGATGACTCGGTGCAGCATCTCCATCTCATGGCGCTGGGCGTTCCGCTCTCGAATCTCGTCCGGACCGTAGATCGTCCGGGAGAGGTCGATGTCCGACACGTCGAAGAGCGGTTTCGGGGCCATGGGGGTACCTCGCAGGGGACGATACCACGATTGCTCCGTGGAACTCCAGGCGGGCGGACCCACGCTCTCTACCTCGGTGCGGCGCACCGCGATACAATCCGCGGGTCCGCATGTCCGGACCATCCACACCGTGTCCATCGCGATGCGGGTGGCACCCTCTGTCGGGGGCGGACCGTGGGCCCCACCGCGAGCCTGGATGATTCATGACGGCCGGCAACCGTGCTTCATGAATGTATCGAGGCGAGCCCCTGACCGAGCTTCGAGGGGAGCGCCATGTCAGATCTAAAAATCGCCACCGAGGAGCGGAAGACCTCGGGAAAGACGGCCCGCCCGTACACCCTGGTTCATCTCGAGGGGTTCATCGACGCCCCGAACTACAACACGTTCGAGACCGCACTCGACAAACTGGTGCGAGCGCATCACGTCCATCTAGTCCTCGACTTCCGCAAGGTCCAGTACATCAACTCGACCGGGATCTCCGCGATCATCCGCTTCCAGAACGCCTGCGCCGAGCGGGGTGGACAGCTGATCCTGATCCAGGTCTCCCGCAACGTCGGTCTGACGATGCATCTGCTCGGGGTGACGAGCCTCGTTCCGTTCCTGAGGGATGGAGACGAAGCGGACGCCGCGATCGAAAGTGGGGGGAGCGAAGTCCCTTCTTCGGTCGACTTCGATTCCAGGGATGGAGAGGGCCGTTCGCCGCGCCAGATCCCCGTGTTGGTCGAGAGCCCTCCCGAAGCAGGAGGAAGTGCGGTCCTCGTCGTCCCGAAGGAAGGGCCGTTCACATCGATCATCGCGAGGCGGGTGGCGATGCTGCACGGTCGTTTCCATCTCTGTCACGACACCGATACCGTGCTCGTGAATCTGGAACGGTGGCAGCCGGACCTGGTGATCGTCGACCATAGAATCCCGGAGATCGATCGCTTCGTCGAGCGGCTGAAGATCGAATCCGACCTGCCCCTGACCTCGATCATCGTGCTCTACCCCAGAGGAGTGGATGTCGAGCGGAATCAGGGCTTCCGGATCTGGGAGAACGACTACCTCGTCGACCCCTTCGATCTGATGAAGCTGTTCGTCCTGGCGGAGGCCGAACTCCGGCGCGTCCCCAAGGACCAGAACCTCTTCTCCCAGCAGGTGAAGTTCGAGTTCGCATCGGTCAGAGAGTCGATGGAGAAGGGACTTCAGCTCGGGAACCGCCTGCTGCAGAAGCTCGACGTCACGGACAAGGACCGCACCGCAATGTACGCCGCCTTCAAGGAAGGGGTCGAAAACGCCGCTTCTCACGGCAACCGGTTCGATCCCAAGAAACGGGTGGTCGTCACCTTCGTCGTCGACCCGAACCGCGCGACGTTCTTGATCCAGGACGACGGAGAGGGCTTCGATCACACCTACTACATGTCTCAGATCGACAGCAAGGAAGCCTTCGAACGAGCGAAGGAGCGCATCCGCGCCGGCAACCGCGGGGGTCTCGGAATCCTCCTGATGCACAAGTGTTCCGACCGGCTCGAGTACTCGGGTCGCGGAAACGTCCTCCGGATCGAAAAGAGACTTCGGTGACCACCGAGAGTGAGACCCAGTTCACGGCCGCGAGGGAGGAACTCCGCGCGATGCTCGCGCGAACGATCCGGACCGGTGAGATCACCCTCGCCTCCGGCCGGACGACCGATTTCTATTTCGATGGCCGACTCGTCACTCTGGATCCGAGAGGGCTACGGCTGGTCGCTCGACTCGCACACGAGCGGATCCGAGGGCGCGCGGATGCGGTCGGGGGCCCGACATCGGGCGCTGACCCGATCGTCGCCGGGATCGGTCAAGTCTCCTTGGAGAATGGAGAGCCGCTGCGGACTTTCTTCACGAGGAAGCAAGTGAAGGGGCACGGCACGGGGAGACGAATCGAGGGTCCGGACCTGAAAGCGGGGGACCGGGTTTTCATCGTCGACGACGTGGCGACGAGCGGCGGCTCGTTGCTGCAGTCCGCCTCCGTGGTCCACGAAGAGACCGGCGCAACCGTCGTCGGAGCGATCGTGATCGTAGACCGGCAAGAGGGCGCGAGGGAAATGCTTGCGGAAGCGGGGATCGAACTGGAATCGCTCTTCGAGAGAGCAGACTTCATCGGAGAGCGGTGAAGTCAGAGAGCGGTGAAGTCGGTGAATAGCCCAATTTGGTGTAGAGATCGGGAAGCTGAAATGGAGCGGGTGATGGGAATTGAACCCACGACAGCAACGTTGGCAACGTTGCGCTCTACCGCTGAGCTACACCCGCTCCGAGCAGCTACTTCAAGGAACTCAACCCACAATGGTGCCCGCCGCCGAGACTGTGTCAAGCCGTGCGCAGCGATGACTATCGACAACGACAAGAGCGTCGAGGGCGACCCCTGCGCACCGAGTCGGGCGCGAAATCACGGGAGCGGAGCAGTGCGATCATCGGCCCACGGACCCCCCTTGGCGGAAGGGGAAAGGCGCCGAGGTGCACCGGTCGGGGAGTGGTCTCTTCGAGGCCGCAACATCGTACCACCTCGATTGACTCACTCCGTTGTGTCACCTAGAGTTATGACCCAGATGGAGCCGAGAACCGCGTCGCCGCATCGCTGCAGCACGAGGACGCGGTCGCAGCAGGGTGCGGGGGGCCCATCGAGCCCCGAAGGAGCGTGATGACCGAGAAAACTCCGCCGGAAACCGATACGGAAACCGGTGAAGACACGCATCCGGCCCCCGAAGCCGGCGCAGATGCGGTTTCCGACCAAGTTTCCGTCCAGATCGTCGAAGAGGGTCCCTGCCGCCAGCGGCTGAAGATCGAGGTTTCGGCCGACAGTGTCGATGAGGAGTTGGACACGAACTACCGTCAGCTCCGTAACACGATACAGATGCCGGGTTTCCGTAAGGGAAAGGTGCCGCTCTCGGTCCTGAAGGGGCGGTTCGGCAAGAAGATCGAGGCGGAGGTCCAGGAGGAGCTCGTCGCGCGGACGTTCTTCGACGAGGTCGAGAAACGCGAAATCCGGCTGCTCGGAGCACCCTCGTTCGAGAGCGTCGTCTTCGCTCCGGGGGACCCTCTGACCTACGAGGCTGCGATCGAGATTTCCCCCAATTTCGAGGCCCCCGAGTACGCAGGACTGGAGATCGACGCTCTCGCGGTCACCGTGACGACCGATGATGTCGATCGAGAGGTCCATTCCCTCCTCGAGCAGCACACCGCGCTCGAGCCGGTCACCGCCGGCGAGCAGGCCGTGGATGACCTGGCGGCGTGCCACGTCGAAATGCTCGATCCCGAGGGGAAGAGCGTCTTCGAGCGCCCCGAGGTCTACCTGAAGATCGGCCTCGACCGCGTCGATAACATCGAAGTGGCCGGACTCGGCGAGAAGCTCGTCGGTGCCGCCGCGGACGAAGAATTCAGTTTCGAGGTGGAAGTACCCGAGGACTTCCCACTGGAGGGAGTGCGCGGGGGGCCGGCGACGATCCGGGTCAAATTTCACGAAGCCAAGCGCAGGGTCGTCCCCGAGCTCGATGCGGAGATGTTGCAGCTCCTCGGCATCGAGAGCGAAGAGAAGCTGCGGGCGGAGATCGAGAAGAACCTCGAGACCCGTCGCCGCTTCCAGGAGGAGGACCGTCAGGAGGAGATCCTCGTCGAGCGCATCGTGGAGGGGGTGGAAATGGATTTCCCCCCTTCGGTGCTCGAGCGACGCAAGGAGGACATCTCGATGGGTCGGCGGTTCCGGTTGCTCCGCGAGGGTCGTGCTCAGGAGGAGATCGACGCCGGGATCGCCGAGAACGGCGAAGCGATCGAGGCGGAGGCGCGCGAGGAGCTGAAGCGGATCTTCGTGCTCGATCGCATCGCGGAGTCGGAGAACGTACTCGTCACCGAGGATGAGATCGCGAGGCGGATCTCAGCCATCGCCATGACCTCGCGGCGCGAGCCGCAAGAGGTCTTCGAGGAGTATCGCGAGGCCGGTCTGATCGCCGATTTGCGCGCCGGGATGCTGCGTGAGAAGGCGCGCGCCCAGATCCGGAAGAAAGCGAAGGTTCGGAAGCCCGAAGAAAAGGTCGAAGAGAAACCTTCGGCCTCCGAGGCCGATCAGAAGAGCTGAACGACGAACCCAGGCCCGACGAAGGGCCGCTGAGCCAGGAGCATCATGGACAGGATCCGGGAAACGGCCGACCACCGAGAGATCGAGGATTCCCTCGTCCCGTTCGTGATCGAACGCACCGGACGCGGGGAGCGCTCCTACGACATCTTCTCGCGTCTCTTGAAGGACCGGATCGTCTTCATCGGGGACGCGATCCACGATCACACCGCGAACCTCGTCATCGCCCAGCTCCTGTTCCTGGTCTCCGACAACCGGAACCAGGACATCAACGTGTACATCAACTCCCCCGGGGGGTCGGTGACCGCGGGACTGGCGATCTACGACACCATGCAATTCGTGCAGTGCGACATCGCGACCTTCTGCGTCGGTCAGGCCTCTTCGATGGGGGCGGTGCTGCTCGCCGCGGGGACCCACGGGAAGCGGTATGCTCTCCCGCACTCGCGCATCATGATCCACCAACCCTGGGGGGGCGCCCAGGGCACCGCTCGGGACATCGAGATCCAGGCGCGTGAGATCAAACGCAACAAAGAAGTCCTTTGCGAGATCCTCGGCGAGCACACCGGCAAGTCGCCGGCGCAGATCGAGGAGGACTCACACTGGGACCTGTTCATGTCCGCGGCCGAGGCCGGGGAATATGGCCTGGTCGATCAGGTCATCGAGACGCTGAAGCCAGAGACAGAGGAGCAACCACCGAGGCCGCGAGGCCCACATCGGATGTGAGGGGGAAGCACTTGGCGGGGAACCAGCGGGGAGGGGGAGGAAGGCGCCAGCGCGTCGAGCGCTGCGTCTTCTGTGGCAAGAGCGCACACGATGTGGAGCGCCTCATCGCCGGTCCGCCAGGAATCTACATCTGCAACGAATGCATCGATCTCTGCTACTCGATCATCACCGAGGATGAAGCACGGCGCGGCGACAACAGCGCCATCTCGACCGTTCTCCCCGCCGAGAACCCATCCCCCCGCGCCCTCTACGAAGAGCTGAACAAGTACGTCATCGGTCAGGAGGAGGCGAAGCGTACCCTCGCGGTCGCAGTCCATCTCCACTATCGTCGCCTGCGGCACAAGGAGACCGTCGCCCCGGATGGCATCGAGATCGACAAGTCGAACATCCTGCTCGTCGGCCCGACCGGTTCCGGAAAGACCCTGCTCGCGCGTACTCTCGCCCGGGTCCTCGACGTCCCCTTTGCGATCGGTGACGCGACGACCCTCACAGAAGCGGGATACGTCGGCGAAGACGTCGAGAATCTCCTCCTCAAGCTCCTGATGGCGGCCGACTTCGATCTGCCTCGCGCCGAGATCGGCATCGTGTTCATCGACGAGATCGACAAGATCGGGAAGGCGACCCAGAACGTCTCGATCACGCGCGACGTCTCGGGGGAAGGGGTCCAGCAGGCGCTCCTCAAGATGCTCGAGGGGACGATCGCAAACATCCCTCCGCAGGGGGGACGGAAGCACCCCGAGCAGCAGTTCATCCAGATGAACACGAAGAACATCCTGTTCATCTGCGGTGGTGCCTTCAACGGCCTAGAGGACCTCATCGCCGACCGGTTGAACCGCAAGCGGGTCGGGTTCCGCACCGACGCGGTGGCGAGCGAAGTTCTCGATCCTGAAGACCCGGTCTCGCGCGCCGAACTCCTCATGCAGACCGAGGTGGTAGATCTGCTGAAGTACGGCATGATCCCCGAGTTCATCGGTCGTCTACCGGTGGTCACGGCTCTCGGCCCCCTGAGCGACGATGAGCTCAAGCAGGTCCTCACCGAGCCGAAGAACGCCCTGGTACGGCAGTACCAGGAGTTCTTCAAAATGGACCAGAAGCAGCTCGAGTTCACCGACGGTGCCCTCATGCAGATCGCCAAGCGAGCGCGGATCCGGGGGACCGGCGCCCGCGGCCTCCGATCGATCATCGAGACCCTGATGCGCGATGTGCTCTTCGAACTCCCCGAGAAGAGCGACGTCCGCCAGTTCGTGGTGACGGAGGAGATGGTCCGCCAGCTCGACCTCCCCCCGGCGGAGCGCGGACCGATCATGGAGGTCGAGGACGAGCCCACGGTCAGGCCGAAACCGCGGGAGAAGCCAAAACCGAAGGCGAAGACGACGAGCCCGAAGCGGAAGAGCAGCGCGTAGGTCGGTGTTCTGAGGGGGCTTTTGCAAAGCCCCCTCGCTGTATTATTGAGGGAGCTTTCGCAAAGCCCCCTCTCGCTCGCGGCAGAGCCGCTCCCGATTCACCCACAAACGCCTCGCCTTTGGCTCGGGTTGGTTGAAGCCCCCTCTCGCTCGCGGCGGAGCCGCTCCCGATTCACCCACAAACGCCTCGCCCTTGGCTCGGGTTGGTTGAAGCCCCCTCTCGCTCGCGGTGGAGCCGCTCCCGATTCACCAAGGAACGCCTTGCCTTCGGCTCGGGTTGGCGGAGGGGTCTGTCCCCTCAACTGCTGCGCGTGAAAGTCTAGTTTGCGGGCAGTGAATGGTTTGTCACGAGGGAGCGTCATGGGGCGTGGAAGAAGTGCAATGCGTTTGCACTTCGTGGTTTCGGAGGGTCGGCTCGCACCGTATATTTGGTTGATATTCATCTATGCAGCGCTGAGTGAGCAGTATGACTCGCAGCGGTCACCCCGATTGGGATGGCTCTCCTCGGGGGGATGCGACCGCTCCAGGTTTCTCGTGGCGCACGTCGGTTTGCCCGGGGGGGCCGATCAAACGGGAGGTATGGCATGGTGCGCTGGACGATCGTCCTCGCGTGGCTGGTGGGGTGTGCTTTCTGTGGGCGGGGACCCCTCGAAGGTCAGTGCGAACCCACCACCGATTGCAACAGCAATGGAGTACTCGACGCCTGCGATCTTGCGATCGGGACGAGCGACGACTGCGATGGCAACGGTGTTCCCGATGAGTGCGACATCGCTGCACTGGCATCGGTCGACTGCAACCTGAACGGTGTCCCGGACAGCTGCGAGCCGGTCGCCCCGCTCTCCCTGAATTCGGTCACAGGACTGGGGGGCGGGTCGGGACGTGCGGTATCGATCACCGACGACACCGCGGTCGTCGGAGTGCCCGGCGACGGAACACTCGGGGTGAATGCCGGGGCAGCGATCGTCTTCCACCGAGTGGGGACCACCTGGGTCGTCAGCAACACTCTTCTTGCAGTGGACGGTTCCGCCGGTGATCTCTTCGGTACTTCGGTCTCGATCGACGGGGATCGCATCGTCATCGGCGCGCCCGGCGACAGCGTGGGGCCGATCGCGGGGAGCGGCGCAGTGTACGTCTACGAGCGAGTCGTTGGGAACTGGACGTTCGACTCCAAGTTGTCCAATCCCAACCCTGCGGTGGGGGATCAGTTCGGCGCTGCTGTCTCTGTCTCGGGGACACGCGTCCTCATCGGCGCTCCGCAGACCCTCGATCCACTGGCTACCGGGCGTGCCCACCTCTATGCCTACACCGGACTCCTCTATGTCGAGGAAGCGACTCTGCATCCGATCTCCCTCGTGATCGGGGATCAGTTCGGCGTCAGTGTGGATCTCGAGGGAGACACCGCCTACGTCGGCGCTCCCAGCGCGATCAGCCTTGCGCAGATCGATGCGGGGGCCGTCTATGCCTTCGTCCGGGTGACGGGGAGTTGGCTCGAGTCCGCCCGGCTGAGCTCCCCACTGGCGCAAACGGGCGACGAGTTTGGAGCGAGCCTGAAAGGGAGCGGACCGTGGCTCGTGGTCGGATCACCGGCGTGGAACGGCGACGAAGGCCGGGCGAGTCTCTTCCTGCGAGTGGGCAGCAACTGGATTTTCGACTCTGCCCTGACCAGCCCGGTCGCTGGCCCTGACTTGTTCGGAGTCTCCGTGTCGGTCCTCGAGAATACCTTGATCATCGGCGAAGAGAAGGGGGGAGGGGACGACGGACTCGCTCACCTCTACGACTTCAACGGGATCGACTGGATCCTCCGCGAGAGTCTCGATCTGGCTGGGGGAGGGGACCGGTTCGGCAGCGGTGTCGACCTCGCGCCCTTGCACGCTCTCATCGGAGTGCGCGGGAACACGGACGCGTTCGTGGTGTGGGCCGCCACCATCCCCGATTGCAACGAGAACGGGATCGAAGATCTCTGCGAGATCGTGCTCGGCGCTGAAGCGGACTGTGATCTGAACGGGATCCCCGATGCGTGTGACGTCGCCGCGGGGGCGGTCGCCGACTGCAACATGAACGGTATCCCCGACAACTGCGAGATCGTCTCCGGTGACGAATCCGACTGCAATCTGAATGGAGCGATCGACAGCTGTGACATCGCGCACGGATCGGTCACGGACTGCAATCTGAACGGAGTCCCCGACGATTGCGAGACCGACTGCGACGGGAACGGTGTTCCCGACGACTGCGAACTGCTGGCGGGCGCGGCGGACTGCAACGACAACGGATTGATCGATATCTGCGACATCGGAATCGGTCTCGAGGACGACTGCAACGCGAACGGGATCCCGGACTCCTGCGACTTCGCGATCCTCACCAGCCTCGATTGCAACTCGAACGGGATCCCGGACGAGTGCGACATCGCCGCCGGGCTCGACAGTGATTGCAACGGTAACCTGATCCTCGACAGCTGCGACATGGCGCTAGGGACGAGTCAGGACTGCAACTTCACCGGCACCCTCGATGAATGTGAAATCGCCTCCGGAATCAGCCAGGACTGCGACTTGAACTCGACCCCTGACGAATGCGACATCGCGTTCGGAGGTGCGTTCGACTGCAACTCGAACGGGGTCCCGGACGCCTGCGAGATCGCGGAGGGTATTATCGTCGACTCCACTCCCCCGACGATCACCGGAACGTACCCAGACCTCACTGTTTCCAATGCGACCGGGGTCTGCGGGGCGATCCTCAGTTGGGCTCCACCTCTGTTCGATGACGACTGTCAGCTCGTGACGACGACCGTGAGCCATCAACCCGGTGCGAGTTTCCCGGTGGGCGAGACGACGGTGGCCTTCACCGCGGTCGACTCTCAGGGCAATCTCACCGTCGAGAGCTTCCGGGTCACGGTCATCGACGACGAAGCCCCGGTTCCGGTCGGAGTGCCGGCCGATGTCTTCATCGAGAACGATCCAGGAAGCTGCGGAGCGGTATTCTCCTGGCCAGAGCCGAGTGCGACGGACAACTGCGGAGTCGCAGGCGTCTCCTCGAGCCACACCCCCGGTTCCGTCTTCCTCCCCGGAGCCACCGTGGTGACGACCAGCGCCGTCGACATCCACGGAAATGCGGCGATGGCGATCTTCACCGTGACGGTTTCAGACGTCTTGCCCCCCGTGCTCTCGGGAGTCCCCGGTGACGTCCTCGGCGACAACGACCCCGGCTCCTGCGGCGCTGCGATCACTTGGACCGAGCCGACCGCGAGTGACGACTGCGGGATCCTCGACCTGAGCTCCGATGTTCCACCCGGGAGCCTGTTCCCGATCGGTTCGACCACGGTGACCTACACCGCGACCGACTCATCGGGACTGACCACGAGCTCGAGCTTCATGGTGACGGTCGTCGATGTCCAGGCACCGATGCTCGTCGGAACGCCCCCCGATCTCGATCTGCCGAACGACCCGGGGCTCTGCGTGGCGGCTGCGAGCTGGACCCCACCGACGGTCGATGACAACTGCCTGGGAATCACGCCAGTCGCATCGCACGCCCCGGGGACGAATTTCCCGCTCGGAACGACGACGGTGACCTACTCCGCGACCGATCCCGGCGGGAACACCGCCGAGATCACCTTCACCGTCACGGTGAGCGATGTCGAATCCCCGACTCTCGTCGGAATCCCGGGGAACCTCGTCGTCGCGAACGACCCGGGGATCTGCGGAGCCACGATCACTTGGTCTCCGCCGATCGCCGGCGACAATTGTCCAGGGATGACGATGACCTCCGATCACTCGCCCGGGGAGTTCTTCCCGATCGGCGTGACTGCGGTGAGCTACATCGCAACCGATGCCGTCGAGAACGTCTCGATCGCGAACTTCACGATCACGGTGACCGACGATGAGGGCCCCGAAGTCGTGATCCCCAGCGATCTGGTGGTCGAGGCTGCTCCCGGGCTCTGCTCCGCCTTCATCGATTGGGCGGCGCCGACCGCGGTGGACAATTGCCTGGTGGCGAGCCTGACTGCTTCCCACACCCCACCCCTCTCGCTCCCTGTCGGGGAGACGACCGTGACGGTCACGGCGATCGACACCTCGGGGAACTCGACCACGGAGGTCTTCGCGGTGACCGTGCTCGACACGGAGGGCCCGACCATCGTCCCGGGACCCGACATCGTCGTCCCGATCGATCCTGCGACCTGTTTCGCGGTAGTCTTGGTCCCGGCCCCGCAAGTGTCCGACAATTGTGGGATCGCAGCGCTGACGAACGATCACACCGGCACCTCGAACGCGAGCGGTGTCTACCCGTACGGCTCGACGCTCGTGAACTGGACGGCGGTCGACCCGACCGGCGCGATCGCGACGGCAACGCAGATCATCACCGTCGAGGCCGAAGCCATCGACTGCAACGGCAACGGCGTTCTCGATGTCTGTGACATCGCGTCGGGGGCGAGCCTCGACGAGAACGACAACCAGGTTCCCGACGAATGCGAGCAGACGTTCCGCCGCGGGGATGCGAACGCGGACGGCCAGATCGACATCGCGGATGGGGTGTTCCTCCTGAACTACCTCTTCCTGAATGGGCCTTCCGGCGACTGCCAGGACTCCCTCGATGTGAACGATGACGGCCAGGTCCAGCTCTCCGATGCGATCTGGGTGATCACCTATCAGTTCGCGAACGGCCCCGAGCCGCTGTCACCGTTCCTCCAGTGTGGGGATGACCTGACTCCGGATTCGCTCGGCTGCGACACGGGGACGTGCCCATTGCCGTAGGAGTGTTCAAGGAGCGCGCGTCTCCGAACGGGCCGTAGGAACAGTCATCTCGCTCGAGAGCACTGCTTCCACGGAACGCTACGTCCGCGTCTCGTCGTAGAGGAGATGGTGGCAGCGGGCAAAGATCTCCGTGCGGTTCGGGCGACCGGTCGGAGTGAGGGTGCGCTCTTCGTGGCTGAGAGGGCGGTCGTAGATGTGCCAGCCGCCGAGGCGAGAGATCTCGGGAAAGCGGAGATTCGCACCCCTCAGCTCGCCATGGACTTGGGATTCGCGACCGCGGACGGGCAGGATGACTGCGGCGAGGTACGGCCTGTCTTCGCCGAAGACGAACGCCTCGGCGATCGAGGGCTGAGCGCGTAGGATCTCCTCGATCCACTCGGGGCAGATCTCGCGGCCACCCGGAGTGACGATGCGGTTCTTCTTCCGTCCCTGGATCGACAAGAAGCCATTTCCGTCGATGGAGGCGAGATCCCCCGTCGCACACTCCTCTTGTGCCGGAACGAAACCGCTCTCGTCCAGGACCCCGAGATGGCTTGCGCCGCGGACCATCAATTCTCCATCCGCGAGGACTCGCAGAGTCATTCCCGCGTGCGGTCGACCCACGGTGCCTCGGAGGCTCTCCCTGGGCGAGTTCATCGAGACGATCCCGCCGGCTTCCGTGAGTCCGTAGCCCGAATAGACTGGAACTCCGAGCTCGTCCGCGTGACGCGAGACGGCGCGAGGAAGCGGCGCTCCGACGGTGATCACCCGGCGGAGTCGCTCTCGAACGTGCGGATCGGATCCGGGGAGCGTGCTCAGCCATCCCTCGAGGATCGCGGGCGTGACGAGCAGGATCGTCGGTGCAGTGCGTTCGATCATCGCTGCGATCGCGATCGGGTCACCCGCCTCGTCACCCACGAGTCCCAGGGAGCGCAGAGGAGAGAGGACCGTGGTCGCTCCCGAGAGCAGTGCCGAGTGGATCACCCACCGGGCGACTCCGGGATCGGCGAGGGGGAGGAGAGCCAAGTGGACATCGTGGGGGGTCATGCGGAGCGTGGCGCAGAGCCGTTCGCTCTCCCCCCAGATCGTCGCGCCATCGTGACAGACCCCGCGGGGATCTCCGGTGTTGCCCCCGGTGATCGAGATGCGAGCCGTCTCGGCCGGGATGGGGGGAACTCGCCCCTCCGGCGTGATTCTCCAGCCGCGCGCGCCGAGGGTGGGAGGGACCGGTTCACCGTGACCGAGGTGATCCTCGAGCGCCGCGGGCTCGTCGGTGAGCACGACGTCGCAGCCGGTGATGCTGGTGACGTGACGGACAAGCTCCCAACTCGGATCCGGCCCGAGGGGAGTGAGGACGATTCCCGCCCGCATCGCTGCGAGCTCGAGTATCGGCCAAGCCGGCCCATTGTCGGCGATCCAAAGGAGGCGCCTTATCTCGAGCCGCTTCAGGCGCAGCGCGTGGGACCGGACCCGCGCCTCGAGCTCGACCATCGAGGGGCCGATCCCCGTTCCGTCGTCGAACAGGTACGGTGAGTTGTTGCGGTGAAAGGGCGGAATTTCTCGTGTCATCGCGCCATCGTCTCGTCCAGGCCAGATCTTCCGGGAGATCCATGAGCTGGGTATCCGCAATGCCCGTACCATTCAGGAAGAGACCCGTACATCGGGCTCTCTTCAGAACCTGGGTGTGAAAACCGACGGATGGAGTGAGGGGCGGAGAGTCTGAGATGTCCCAAGATTACACGCGGCGTCGCGATTTGTTCGTCGATGCACAATTCGATGATCCGGGCGGCGCGATCGCGGGGCTCGTGGCCGAGGCTCGTGCCGTCGGCCTGCCGGTGGAGGGTGGAGATCCCGCGGGGACGCCGCCCGTTTCACTCGAGGAGAGCCTGCACCGGGGAGGGGACCATGCGCGTGCGAAACTCGGTCCGCGTGCACTCCGACTGCTCGAACTCGCCCCGGAGTGGCTCTTCGATCGCCGCGGCGACCTGACCACTCTGCTCTGGCTCGCGCGACACCAAGAGGGTTCCGACCTCTCGCTCGGGGCCTTCATCCTCGGTCTCGGGGATCGGCTGCTCGCTTCTGGGCGTCGACGGGAGGCGGCGGGCCTGATGCGATTCCTCTGCTCCGTCGACTTCGACTTCGGGCAACTCTATGCCGAGCCCGGTCTCGCCTACGGGTTCTTCCAACCGCGCGAACCGAATCCGCTCGTCTGGAAGGTGCTCCAACACATCGGAGACCGGGGCCTCCGCTTCCCGGGTCGGGGTTTCGACGCGGTGAAGGTGCTCGAACTCGGTTGTGGGATCGGGAACGACGCCCTCGGCTTTCTCTCTCACGATCGAGTTCGGGGGTATCTCGGGACCGATCTCAGCGCCGACGCCCTGGAGAGGCTCAAGGAGCGGGCGAAGGAGATCTGTTCCCGTCGCCCCGCGGTCACCCTGGAGACTCGGCAGGGAGACTTCTCGTCGTTCCTGACCGAGCTCGCCGGGCGACCGGAGCACGGTGTCGATCTGGTCTACAGCTACTCGAGCCTGCACTATTTCTCTTCGGAGGAGCTCGAGGGGATCTTTCACCGGGTAAAGCTGGTACTCGAACCGGGTCGTGGGCTCTTCGTCTTCGCCGTGAAGGGTGAGGGGAGTGTCTGGGATGGCCAGGGGGTCCCGCTCTATCGACCCGACGTCTGGATCAACTGCGATGGACAAAGTCGGTGGTTCCCCTCCCGCCGCGCGATCGTCTCGCTCACGGACCGGATGGGCTACGAGCTTCGACTCCACGAGTGGAACGAGCACTGGGGATACTCGGAGACCGGCGAGAAAGACCTCTTCCACTACGTGATCTGCTCACCCCGTAGGTAGCGGAGGGGGGTAGCGCTCGAGCGCTACTCGCTCTCGACCTCTTCGTCCTCGTCATCCTCGAACAGTTCGGGGGCGAGCTCCTCGAGAGCTTCGGCGAGGACGCTGATCATCGCGAGCAGATCCCCCGCATCGCAGCGGCCCCGATCGATCACTTGCGTGACCGACGACTGGACCGAAGAGAAGAAGCTCTCGTCCATCGCGTCGAGCTGTTCCTCGCTCGGCGGAGGGCCCTTGTCCTCCTCCTCGACGACTCTTCCGAGGACTGTCTCCTCGATCTGGCCTTGAAGTTCTTCGAACCCCTCGAGGAGAAGTTCGAGCGCGTTCTCGATTTGTTCGTGGCTCATCGGTCGACCCTTTCCGAGGGGAGCTGATTCAGGTCCGCCGATTGTACGCGGATCCACGGCGAATCGGGCGCGATCGATGGGAGTGGCGGGTCTTCCTCGCCGGGCTAGTCCGAAGGCAGGGCGAATCGTGCGCGATCGGATGAGAGAAGGGCCTCCCACGCCGCGCACGGCGTGAGAGGCCCCCCGGAGCACGAGGCTGGGCTACTCGCCCTTCTTCGCCCCATCCGCTCCCTTCTCACCCTTTTCCTTCGTCTCCTTCGTCTCTTTCGTCTTCTTCCCGGTCTTCCCGGCCCAACCGGCCTCGACCGCTGCGAGCGCCGCGACCGGATCCTTGGTGATCCCCTTCTTGCAGCTCTTGCAGCAGAGGCGGACCAAGCGGTGGCCGACCAGTACGTCGACCGGCTCCCCCATGCTGCCGAGCTCTTCGCCGGAGACGGGGCAGGTGGTGAGCGGGTACTTGTCGAGCTGCGCGGCGATCAGCGCGGCATCGACTTTGGCGAGAACCGCCTCGGGCTTCGCGATGACCTTGCGCATGCACATCTTGCAACAGGTCCGCACGAGCTGGTTGTTCACCACGAAGTCGACCGCGGTGTCGTCGAGTTCCTCGCCGGAGACGGGGCAGGTGGTCAGAGGATAACTCGGCTTTTGCTGAGCGATGATGCGCTCGTCCAGGGCGGCGAGGATCTGCTCGGGGTTGTCGGCGAGTTTCTTCTCGCACTTCTCACAGCAGAAGCGCACTTCGCGCCCCTCGTGCTTCACGATGACCGGGTCACCCATGCCACCGAGCTTGGACTTCGCGGCCACGGCGCAAGTGTCGAGCGGGTACACATCGATCCGGTCTGCTCCCCATGCGACGGTGGGGACGACGATCGCCGCGACGGCGGCGATGACGAGCAAATTCCTCATCGGCTCTCCCTTCGGGGGTCCCCCCGAGGGGGGACTCCACGGTTCTTCTGTCCTGTACGCGGGGTTCCACACCCCGACCGAACGGCCTCCCCTCCCGGATCGTTTCCGGGAGGTGAAGATTATTCTTCCCTCGGAGCTACCCGCAGGCGTCCATGGATCGCGAAATGGTCGCTGAAACCCTCATCCCAATCGTCCCCGTACTTCCGGAACCACCGGGGAGGGCGTCCGGGGTGGCTCTGGTTCCGGACCGAATCCGGCTGGTGGATCTCTAGCGAGCCTTCGACGTAAAGGAACCCCTGCGGCGCGAGGAGCCCGCGAGAGACGATCGCCTGGTCGAAGACATTCCAGCCCGATTGATAGAAGAGCGTTCCGAGATCCGGGGTTGCGAGGAACTTCCAGCTCGGATTGAAGAGCCGGTATCGCCCCCGATCTCCCTCGAGTGCGTACTTCCCGCGCACCGCTTCGAGGTGGTCGACCAGGGACGGGTCGAACGGATCGTCGTTGAAGTCGCCGATGAGCAGAATGTCCCCTTCACGCCCCTCGAGACGGGCAGCATCGATCCGGGCGAGCACGACTCTGTGGGCGGTGTCCGCCGCCGCCGCTCGACTGGGTTTGGACTTCTCCGCACCTCCGAAGCGGCTGGGCCAGTGGTTCACCAGCACGACCAGCGGGGTGCCCTCGACCACGAGATCTACCTCGAGCACGCCGCGAGTGGTGCGCCCCTCCCCGAGATCGATCTCGTGGAGGAGAAGAGAGCGGTCGCCGGCGGCGAGGGTGAACGGCGGACGGTGGAGCAGAGCGAGGTCGATGCCCCGGCGGTCGGGAGATTCGAGGTGCTCGATCTGGTACCCCTTCCCCGCCAGGCGGGGGTCGCGTACCAGGTCCTCGAGGACGCGCCGATTCTCGATCTCGCACACCGCGAGGAGGTGGGGATCGATCGCGGCGATGACCGAGGCGAGGTGGTCGAGCTTGCGCGCGTATCGCGGCGGATCCCACCCCTCTGCGGGGAGGTACTCGTTGTCGCCGGGGTTGGTGGGGTCATCGACGGTGTCGAAGAGGTTCTCGAGGTTCCAGAACGCGAAGGTCACCTCGATCGGATCAGCGGCCGCCGAGGCGATCGGGGTCCCGGTCTTGTCGCGGCGGGCGACAAGACCGAACGTCATCGCCCCTCCGATGAGTGAGGCGAGCACGATGACCGAGGCAACGATGCGCATCGAGAACCCTCCCGGTCTGGGTTGGGTGGCCCCAAACGCGACGGGGGGCCGGGCATTCTCCCATGCCGGCAGGACGGCTTCCACCCGATCGGACCCGCTTGCGTGAAGCCGATCCTGTGCTCTGATAGGCACCGCACGGCAAATCCGTGCTGGTACGGCCATGAGGGCCGGCCTGGACCCGGAGGGAGATCGAAGATGCGCAGGAAGACCTTCTCATGGATCGCACTCGGCCTGGCTGGCGGATGGTTCTGTTGGGGCGGGGGCGGGCAGGCGTTCGCTCAAGCGATCACCGGTGTCTGGCACTCCCACATCGTTCAGGAGAGCTACCGAATCCCGATCGGCGTCGATGCGGTCGGCAAATACCGCAAGGAGGAGAAGGTCGGCGAGATACGCGACCACTACATCCTACCGAACCACTACGGCAACTTGGTCGGCATCACCGGCCACGACGCGGACGCAGTGTTCTGGTACCAGGATGGCCAGGGTGTGATTCGCAATGCGATCGTACCCCTCGCCGCGAAGAAGCTCTCGCGGGTCGTGGGCATCGGGACGACCCGTTACGAGGAGGACATACTCCCCTAGCGAGAAGCATTCCGACCAGGGAGGTCCTCATCGGCGGCCGGGCGTGCTCGCAGGGTCTCCGACGAATGCGAGGATCTCGTCACCGCGACGCTCCGCGTCGCGCTCGCCGAGTTCGACCAGTCGATCGAGATAGTCCGGCTGGAACATCAGCATACTCAACGAGTCTGGGCTGCGCGTCTCCTTCGTCCCGAGTCCGCGCTCGAGGAAGCGGAAGGGCAGGGGGAGTTGCGCCTCGTAGTCGGCGGCGAGACGGCCGAGGTTCTCGCTCGGTCGGGTGGTCAGGATACGCACCGGTCGGAGGCCGCCGCGTTCCTCCTCCGGGATGCGCTCGAGAAGTTGGTTCAGGCGCTGGAGGTTGACCGCATCCGCCTCGAGAGCATCGAGGAAGATCGCGTTCAGCATGACCCCCGCGACCTGCGCGGGGGGCGGATACCCCTGGATCATCGACTGTCCGGCCTCCTCCCGCCGCGGCAGGTGTCGGGTCGAGACTGCGAACACCCGGCTCGCGCCGAGGTGGAGCGCCGGAGAGAGTGGAGCGGTCTGTCGGACCCCACCGTCGCCGTGCCACTCGTTCCCGATCTGAATCGCGGGGAAGAAGAAGGGGAGGGCCGAACTCGCCAGCACGTGGTCGAGAGAGATCTCGCCCCGGATCCCCCGGCGATGCGGGCGCTCCCAGAGGTGGTCCCCGTTCCCCTGCACCCAGGTGATCGACTGCCCGGTGCCGTAGTTGGTGGTCGTCACCGCGAGCGCGTACAGCCGTCCGCTCTCCAGGTTCTTCGCGGTACCGGTGATGTCGTTCCCCTCGATTCCGAGTGCATCGCGGAGAAAGATCCGCAGCGGAGCGGTGTCGACCAAACCTCGCGGCGGCTTCGTCAGCCGCCCTCCACCAGAGACGAGTCGGATCCCCCAGCGCAGGATCGTGCGCATCAAGATCAGGCCCTCGCTGTGGAACACCTGGTTGACCGTCAGCCGGCGCCACAGGTCGGTGAGGCTCTCGACCGCATCGATGAAGGGACCGGGGTGGCTCGCCAGGTGAATCGCGTTGATCGCCCCCGCCGAGGTCCCGGTCACGATCGGGATCTCGAGATCGGGGAGCTGCTTCGCGATGAAACGAAGGCACCCCACCTGGTAGGCGGCGCGCGCCCCACCTCCACCGAGAACGATGGCGAGTCGATCGGACTGTCGGTCCTTGGTTGCGGTCATCCTGCTGGCTCCCCCGGGCGACCGAGACCCCGGGAAAAGCAGGGGGGAGGTCGTCCACCCAAGGATGACATCCTCGGCGGCGAGGAGCACATCAGGCGATACGCCCTCCCTGGGAGTTTTCGGGAAACCTCGTTCGAGACGTCGTCGCGCGGGTCGCGTCCTGTGGAAGGGCGGCTCAGGTCGATCGTATCGGAGGAACCCTCTACTCTTTTAGTTCCTCCGGAGGAAACGCGATCGTGATCACATCGAGGTGGAGGACCCGGAACTCGTCGTCGTCCATGAAGAGGTAGTGGCCCTCGATCCCCTCGGTGGTCTCCTCGAACGCGACGACCGAGTCGATCGGGGGCATCCGGCGGAAACGACTCGCCTGAGGATCGAAACCGTCGCCGGTCGCGACGACCTCCCCGTACTGGATCGGTTGTCCGCGCGGACACTGGACGGGGGTGGTGATCTCCTCTGGCTTCTGCATGCGGACGACGATGTTGAGGCCATAGACCATGAATCGAGGGTCTCCGCAGGCCCCCTCGGGCCGTTGTCGACCTCGGGAACGGCGGCGGGGTTCACTCATTTCACTCCTCCGGCCGGCCCCAGGCGTGGTCCGGACTTCATCCCGATTCTACCCCGGTCGCCCCCCCGGGCGCGAGGGTTCCGCGGTCAGTTCCGTCGGACAGCGATGCACCATGCCTCGGTGCGATCGACGATCTCGAGTCTCGCGGCGAGTTCCTCCGATAACTGACGAACGGTCCGCTCCTTGAGAATGAACACCGCCTCGGGATAGAGCGCGAGAGTCTCGGGAATCCGCAAGAGGAATCGATCATCCGGTCGGGGAACCACCGCCGTCCCTCCGTAGTAGTAGGCCGACCAGGGAGTCTTGCGGGGGAACACGATCTCATGGGAGCCTCGTTCCCCTGCGATCCTTCGGGCGAGGGTGATCACATCGCGGGTGGAACGGAGCTCGGTCATGTCCGGCTCCAGGACCAGATGGGCGATGCCGAGCAGCAACGCGAGCACGACCGCGACTGCGCCCAGTCGCGAGAGTCCGAGCCGAGCGTTCGTCCAGGCGAGACCCGCGGCGAGCGCCGCGGTCGGTGCGGCGGGGACGAGGTAGGTGACGATGACCTGGCTCGACGGTGCGAGCACGATGGCGAGTGCGAAGCTCGCCGCGAGGATCTCGACGAACGGGGCGCGACGCCAACGGTCCCTCTCGCCGCTCTTTCGCGAGGCTCGGCTCGCGAAGGCGATCGCGACGAGCGCCGGCAGCGCGGCCGCGAGCCAGCAGACGATCGAGATCCCCGGAGAGTAGACGTGCGTCCTCCCGAATCGGTCGCCGATCTCGGACTGAGTGAATCGGAGCCAGTTCTCCTGCACGAAGAAGTACTCGAGGAATCCCGGGTGCCAGAACTCGGAGAGGATGAACCATGGCGCGGCGACGCAGAGCAGTGCAGCCCCCCCCGTGATCCAAGCGTGTCCGCGAAGAGGATCGAGTGAGCGTCGTACGATGCAGACCGCGATCCCGGCGGAGCCGACGACGGCGAGCGCGATCGGCCCCTTCGTGAGGAATCCGATCCCCAGGGCGATCCCCATCAGAGCCCCGCAGCGGCGGCGTTCCCTCCGAGTCGCGCGCGGATCGTGGCCAAGCCCGAGGAGCACGCCGGCGGTCGTGCTCGCGGTCAGCGTCAGATCGAGTGCGACCGTGCCCGCCATCCCGAAGAAGACGGGTCCCATCGCGAGCAGGAGAGCGCCGGCCCGCGCCGCCTCCACTCCGACCACTCGAGCGCCGAGGCGGAGAACGAGCAGCACCGTGACGATCCCGGCGAGCAGACTCGGGATGCGCGCCGCGATCTCTCCTCGCCCGAGGATCTGGTGCGCCGCCGCACTCAGCCAGAAGTGGAGGGGCGGTTTTCCCTCGAAGGGGACGAGGAGGCCCTGGATGCGGATCTGGGGGGTGATCCAGTCCCCGGTCTCCGCCATGTCGGCGGCGACCAACGCGTACCGGCTCTCCGTGGTATCGATCAGCGGGAAGAGTCCGAGGGTCGAGATGCGCACCGCGAGCAGTGCACCGAGGCCGAAGAGCGCAGCCCGGGGCCAGCGGACCCTGGAGATCGCGCGGGGTGCGGACTCGGGCAAGAGCATCTCCTCACAGTGATCGCGCGGCCGTCTTCTGGGTCTGTCCGGGTGGTATCTCGGGTGCTATCCTGCCTACTCTCGATGAAGAACAGGAGGTCTCATGTCTCTCTGGCAGCCGATTTCACTCCTTCGCTGGGTCGAGGAGCACCGCGATCAACTCAAGCCACCGGTCGGCAACAAGATGGTGTGGAAGGATGAGCGGGGCACGATCATCATGATCGTGGGCGGTCCCAACGCTCGGAAGGACTACCACGTCAACGAGACCGAGGAGTTCTTCTATCAGATCGAGGGGGACATGGTCCTCCGAATCATCCACCCCGATACCGGTAAGCCCGAGGACATCGTGATCCGCGAGGGAGATATCTACCTCCTTCCCGCGAACGTCCCGCACTCTCCCCAGCGTCCCCGCGACACGATCGGGCTGGTCGTCGAGCAACCCCGTCTCGCCGGGGTGAAGGACAAGCTCCGGTGGTACTCGGATGACACCCACGAGTTGGTCCACGAGGCGGAGTTCACGCTCGAGAACATCGAGACCGACCTCAAGCAGATCATGGAAGAGTTCTGGTCGAACGAGGAGCTGCGCACGTGCAAATCGACGGGGAGCGTGATCAGTCCGCCGACCGAAGCAGTCGCGCCTTCAAAGTAGGCCGCGGGCCCGGGTTCCGATGAGGCACAATTGCAGGCCCGGGCTCCGATGAGGCACCGCTTGCTGCGTTGCGAGGCGCCGCCCGATCCTCGACGTGGCTGAGGCCACGCCTGCGGTCGGCCGGCACTTCGCGCCTTCCATCCGGTACCTCCTCGGAGCCCTTTGCGTGGTTCACCTTGGAGATTCAGATGATGGGACTGGCTCGCCGCAGGTGATGCCTGTCCCGGACGCTCGCCGGTACTCCGACTGGTCCCGAACGAATGCCTGGTTGAAGAGCGGTGGATCCGCGGGCAAACGTCCGGGACAGGCCGCGGGCCCGGGCTCCGATGAGGCACCGCTTGCTGCGTTGCGAGGCGCCGCCCGATCCTCGACGTGGCTGAGGCCACGCCTGCGGTCGGCCGGCACTTCGCGCCTTCCAACCGGTACCTCCACGGAGCC
>JAQBGV010000223.1:0-6336 GCA_032128395.1 Planctomycetota bacterium | reverse complement strand
GATCGACATGGCGGGCCTCGCGGCCGAGCAGGGGATCAGCAAGGAGAACATCAAGAACCCCGAGGAACACCAGAATCAGGTCGACCTCTGTACCTTCCGCGACGGGAAAACGATCGAGGTGCTCGCTGAGGGACGTCTCCTCAACCTCGGGTGCGCGACGGGACACCCGAGTTTCGTGATGTCGAACAGCTTCACGAACCAGGTGATCGCCCAGATCGAACTCTTCTGCCACGCCGACCGATACGACCGGAAAGTCTATACCCTTCCGAAGGTCCTCGACGAGAAGGTCGCCCGACTGCATCTGGAGAAGCTCGGGGTCCGACTGACGGAGTTGACCGACGATCAGTCGGACTACGTCGGAATTCCGAAGGATGGACCCTACAAGCCGGACCACTACCGGTATTGAGCTTCTGTCCTTCGGAATTGGAACGCGAGCGCGCGCATCCGGACCGAATCGGTCTTCGATGCGCGCGCTGTCTATCTTGTCATTCTCTACACGATGTATGCACCGTTCACCAACAATACGCACTTGCCGTACTGAATCGATACGACTCGTCAGAATGTCGGTTCACAGATCTGTTCCGGGTGATAGCTTTGGAACTCGTGGAGGGAAAACGACCTCCCGGGCACAGAGTGGTGCGTCCAAGATTTCCGTAGCGCGAGCGATCCGCGGTTGCTCACGATATTCGGTTTGCTCATGGGACGCACTGGGGGATGGCTCCCCCCGGATCTATCGCGATCCATTCTCCCCCGGGTCCGTTCTCCCGAGTTTAACTATGCAGTGGGCTGTGCTTCTCGACCGTGTCGGGCCAGATACGGCGGGGGCCTTCGACTCCGCGACCCATCGCACCGTATTTCGGACCTCATCGAATGGGAGAGGATCCGGGCATCCCGAGGTGGGACCGGTGCGAGAAGGGTCGTTGCTCCGTGGGGAGGAGACCATGCTTCATCGAACCATTATCGTCGGTCTATTGACGATCGGCGGGATACTCACCGGTATGGCAACAGCCTCTGCTCAGCAGTCGCTGAAACTTGAACGCGCTACCCCGACGGGTTCCCCCGGGACCCCGATCCAAGGGCTCGGCTCGGCAACCCTCGATGCTCGCCTGACGAGCACCGCCCCGACCGAGGGGTTCGTGCTCGCCTTCAGCTACGACAATTCCGTGTTGGAGATCGACAACGTTTCCTTCGCCGGGACGGTCACTTCTTCCGCCGGAGCCGAACTGGTCGTTCCGGAGATCCTCACGAACGGGGTCACCATCGGGGTGGTACTGGATGCCGCCGCGCCCTTCGGTGGGCAGACGATCGCCGCGGGGGCGAATCAGCTCCTCGCGCGGATCACCGCGTCCTCGATCATCATCCTCACTGCGCCGGCCCAGGTGACCACTGCGCTGCAGTTCACCGACGGCGTGCTGAACAACCCCCCCCTCGACAACCTCATCGTCCAGGGCGGACTCGCGATCGCCGCACCGGCACTCGGTCTCGATGACACGGGCGCGGAGCTCACGATCATCGCCCCCCCTCCGGACTCGCTGACGATCGAGAACACGTCGGGGAGCTCCCAGACCGGGGTGGATACTTGCGTGCCCATCACTCTCAACAACCAGTCCGGAGCCGTCCAGGGATTCGTCCTCGCGATCCAGCATGACCCCGCGGTCATCACCCTCGAGGACATCAATCTCAACGGAACGGTCAGCCAGACGGTCGGTGCGGAGTTCCAGGCCACCGAGACTCTCGCGAACGGCGGAACGCTCGGCGTAGTGCTCGACTTCACCTCGCCGTTCAACGGTCAGACGATCCCCGTCGGGGCCGCCAACCACATCGCGAACTTCTGCTACTCCTGCGTGACCGAGAACAAGTTCTTCGTCGGCCAGTCCGTGCCCCCGTCGCAGCCCACCAACCTGACCTTCGTCGACGGAGTGTTCGGCACCCCGCCGCTCTCGAACGTCATTGTGGTCGCGGGTCTCTCCTTGCCGCCCACCCTGTTCAACGGCGTCTTCACCTGTCTCCCGTTCGGCCCCAACCCGGTCCAGGACACCAAGTTCTTCTGCGGACCGCGTGGCTACGAGGGGACCGAGAATCCGCTCAACAACCCGGCTCCTCCGATCGAAGGCACGATCGGCAGCGAGGTCGAAATTTGCCTCTTCTACTGCGATCCGACCGACAACCTCCAGGGTCTGCAGATCGCGATCTGCTACGACTGTGATCTGGAGATCGAAGGCTTCGATATCACCGGCTCGATCTTCGACGAGGTAGGGGCGGAGTTCGTCAACTTCAACTCGACCGACGGCGGCAGCTTCACTTCTTCCGACGACGACGATGACGACGATGACGACGACGGCCCCAACCCGGGCCAGTGCGAGTTCGTCCTCGGTATCCTGCTCGACGCGCTGCCTCCCTTCGACAACCAGACGGTCCCTCCGACCTCGGTTCCGTTGCTCATCGGCTGCATCCGGGCCGAGATCGACTCGTCCGCCAGCTGCGGATCTTGTCTCTCCGTCGAGTTCTGCGACGGGATCACCGGCGGCGGTAACGTCGAGATCGAGAACATCGCGATCATCGACTTCCAGTCGATCCAAGGCTTCGAGAAGTTCGGCTGCGCGGTGTGCGTAGTGCCCGTGCAGATCTTCCAGCGGGGCGATTGCAACTCGGACGACAAGGTCGACCTGGCCGACGCGGCCAAGATCCTCGGCTGGCAGTTCCAAGGGGAGTCGATCGACTGCCCCGACGCCTGCGACGCGAACGACGACGGCAAGATCAACCTCGCCGACTCCGTCTTCTTGATGCACTACTTGTTCAAGTTCGGCGCAACCCCCCCGAACCCGGGACCGATCAACGATGGCCCTGATCCCGAGGGCGAAGATCCGGACGATCTTCCGGAGTGCATGAGTGGGGACAGTACTTGTCAGTGGATCTCGCCCGAGTCCGGAGCGAACCGGAAAGGCTTCGCATGAACCGCAAGGTGCTTCCCTGTCTGGTCGCGGTGGTGCTCGCTCTCGGGGCGAGCGACATCGGGGCTCAGCAGGACCCGGCCTACGTCCTCTCGGTCGAGAACAAGAGCGCATCGTTCGGCGGGACGCTCTCCGTGGGGGCGTTCCTCGACACTTCCGGGGGTACGGTCATCCAAGGTTGGTCCTTCGGGATCTGCCACGACGAAGCTGCGCTGACTCTGGTCGACGCGACGACGGACGGAACGATGACCGCGACCATCAACGGCGGTTCGCCGGCCGGCTTCCTGAATATCGGCATGCCCGGGGGTGGCTACACTCTCGGCGTGGTGATCGACTTGTTCGGGCAGAACAACCTGCCCCCCAGCAGCGGAAACCTGATCTGTATCGCGACCTATGACAACCTGATGCCGGCGGACGGTGCGACGAGCGACATGTGCCCGTGCAACACGCTCGGGACCCCGCCGGTCTCGACCGTCGTGGTGGTGGGCGGTAGTTCGGTCGAACCGACGACGACGTGTGGCACGGCCACTACGGTCGGGATCCCCGAGTATCGTCGTGGAGATGCGAATCAGGATGGTTCTCTGAACATCGCGGACGGGATCTGGATCCTGAATGCGATCTTCCAAGATGGACCGTCCTTCGACTGCCTCGGCGCGAGTGACGCCAACTCCGACAGCTCTCAAGACGCGTCGGACGCGGTGTACATCTTCAATCATCAATTCCTGAACGGTCCGCCCCCGGCGGCGCCGCAAGGGAGTTGCGGCGGAGACGCGGATCCGGATCCTACCGACTGTGCGGGCTACACGGGTTGCTAGCAACTCGAGTGATACGTGTTTCTATGGGTGGACTGGGGCCTTGGCCCCGAGTGGACATGGGCGGTCCGGCTTACGGCCGGGTCGCCCGTTCTTCACATCGCTTGCGAGCTCGCGACCATGGAGTGTTTTTGGTCACTTGGGGCTCCCCATCGCACCGATGAGGAGTCACAATGAATCTCGAGGAGGGGGTGGTTCCGAGGAACGAGAGATTCCGCTGAGCTGCCCGAACAGAGTGGCATTTCGGTCGCCCAGGAGCGATCGGACTTTCACCTACCCATGGGTGATGCGGCCTTGGGTCGACGGGAGCGTTCCGTCATCTTGAGGTAGAGGCGGCATCTTGAGGTGAGGGTGGGACAAATATCTATTGAGGAGGGATGCTCATGAAAATCGTGGGCGCGATCTGTTCGCTCGTACTATTTCTTTCTGCGTCGGTGGAAGCTCAGGATTTCACCCTCCGGGTGACCGGGCCGGCCGAGACTCCGATCGGTTCGACGTTCGACGCCCCGGTCCTGCTCGACAATGTGGGCTCCGCTGATGTCCAAGGTTGGTCGTTCGGGATCTGTCACGACATCACGGCGCTGACCTTCGTCGATGCGGTCGAGGGTTCGACGACCCTGACCGTCAACGGTGGGGCACTTCCAGGATTCCTGCAGTTGAACACCTCGCTGACCGGTGGCTACACCCTCGGAGTCGTGATCAATCTCTTCGGGACCTTCGTCCTTCCGCCGGGGGTTGGATACGAACTGGCGATCGGGACCTACACGGCCGAACTGACGGTGACGACGACGACGATCGAGCCGTGCAGCACGCTCGGAGCGGTTCCGGTCTCGACGGTCGTCGTGGTCGGTGGCAGTTCGGTCGCGCCGATCCAGATCGGTCTCACCCTTTCGATCGTCCCACCGCCGGCTACGCCCCAGTTCGTCCGCGCGGATGCCAACTCGGATGGTTTGGTGGACATCGCGGACGGAATTTGGGTACTGACCGCTCTCTTCCTCTCGGGTCCGCTCTACGATTGCGCGGAGGCGAATGACTCGAACGCGGATGGGAACTTCGATACCGCGGATGCGATTTTCACATTCAGCTTCCAGTTCCTGGGGGGGGCGTCCCCGGCTTTCCCGTACCCCGCTTGCGATCGGATCACTGGGCAGACCGTGGCAGATTGCGCAGTGTTTCCGGGCTGTCCGGACCAGTAGGCCATTTCGAGGTTCCTGCGGGCGGTCCGAGCCCCGGTCCGCCCGAGAATGTGGCGCCCCTTCGACGGGTGGGGATTCCCCCGTCCCCGGGAGGGTGATACAGTGCGCTGCGACGAGGAGGAGCCTCGTTTCCACGGAATGAGGCTCCTCGTGCCGCTCGCGCCCTGAGGAGGGGCGGCGGAGGGGCGGCGGAGGGGCGGCGACTTCTGCGCACCAACTGATACTGCGCGGGATCGTGCCGTCTGTGAGGTACGGGGCCGCACTGAGGGACGGGGCCGCGCGAGCGCTCTATTTGGGCTGAACTTCGCAATGTGAGAGAATTGGCTGGGTTCGCGCGGGGCGCAGTGTCCTTCGACACGTGTCCCGATCGCGTGGGCCCGCCCTGGGCCCGGTCTTCGATCGGGATCCGGGAAGAGGAGGAATCGATGCGTGCGCCTGTCCTGATCTTCGGCGTCGCCGCCGTCGCATTCAGCGTATGTCCGCCGGTCGACGCTCAGCAGCCCGAGAACCCGAGCTACCAGCTTTCGGTCGGGAACGGAACCAGCGCCCCCGGTGGGTCGGTCACACTGCCGGTGCTCCTCACCAACGACGGGAGTGACATCCAGGGCTGGTCGTTCGGGATCTGCCTCGATGACACCGAGATCGTCGTCGATAGCGCCGCGCTCGGCTCGACTACGCAGACGATCCGCCTCGGTGATCCGCCGGACTTCGAACAGATCAACATCGAGCCCGGTGGTTGGACAATGGGCGTGGTGATCTGCTTCTTCGCATGCGCGATCCTGCCTCAGGGAACCGACTACGAACTCGCGGTGGCGGACTACTCCGTTCTCGCCGGGGTGGGGTCGAACATTCCTGTCTGTCCGTGCAGCACCATCGGGCAACCCCCCATCAACGCGGTGGTGGTCATCAATGGCATCTCGGTGCCTCCGGTGAAGATCTGCGGGAACGTTCAGGTGCAGCCACTGATCCCCTTCGTTCGCGCCGATACGAACGCGGATACGTTCCTCGACCTCTCCGACGCGATCTGGATCCTGAACCACCTGTTCCAGGGAGGACCGGCGTTCAACTGCAATGGGGCGAACGACGCAAACGGTGACGGCTCGCTCGACACCGCCGACCCGATCTACATCATCCTCTACTACTTCGCAGGAGGAGTAGCACCGCCCGCTCCTTTTCCGACGTGTGGGTTCTTGGCTAACCAAAGCCTGGGTGATTGCGTAGTGTTCCCCGGCTGCCCATAGTTGGGTGGGGAGTGGCGATGGCGGCCCGTCTGCCGCGTCGTAGGGTCGAGCCCGATCCTCAACGACCCGGTAGGGTCGCCTCCGGTCGGGCTCGACCCTCCGACACGACAGACGAACCACCCTCGCCACTCTTGGT
>JAQBGV010000222.1:0-4656 GCA_032128395.1 Planctomycetota bacterium | reverse complement strand
CCCGAGGGGGACGACGTGCCCGCTCGGGGTCGCGACCGGGATGTCTCCGAGCAGAGCGACCGCGGTGCCGCCGATCGCCCCGGTCGAGAGCACCTTGAGATCGATCGTGTCGCCGCCGGGGAGTCGGTACTCGCCGATGATGCGACCGTCGCCATTCGTCTGCACCGCGAGGCCGAGATCCTCGGGAGTCATCCCCATCCGCTGCAACTCGAGCGAGCGCGGCCGCACCTGCAATTCGGGGCCTGGCACCATGAAGTTCGCGGGGGACGGCTTGACCGCGGTCACGCCGAAGGCGCCCATCAATTCCACGAAGAGCGCTCCGGTCGAGGCGACGACGCTGTCGAGATCGTCCCCCGACAGCTGGATCTTCACCGCGGAGCCGGTGCTCCCCCCCAGTCGAAACAGCGGGAGCTGGAACGCGAACCCGAAGGTGCCGGGGACGACTTCCGGCCGCGAGGCGTAGAAGAAGAGCGGGCCGACATCGACGATGCGCTTCGGGTCCCGACTGATCGCCCCGTGGAAGATGATGTCCTCGAAGGCGACGAGGAAGTAGTTCTCGAGGGGGGGCGGGACCACCTCGCCCCGATCCTTGGTCCGAATGCGAGGGAGCGCCGCCTCCGCTTCCTGCGCCTCCGCGCTCCCGGGTTCGAGCATGCCGGCCTCGAAGAAGGGCCGGATCGTCTCTTCCACCCGACGGCCGAGTTCGAGCTTCTGGTCGAGGTTGTATCCCGAGGGGGGGATCATCATCCCGAAGACGAGGTTGCGGTTTCCCGTCGGGAGATAGTCGGACGGCGGCATCAACCAAGACGTTCCAAGGAGGGAGGCGATGGTCAGGGTCGCCACCACTCCGATGCGCCACAGGTAACTCTTCGAGAGATGCTCGATCATCGATCCGAGAAACCCGGCGAGTCCCCTCGTCTCCCGCGATCCACGTGTCTCGAGTACATCGTCATCGCTCTTCTTGCGCCACCTTAGCCACCGGGCCGCGGTGGTGGGGATCACGGTGACCGAAACGATGAGGCTCAACCCCACCGCCGCGCAGATCGCCAGCGCGATGTCACGGAACAATTGCCCCGCCTCCTCCTGGATCAACAGGATCGGGATGAAGACGACGATCGTCGTCAGCGTCGCCGCGAGGACCGCGCCCCACACCTCCTGGGCGCCATCGAGCGCCGCTCGATGGGGCTTCTTCCCCATCTCGATGTGACGGTGGATGTTCTCGAGGACGACGATCGAGTTGTCGACGACCATGCCGATCGCGAACGCCATCCCCGCGAGGCTGATCACGTTCACGCTGCGCCCGAGAGCGACCATCGAGACGATCGCTCCGACCACCGAGATCGGGATCGCGAGCGCGATGATCCCCGCCGACCTGATCGAGCGGAGGAAGAGCAGCAGCACCAGGATCGCGAGGGTACCCCCGATCCAGATGTTGCTCCGCACCAGCGAGAGCGCGTCGTCGATGTAGGTGGTCTGGTCGTAGACCTGGGTGAGGATCAGGTCCCCGTCGAGTCCGAGACGCCGCGCTTCGCTCTCGAGCACTCCTCCCGGCGCGTTCAGCCGAGCGATGGCGTCGCGGAAGTGCGCCATCACCTCGATGACGTTCGCATCGAGCTCCTTGTCGGCGTTGATGGCGATCACCGGGACGCCGCGCGAACGCACGAATGCGCGCGGTTCCTTGTAGGTCTCGATCACCTCCGCGACATCTCCGATCCGGACGGGCCCCCCCGGAGTGTTCCGCACGACCGTATCGAGCGTTCCGCGGATGTCGCTGAACTGACTGATCGTCCGCACCCGCACGTCCGACTTCCCGTCGGCGAGCTCGCCGGCAGAGACGTTCTGGTTCGTTCGCTGCAGAGTGGCGATGAATTCGGAGAGCGGGATGCCCCGCTGCGCGAGCTTCTCCGGATCGAAGATGATCTGCGCCTCGCGTTCACGGCCCCCGAGTACGTTGACCTCGGCCATCCCCGAGACTCGTTCGAGGACGGGCTGGATCCGGTCTTGGGCGAAGTCCTGGAGGGTTCGGATGTCGAAATCGGGGTCGGTGGTCTGGAAGACGACCCAAGCGATGTAGTCGCGCGTATCGGGGTCGCTCGCCTCGACCACCGGCTCGTCGGTGTTCTCGGGGTAATCGGGGACCTGGCGGAGCTTGTCGGAGACTTCGCGGAGCGCGTCCTCCTTGCGGGTGCCCACCAGGAATTGCAGGCGGATCTTCGCCTGCCCCTGCTGACTCTCACTGGTCATCTGAACCAGGCTGGCGAGCCCTTCGAGCTTGTCCTCCTGCGGGTCGACGATCTCCTGTTCAATTTCTTGAGGGCTCGCGCCCTCCCAGCGGGTCGTCACCGTGACGACGGTGTCCTCGACGTTCGGGGTGAGCTGGATCGGGAGTCGGCCGACCGCGACGATCCCCGCGAGCAGAACGAGGATCACCCCGACCGCGACGGTCACTGGCTGCCGGACCGCGAGGGCGACCCAGTTCATCGCCCGGCTCCCTTCGGCCCGGCAGTGCCGGCGGGGCGGGCCTCGGCGCCGGGATCTCCCGATGGCGCGCCGCCGCCGGGCGCGACCGGCATCATCGGGAAGAGCCGTTCGTTCCCCTCGACGATGGTGGGGTCGCCCGGTGCGAGTCCCGGTGCGAAGACCGCGATGAAATCGCCGCTCGGGAAGAGTTCGGTCACTGGAAGCGGAATCGCCTGAGGAGGACCACCGGGGCCGAGGGTGCGCGCGACGAACACGAACGGTCCGGTGCCGCGGCGCAGGATCGCGTCCTTGTGGACGAGGAGATGCTCACCCCCCCGGCCGGTCGGGACGTACGCGGTGATCGACATCCCGGGTGCGAGCCACCCTTCGGGGTCGGGGATCGAGAGGATGACGGGGAAGTTCCGCGAGGTCGCGTCGATGCGGGGGACGAGGCGCGGAGCCTCTCCGGTGTACCGGCGCCCGATGGAATCGACCCGCACCTCGATCGCGGGAGGGATGTGCCCATTTGCGGTTCCGTTCGTTCCAAGGAGGGACTCGACGAGTACCCCTCGCAAGGATTCCGGCACGTTCAGCCACGCTTCGATCCTCCCGGTCGAAACCAGCTCGGTCGCGGGATCTCCGGCCTTGATCCACTCCCCGACTTCGACGTGCATCTCGACCACGACTCCGTCGAACGGGGCGAGGATCTCGCTGTCCGCGATCCTGCGCGCGATCAGGGAGAGTTGGGCATCGATCCCGTCGAGGGCCGCCCCGACCCGCGCGAGCCGCGCCTCGGCGATGCGCACCGCGGAGCGCGAATCGGCGAGCTCCTTGGGATTCGTCGCGTTGCGGGAGGAGAGGGACTCGAGCGCGGAGACGTCGCGGCTCTCCTGCTCGAGCTGCGCGGCGCGCTCGGTGTGCTCCGCCGCGGTCGCCACTCGGAGCGCGACCATCGCGGCGCGTTCGCGCTCGAGGCGTTCGCAGTCGAGCCGTGCGAGCCGATCGCCGCGGCTGACTCGCATCCCTTCTCTCGCACCGATCTCGAGGATGAGCCCCGACTCCTGCGCGGCGACGAGGGAACGTCGTTCCGCCCGGAGGTCCCCGGTCACGAGCGCGAGATCCTCGACCGTCTCGATCTTCACCGGCTCGACCCTCACAGGGGTCGGTCCCTGGGCGGCGAGGGGAACGGAGAGGAGGGTCGCGAGCAACGCGGCCGGGAGGGCGCGCCAGGGCGCAGTCCACGATGTGGGAGCACGATCGGGATTCATCCGGAGGTTCCTTTCGGAGCCGCAGAGGCGGGGGGAGGGGTCGCAGGAGCCCGCGACTCTTCGAGAGCGCGGTCGATGAAGTCTTCACGGGTGCGCAAGCCGCGCAGGGTGAAACGGGCGATGTCATCCGCGACGGCGGCGCGGTTCGGCCCTCGGTCGAGCGGCGCGTCGGTCAGGCGCTCGATGAAAGTGCGGGAGACGTGGTAGTGCAGGAGGAGGCCGAGGACGAACTGTGCGAGCCGCGGAAACTCATCGGGAGCGCGATCGGGGTCGATCCGAGCGATGGTCCGGCTGAGCGCGTCGACGTTCGGTGCGATGAAGTCGCGGACGACATCGTCGATCGCCTCGCTCGGCGAACTCGCCTCCTGTTGGAAGAGGCGGGCACAGACCGCGGTCCGAGAGTCACCGAGCAGTCCGTCGAGGAAGTTGCGGATGAACCGGCACAGGAGAGTGGCGGCGTCGCGGCGGCTCCGTGGAGACTGTTCGAGCAGTTGCCAGGCGGAGAGCGTCGGCCGGTGCCGCATCGCGCGACGGACCATCGCGACGTAGAGCTCACGCTTTCCGCCGAAGTGATAGCGGATCGAGGCGACGTTGGCATCGGCGCGATCTGCGATCTCGCGGATGCCGACCCCCTCGTACCCGCGGCTCGCGAAGAGCGCCTCCGCGGCGTCGAGCAGAGCATCCGGGGTACGTACGGCCATCGTCACCTCCGCCGGAGCCGGAATCGGCCCGATCGACGACGGTAGACAATGGCGAGGGAGGAGTCAATCGATCGATTGAAAGAGGCGGCGTTCGAGGAAGACGGGCTCGGAGGCGTGGGAGCGCTGCGGAGGGGATGAACCAGAGGGGCGGCCCGGCGGCCCCGGGGGCCCCCGGGGGAACCCCCGCACAAAAGGAAAGAGAAAAAACGAGAGGGTGACAAGAAAAA
>JAQBGV010000221.1:0-10953 GCA_032128395.1 Planctomycetota bacterium | reverse complement strand
GCCACGCATCCCCGAGCTCGCGCTCGCGCCGCACCGACGGGAAGAGGGAGAGCATCCACTCGAAGTGCAGGCGACGGAACCAGCGCGAGAGGGTCAGGTAGAGGCGGTCCCGGTCGAGCCCGAGGAAGAAACCATCCTCCCCCCTCTCCTGGTAGAGAGGCATCAGAACGCGACCGCGTCTCGGCGCGCGGACCTGCTTGCCATGGTCGATCGCGAGGAGCCTTCCCTTCGAGACGAGGTCGAAGCTGCGGAATCCCTCCTCCATCCGGAACTCGCTCCGATCGGTGACTTCGTGCCGGTGGACCACCTCGACGATCGGTGGGATCCCCCGGCACAGTTCTCTCAGGGAATCACGCCCGGCTCGCCCCCCGGGGATGGACTCGCTCGCGATCGTCCCCGCGGTTGCGAACAGGATCCAGAGCGCGGCCTCGAGTTCTTCGGCCGCATTCTGACCCTGATGCGGCCCGGTCTCGACGGCGACCGTTCTCCCCCCCCGCTCGATGATGTGCTTCAGGAGGAGCCCCTCGAGGCTCTCCTCGAGACCCGCGAGGATCGGCATCGGGAGGCCGCGCAAGAGCGAGATGTGATCGAGGGTGTTCCGCGAGATCGCGAACGGGGCAGAGCTCGCCGATGCGGTGTGTAGATCGATGAAGACCGGGCTCGGTTGTGCGGGGGCCCCTTCGATCAGGCGATCGACTTCTCGGACCAGCTCCCACAACTCCAGTTCCTCGACGAAGAGGCACTCTTCCCTCGTCATCGCGCGCATGCGATCGACGCGAGCGGGGGTCCAGAGTCGATTGAGATCGAAATCGACGTAACGGACCCCGAGCTCGCACGCGGCGACGTTGCCGAGGATCCCGACCAACGTGCCGTGCACGGGGATCCGGTCGGCGGTCACCTGTGCGATCACCCGTTCGAGCGCGCGCACTCCCGCGGGCTCGTTCCCGTGCATCCCCGCGAAGACCGCCACCAGCGGACCGGGCCGTTCCCCCTCGATCCGACCGAGCCCGTGGCGCGACCCCGGGGCCCCCGGTGGTCCGCGGTCGCGTTCTCCTTCGTCATCCAGAGGGGGATTCCTCCCCTCGGCCGCGCCCTCGCCGGGGCGGGCGCGCTCGGCCCGGCTCATCGGTTCAGGTGGTCCTCGAGGAGCCCGCGGGCGACCTCGATGAAGTCGTGCTCGGTGATGATCCCGACGAGGCGATTCCCCTTCACCACGGGAAGGCAGGCGACCCGATGCTTGCGCATCTTCTCGATCGCCTCGAGGGTCGGGGTCTCGGGGGTGACGGTGATCACTTGCTTGCGCATCACTTCGCTCACCGAGGCGGGGTCGCGTTTCTCCTCGACCGCGCGGCGGGCGAGATGGCGCAGCACCGCCCGGTACGAGATCAACCCGACGAGACGGTGTTCGCCGTCCTCGACGGGGATGTGGCGGATGCGATTCCAGTCCATCAAGTTCGCGACGAGATCGAGGAGTTCCTCCTCGTCGACCGTGATCAGATCGGTGGTCATGTACTGCTCGACGCGTTGGAAGTTGTGTTTCCAACCGCCCGCTTCGGCGAGTTCGGCGAGCGCCCAGCGGTGTCCGGGGTGGCCATCTTGCTGGCGATGCAGGATCGCCGCGGTCAGTGCGCTCAAGCGTTCACCCCGCGAACCCGCCCCCTTCATCGAAGCGAGAGACTCGAGCTGCCACGATGAGCCAGTGCGCCCCCCCTCGACCCGCTCCTCGAGAATCCCCATGTAGCGGTCGATGTCGCCGCCGTCGACCCCCCCCGATTCGAGTCCCTTTCGGGCCAGGGGGAACAGGTCGTCGAGGAGGAGGCGACGCGCGGACTTCTCGACTCCTCCGATCCAGCGAAGGTGCGCGAGGAGTCCTTGCCGAGCCGCGGCGACGAAGTTCGACTTGGCATCGTCGAAGGGCATCTCCTCGGCGATGTCGGGATGGAGGTCGACGAGACCCGCGAGCAGCCCGAACCAGAGAGCGGAGTTCGCCACCTCGTCCGCCGGGGTCGGGCCCGCGGGAATGACACGATTCTCGATGCGAAGGTGTGGCTTCCCGTCCAACACCCCGTAGCAGGGGCGATTCCAGCGGTAGACGGTCGAGTTGTGTAGGAGCAGGGCTCGGAGGCGGGGGACTTCGCCCTTCTGGAGGAGAGCCAGAGGGTCTTCGTCGATCTCTGTGCCGAGGAGGACCCGGAAGCGCGCGAGGTCTTCCTTGAAAATCTCTGTGACCGAATCCTTCACCCAGTCGCTCCCGAAGCTCACCCGAGGGCTGACCTCGCGCAGGTGCGGGCTCGAGCTCCGCGTGTCGATCGACTGCTGGAAGAGCGCGATCCGAGTTTCTCGCCAGAGACGACGACCGAAGAGTAGGGGCGAGTTCGTCACGGCGGCGAGCACGGGGCCGGTGATCGCCTGTGCGAGATTGTAGAATTTTGCGAACTCGTCCGCCCCGACTTGGAAGTGGATCTGGAAGCTGGTGTTGCACGCCTCGATCATCACCGAGAAGTGCTTGAAGCTGACCTCGTCGATCCCCTGGATTCGAAACTCGTAGGCGCCGCCTCGCAATCGGTTCATCGCGGCGTTCAACGCCAAATACCGCGGTCGCTGGGTCATGTTCACCAGATCGAGATCCGACTTCTGGAGAGTGGGGAGGATTCCGGTCATCAGAACGTCGGCCCCGAGCTTCCGCGCCGTTCCCCGGGCGAGCGCGAGCATCTCCTCGATCTGCCCCTCCATGTCGCGCAGACAACTCCCACCGAACTCCATCGGCTCGAGGTTGAACTCGAGATTGAATCGAGCGAGTTCGGTCGTGAAACGCGGGTCGTCGAGCGCCTCGACCATCGACTCGGCGATGCAGGCGGGGCGCCAGGCGTCATCGACCAGGAAGAGCTCCTGCTCCGCGCCGATCCGTCGGCGGTCGAGAGCGAGCTGCCCATTCTCGATCATGATCTCGAGGGCGCGAAAGTCGGCGAGAAGATGCTTCATGAAGGCGCGCATCTCCGGGCCCTCGAGTCCGGCTTGGACGTCCTGCGTGCCCATCGATCTCCTTCAGGTGGCTGATCGGGGGATTCTAGTATCCTGAGGCCGTTTCCGATTCTGTTTTCGCTTCCTTCCACGAAGACACTCGCGAGGATCAGAACATCGATCATGATGACGCGAGTGGTGGTTCGAGAGCCGGAACACGGGCCGGAGCGCATGCAGACACTCCCTCCTCTCCTCATCATCGGCGGCGGGGTCGCTGGACTCGGCGCGGCGGATGAAGCCCTCGGGGCCGGATCTCCCGCCGTGGTCGTCGAGCGTGCGGGTGAGATCGGTGGACTCCTCCGCACCGACCGAAGAGATGGATTCTGCTTCGACCGCGGAGGGCACCGGTTCATCACCGCCCTCCCCTGGGTCCAGGATCGCATCACCGAACTCCTCGGCGATCGACTGCTCGCGCGCGAGCGTCGGAGCCTCGTGTTCCTCGATGGCACCACCGTCGCGTACCCCCTCGAGCTCGAGGACCTGGTGCGTCGGCTCGGGATCGGAGCGAACCTGCGCGCTTTCGGCTCGTACCTCGCCGCGCGGGGACGGGAGAGGATCGGCTCGCGCGCCAAAGCGAGAGATGCGAATTCACTCGAGGAGTGGCTGCGGGGGCGCTTCGGCGACTACCTCTACCGCCGGGTCTTCGAGGGGTATTCGGAGAAACTCTGGGGGGTGCATCCTTCGCAGATCTCGGCGGAGTGGGCACCGGAGCGCATCAGCGTTCCCGACCTCGGCGCGTTCCTCCGGCAGATGCTCTGGCCGAGGCGCTCCACCCCCCGGACCTGGGCGCGCCGCTATCTCTACCCGAGAACCGGCATCGGAGAGATCCCCGAGGCGCTCGCTGCGCGGATCGAGGAGCGCGGCGGCGAAATCCGGACATCGACGGTGGTGACGCGGCTCGAAGTGCGGAGCGGCGGATGGCGTGCGACGCTTCGCACTCCGAACGGTCTGGAGCAGCTCGACGTCCGGGCGATCGTCTCGACGATCCCGCTCCCCTCACTCTGCCCGTTGCTCCCGGAGGCCCCCGAGCCTCCACCGCTGCGCTGGCGCGGCCTTCGCTTCACCAACATCGCACTCGAACATCCCGTTCCGCTCGACGCGACCTGGATCTACCAACCCGACCCGGCCTCGCGCTTCACGCGAGTCCAAGTGCCCGCGGCCCGGAGCCCGGAGATGGTCCCCCCCGGTCGCGGCTCGGTGCAGCTCGAGGAGCCGTGGAGCGGGGATCCTTCGCGCGCAGGGGACGATGAACGAGTTCGCCTCGCCGAGGGGTTCGAACTCCTGCGACAGCTCGGGGTCACGGAAGGAGTGCCGCGCTTCTCGTTCACCACCGTGGAGCCCCGGGCGTACCCGATGTACGAAGGGAACGCGCGGAGCGTGGCGCGGCGCATGGTGACCGCTCTCGAGAACCGCCCGGGCCTCGCGCTGGCGGGCAGACAGGGACGTTTCCATTACAGCTTCCTCGACCGCGCATACGCCGAGGGAGTGAATGCGACGCGAAGATTGCTCGACCTCCCTGAGTTCGCCATCGAACGGGATGCGCCGGCGGGAGATCCGATTCCGGTGGAGGCGAGCTCGATCGTGTAGGGCCAGCGAATCGATCTCGAGATCGAATCAGGAGAGAAACCAAACCAGCGCGAGCACGACCGCCACCAAAACCGACCCCGCAGAGAGCGCAAGCCCGACTTGGCGCCGGAACACCGCGGGAAACCGCCGGCGATCTGCGAACCGGGTCAGCGCCCGCAGCATCCTCAAGGAGTCGCGCCAGATTCGAACGGTGCTCTCTCCCGAGTCACGCCAGACCACTCCGACCTCCGCCACCTCGAGCCCCCGCTCCCTCGCCGCGCAGAGAAGCTCGACGTCGAACGCGAACCTCTCCTCGCGAAGAGGCTCGAACAGCGCCCTCGCGATGTCGCCGCGGAACATCTTGAACCCGCACTGAGTATCCGCGTACGGCAGGCCGGTGAAGAGTCGCACGAGCCTAGGAAAGATTCCGCCGGACAACCGACGCAGTGGGCTCTGCGCGACCTGGACATCGGAGTCGGCGACCCGGCGAGAACCGATGGCTACCGCAGCTCCATCGGCGAGGGCAGCCTCGAGGCGAGCTGCATACTCGATCGGCGTGGCGAGATCGGCATCCGAGAAGAGTACGCGTGCGCCGCGTGATGCGAGAACCCCGATCCGCACCGCCGCCCCCTTGCCGCGATTCTCCGGGAGCGCGATGAACGTGAGGGCGACTCCGTCACGCACACCGATTTCGAGGGAGCGCTCTGGATCGTCCCGCGAACCATCCGACACGACCACGATCTCAGCCGATCGGAGCGATCCCGCCTCGCGCCGTGAACGGAGCCAGGACTCGACGGTCGCGACTGTCGCACCGATTCGATCGGCCTCGTCGAAGACCGGGATCACGATGGAGAGGTCGGGTTCCCCCTTCCCCCGCTCCGCCGCCCCCCCGTCGGCTCCGGACATCCGTCCTCCTCCCTCCCGAGCCCTCCGGGGACCCACTCGAGCAAGGGAGCGGGACCACCTCCAGAGCGCAAGACCCCTCTGCGGATCGCGCCTGCCGGGCTCGACACTCGGGTGCATGCACAGGAGGGAAACGAGTAACTTTTACACTGGAAGAGCGGTAGGACTTACGTGGTTTGCTCCGATCCGGGGAGCCTCGGACCCCCTCCTGGGGACAGTTTTCACAAATTTGGAGCCGCTCCTCCCGGCCTTGTCACTCGGGGGCAGGAGCGGGAGACTGCCCCCAGGAACTCGACCAGTAGGGGGGGGAATCGCGATGAGAGCGCAGAGGTCCGAGCGCCGCTCTCGAGTGGGAGTCACCGGATTTCGTTCCCTTCTCCTCTCGGTGGCCCTCCTCGCCATCCTCCCCTCGCTCGCGTTCACCCAGGGGTACAGCTATGAAGAGTCGAAGGATCCGCTGATCCTCAAGGCGAAGGCGGTCATCGGGGCCGCACGAGCGGGGGGAGCCGGGGTCGATGGGGCAGTCGAAGCCCTCCGACCCGACCTCGTGGAGATCGAGACGGGACTCGGGGTCGAACTTGGGCCCCAGGTCGATGCGGCGCAGAGGAGCCGCGACAGTCGTCGGCTCGCTCGTGCGGTGGCGGAGGTCGTCTACCACCAGCTCCGCAACCACCTCGAGCACCTCCGAAAGACCGATCTCAGCCCCCCGCCGATGGCACGACGGCGACTGCAAACGGCACAGCACTACTACACCGAAATCCTCAGCTTCACCGTGCGCCGCGAGGACTCGGTCCACGGGACCCAGCACCATGCCAATGTCTTGGTGGCGTTCCGTACGATGCAGGACGCATTGGGCTCGGAAGGTCTGTTCGGCTTCGGATCTCGCGATCCAGAACCGCAGTCGTTCGCACTCGGGGCAGAGGCGGTACTTCGGTCTCTTCGCGCGAGCTTCCCCGACTTCAAGACCCCGCGGCCGAATGAATTCGGCGCCGATCCCGCCTCTCCCCCCCCGCCGCCACCGAACGACGGCGAGCGGTGACCCTCGACCCGGTCGCTGTGCCTAGCGAGGGCACCGCCACCTCCGCGAGCCGCTGGGATCTCCTGCTCGTCGGGATCCTGCTCGCAGTGGGGGTGGCGGGACGGGCTCTCCATCTCTCCGGACTCCCGGACACCCCCGATGCGGTGCGATTGATCCATTCCCTCCAGCGATTCGACATCCTCGAATTCTCCCCACAATTCCCCGGCTACCCGCTCTCGGTCGCGCTGGCCCGATCCCTCCCGATCGGCGGTGGGCTCGCCTGGTCGTGGCTCGCGGCGACGGCGGGTGTGCTCGCCGCGATCCTCGCGGCGGCGATGGCGGGAGGGAGCAACCGAGGCGCTCACCTCACTGCCCTCGTGCTCCTCCTGGTGCACCCCTTCCTCTTTCTCGAGTCCCTCCGCGTCGGGACCGACCTGCTCCCCCTGCCCTTCCTGTACGGCGGAATTCTCCTCCTCCGTCGCGATGGAGGCTCGTGGCGAGGCGGTGTGCTCATCGGCCTCTCGCTCGGATTTCGCCCCTCACTCTTCCCGTGGTTGCTCGCTCTGTTCGCTGCGAAAGGGCGGACCGGTGCCTGGGTCGGCGCGACCCTCGGGATCGCGTCGTGGGCCCTTCCCACCGCCGTGGTCATCGGAGCGCGCAGCTGGACCGAGGAAGGGCTCCGGTTCGTCCGCGGGCACTTCGGTGAGTGGGGAGGAACCGTCGTCGGACAGAGCTTCGCGGAGCGCGCCGGGAATGCCTTCGAGCATTGGCTCCTCGACCCGGTCCTGCCCGAGTCTCTTCCCGGTGCCCTGCGCCTCGTGCTCGGGAGTGCCCTGGTCGTCGGTCTGGTCGTCGCGGTGCGGCGAAGCGGGCGCTCCCGCGAACTTCGCCCCGGCCCGCTCACCCTCGGCGCGCTCGGCTACGCGGCTTGGATTGCGGTCGCCCAGCCCCCGGAGCACCCCCGACACGTCCTGCCGCTCCTCCTCCCCTGCCTCGCCGCGGCGTCCTCGGGGCTCGTTCCCACCCTCACGAGGAGGTGGACGGTCTGGGGGCTCTGCCTCGTACTTCTGGCCCTGCTGCTCCCGACGACGGCCCGCCTCGCCGCGGCGTACCGCGACTCGCTCCCTCCCGCCTGGGAGGTCGCGGAGCGCCTCGGGGATGATCCCCGGTTCGATCCCCTCGTCGATCGCATCTACGCCGGGGACGATCGGGCGTTCTTCACTTCGAAAGAGCCTCAGTGGAGTATTGGCACGGCGTTTTCTATGGATGAGATCGAGGCGGACCTCCTCACCCTCCCGCTTCCTCCACGTCGGGTCTGGATCTCGACCCTCGCTATCGCCGACGAAGGATCAGCGGCATCCCCACGAGACGGAGCGATCTGGTCGGAGCGCGATCCCGCCCTCTGCCCGTGGGCACCCCGAGTCGAACTCTTCATCCGAGCGGAACAGGAGCGCTGAACGTCGTGCAAGAGATCCGGCCCTTTCCACTGACGAAGCACTTCGTGGTGACGAGTTTCGCCACGACGCTGCTGGTCGCGATCGCCACCTCGATCCTCACCGGGAAATTCGTCGAGGATGAGGTGCTGCAGAGGAGCCTGGACTATGCGGAGAAGTTCACTCGCCACCTCCAGGTCGACATCCTCGCCGACTTTATTCAACCGACCCTCGACGAAGTCGGTTCGATCGACCTGACGGAACCCGAGCAGCTCGATCGACTCGACCGGGTGGTCACGCGCGCGATCGACGACTTCCGGGTGCACGCGCTCTACATCTTCACGACCGACGGCACTGTGGTGTACGCGACCAACCGCGATCACATCGGCGGGCGAACTCCTCCCACGAACGATCTCTTCCACCGCGCAATACAGGGGGAGGTGGTCGCCGCAGTACGTGATCGCGGCGACCCCCTCGACCTGGGTCGCCGGGGAGAGACTTCGCTCCTCGAGATCTACATCCCGGTGGGCTCGATCGCGAACAAGGAGGAGATCCACGATCCGAGTCAGGTGACCAACGTCATCGAGACCTACCTCGAGCTCGACGTCGTCAATGAGGAGATTCGTCACACCCAGGTCAGGGTCACGACGTTCACCCTTCTCGGCGGTGGGATTCTCTTCTCGGTCCTGCTCCTCATCGTGCGCCGGGCCGACCTGCTGATCCAGCAAAGGTCTCGCGATGTCGTCGAGAGCAACGAGCGACTTCGAAAACTCACCGAGAGCCTCGAGGAAGAGGTCGAACGACGCACCGAGGACTTGGTGAGCAAGGAGAAGCTCGCGAGCCTCGGGACGCTGGCGGCGGGGATCGCCCACGAGGTGAACAACCCGCTCGCCACGATCGCCGGCGCCGCCGAAGGGCTGCACCGGCGGGTCGACGAGGTGAGGGAAGGCGGCGAGCTCGACTTCTCGGACTTCGATCACTACCTCGAGCTGATCCAGCTCGAGGCATTCCGGGTGAAACAGCTCACCCAGAGCCTCCTGAACCTCTCCCGTCAGCGGTCCGATGAAGTCCCGCTCAGGATCGACGCCGGGCGGCTCGTCCACGACATGCGCGACCTGGTGCGGCTGAGCGGCGACATGGAGAACGTCTCGGTCGAGATCGAACGGGGAGCGGTGGGGCTCGGCTTCGCGGGGTACGAGACCTCGATCCGACAGGTGATCTTCAACGTGATGAGGAACTCGGTCGATGCGATCCACGAGCGCCTCGAGAGCGACCCGGAGTTCCGAGGGGGGGCGATCCGTTGGTCGGTGACTCGGGTGGGCGAGTCGATCGAGTTCGTCTGCGAAGACGACGGCGCCGGATTTGCACCGGAAATTTCGAGAAAACTGAAGGAGCCGTTCTTCACCACGAAGCCTCCGGGGAAGGGGACCGGGCTCGGCCTCGCGCTCTGCGACAGCCTCCTCGAACGGATGCGCGGCTCCATGACGATTCACAGTCCCGGAGTGGGGCTCGGGGCGACGGTCCGTTTCAACGTCCCTGACAAACAGTAGAGGGTGCACCATGAACAAGCGACGAGTCCTCATCGTAGACGATGAGAAGAACTTCGCCGACCTCCTCGGGAAGGAGATCGGTCGTATGGGGTTCGCAACCGATGTGACCTACGACAGCGACAGCGCGCTCGCCTCGCTCGACGAGAATGATTACGACGTCGTGCTGATGGACATCAAGATGCCTGGGCGGGATGGCATCGAGACGCTCCGCGAGATGAAGAAGCGACGCCTCCCGACCGAGGTGATCATGCTCACCGGTCACGCCACCCTCGACAACGCGCTCGAGGCGATGAAGATCGGCGCCTACGACTACCTGACGAAACCGTGCAAGCTCGAGGAACTCGGGATCCTGCTCGACAAGGCGGTCGAGAAGGGCGAGGCCCTCCGCGAGAATCAGACCTTGAGACAGATCCTCAGCTCGTCGAGTGCCGATCAAGAGATCATCGGGTTCAGCCTAGGCATGCAGCGGATCCTAGACAAGCTGGACAAGATCGCCGAAGCGACCGATGTCTCGGTACTGATCACCGGCGAGAGCGGCACCGGCAAGGAGCTGATCGCCCGCGAGATCCACCGCCGCAGCCCGATCGCGGAAGCCCCAATCGTGCCGCTCAACTGTGCCGTGCTGCAGTCGAGCATCCTCGAGAGCGAGCTCTTCGGCCACGAGAAGGGTGCGTTCACCGGTGCGACCTCCCGAAAGCTGGGGCTCTTCGAAGTCGCCCGGGGGGGCACCGTGTTCCTCGACGAGATCGGCGAGATCGCGGAGGGGATCCAGGCAAAGCTGCTTCGCTTCATCCAGTTCGGTGAGTTCCGTCGCGTGGGCGGGAACGAGAATCTGAACGTCACGCTACGAATCATCGCGGCGACGAACCGGGACCTTCAGAAGGAGATCGAGGCGGGGCGGTTCCGCGACGACCTCTACTACCGACTGAACGTGGTCCAGATCGAAATTCCCCCACTGCGCGACCGCGCCGAGGACATCCTCCCCCTGGCGAACCATTTCTTGCAGCGATACCGGGGAAACCGGAGCGGAAGGTTCAGCTTCGAGGCTCGGGCTCAAGCGCTCCTGACGAACTACAGCTGGCCCGGCAACGTGCGCGAACTCGAGAACTTCGTCCGGCGGCTGATGATCTTCCAAGAGGCACCGACGATCACCGCCTTCGATGTCGAAGAGGCGTTCGGCACTCAGAAGGAGAGCATCGATGGTCCCGCGAGTCTGCTCCTCGAGGACGTCGTCCGAGAACACTTGCTCAAGGTCCTCAGGTTGAACCAGGGAAACAAGGCGCGCACCGCGGATGCCCTGGGCATCGCCCTCAAGACTCTCTACAACAAGCTGAACAGCTATCGGGAGCAGGGGCTCTACTCGGCATGATCGCCATGTAGGAGTTGCTCGCCCGCAGTGGGAGTCCGTCGAGACAGGAAGTCGCAAGCGCTTCAAGACGCCACGTCGGCCCTCGTCGTCTGC
>JAQBGV010000220.1:0-14419 GCA_032128395.1 Planctomycetota bacterium | reverse complement strand
CCCCTCGGTCGCCATCTGCACGCTGCACTCGGCAAGGTTGCGGATCGCTGGCACGAGGAGCGCCTCACCGCGAGCGCCCGTCTCGCTTCGCTCGAACAGCGCCGCGGTGCGCTCGTCGCCCTCGACGAGAGCAAGCGCGAGCGCCTCGCCCACCTGAGGGCGTACGAAGGAGACTTGATCGAGCGTGAGGGTGAGCGTCGCTCTATCGCCGCGGTGTACGAGCAGCTCGATCAGAGCCTCCGAGACCTCGAGCTCCTCTCCCATCTCGCACCGGAAGTGCTCCAGCTGTTTCGCGCCCCCGCGGGCTCATCTCGCGAGGGGGTCGACCCCGTCACCTTCGCTCCCCTGGCCTTGCTCCTCGCCGCGATGGTCGCCGTCGGAGTCGCCTACTCGGTCGACTACCTCGATTCCCGGGTGCACGACGGTGTGACGCTGAGGCGACGCAGCGGAGTGCCGTGTCTCGCAGTTCTCCCCCATCTCGATTCGATGGATAGAACTCGACTCGCGAGCGGTCTCCCCGGAGGAGTTCGCGAACCGTTCCACGCCCTGGCGAGCCAGGTGGTCGCCCGGATGAAGGGCGGGCGGGTCCTCCTGTTGACCGGAGCCGAGGGGGGTGCAGGCCGCAGTCTCGTCGCCGAGCAGCTCGGGCGCGCCACCGCCCGTCTCGGCCTCCGGACTCTCCTCATCGACGCCGATCTCCGTCGTCCCGTCCTGCACCTTCGTCTCGGTGCCTCGCGTTCCCCCGGTCTGGTCGACTGGCTCGAGCGGGCGACGAGCGAGCACACCGAGGAGCTTCAGGGTGCGCTCCAGAACGCACGCGACCCGCAGGGGGAGCCGGTACTTCGCCTCCGACCGGAGGAGGTTCCCGGTCCCGGGCGCGGTGCGCTGCGCCGCATCGGACCGATGGGAACGCTCGGCGCAGTGGTGCGCCCCACGCGCTTCGAGCGTCTCTCCCTGCTCGCGGCGGGAGATGCGCACGGCGATTCCGCCGCGCTCCTCGGATCGGCGCGGATGGGGCAGCTCCTCGCGGAAGCGCGGAAGCACTTCCCTCTGATCGTGATCGACGCGCCTCCGCTCGCCCGGGCCGCCGACGCCCAACTGATGGCGCGAGGGGTCGACGGGATCGTGTTCATCGCTCGAGCAGGGCGCACCTGCGGGTCAGCACTCGCCGGGGACGTCGCCGGACTGCTCGAGCTCGGCGCGCCGGTGATCGGGACCGTGCTCAACGGATGCAGCGAGAGGGGCGGCGCCGCCGCGCCGGCGGGGGGAGAGGGCTCATCGTGCCATCGCCTGATCAGACTCCCCGCGAGCCGCCGATCGAATTTTGCCCCGACTGCGGGTCGCCGGTCTCGAGCTGCTCGGAGCCCGGCGGAGTCGACCGGTGCCCCCGGTGCCACGCGTGGCTCTACCGGAGCCTCTGGCCGGAAGGCGAAGTGGATCCGGAGGAGGCCGAGGGTGCGGCGACGAGCGGGCTCGGCCCGTGTTCGAGTTGCGGATCGGCACTCACCGGGAACCGGTGCCGTCCCTGTCGGTTGGAGCGTCGTCGCCACGGGTTCGTCGCGCGACTCGTGCGCCATCTGTTCCGGCGCGGAGACCCTCCCCACGTGCTCCCGCTCGAGGAGATCGCAGCAGACGCCGCGGCACTGCGGCACTCGATCGACGTGCGCCGGTTCGAGCGCCTCCGGCGTTCGATCTCGGCGATGGGGATCGCCACTCCGATCGTCGTGCGCCCTCTCCCCACCGGGGGATACGCGATCGTCGACGGACTGCGCCGCATGCTCGCGGCGCGTCACCTCGGCTTGCGCTCGATCCCGGTCGAGGTGCGACCCCTCTCCGAGTCCGGCGCGGCGCGGTGGCGCTTGACCGTGAATCTGCATCGGGAGGCGCTCTCCGATCTCGAGGAGGCCGAGGCGTTCGCCCGGGCGGGACGGGATCACCCCGGTCCTCGATCCATCCTCGCCGCCTCTCTCGGACTCGATGCGCGGCGGCTGGGTCGAATTCTCGAGCGGTTCCGCAACGATCCGCGCCAGCGCGAACGATGGATCTACCGCTCGGATGCCGAGGACCCCGAGGTGCTCGCCCGCGAGCGCCAGACACTGGATGAAATCCGGCGGGCGGTCGAGAGCCACGTCGAAACAACGACATGAGCGCACTTCGGGGGCAGGGGACGCGCCCCCGCCCCGAGGTCGATTCGAAGGGACAGGCGGACGCGTGATGCTGCGTTGGGACCGAGTCGGTAGTGACCTGCGAGTCACCATCACCGGTCCCCTTCGCCTCGGGACCGAGGGTGCGGACCGCCTCGCTACGCTCCGGACGGAGATCGTCCGGTTCGCGGCGGAGGAACTCGGGCGGGTCATCGTCGACCTCGCTGGGGTCCCCGAGGCGGACCAACGCAGCGTCTTCGCGCTCCTCGAAGCGCTCCAGCCGGTGCGCGAGTGCGGGCGGGTAGGGTTCCAGGGGCGCGGCTCCGCGATCGCGGCGATGGTCGCGGGGGGCGAGCTCCCTTGGTTCGAGTCGATCGGTGAGGCTCCGGGGGATCCGAGGCCCGATCACTGGGAGGCGATGGTCGACGCATTGCCCGACGCGCTGCCCGAGCGCCCGCCGGCACGCAGTGATATCTGGGGAAGCGCCGCTGCGACGATCGAAGCGATGCTCGCCTCCTGCGACGAGCCGGGGACCGAAGAGTCCTCGCCAGCGGACCGCGCGCCCCCTCCCGCCCCCTCGGCTCGGCCCAGGCGTCAGGAGATGCGCAAGCCGCCCAAGGATGCCGCCACTCCGCAGACCGAGGAACTCTCCATCCCGCTCCTCTGGTTCGACCACGGGCTCGACGATCCGCAGAGTGCACAGGTCACCGGGTCCGCCCCGACGCCACCCCCGCGTGGTCAACCCACACCTCTCCGTGGAGTTTCACCGATCGACGGGGCTCCGCCTCCCGGGCAGGACGTGTTCGAGTGGTTCTTCTCGGTCGGAGAGGAAGCGGTTCGCGGGAGCACGTCGAATCTGAACAAGTCCTCGGCTCTCCCCGCGGCACCGGAAACACCGCGGACCGCACCCCCGGGTGCGTCGCTTCCTTTCATGGCCAGTACCCCGCCGACGCCGGTCGAGCGCGTTCCGATCCCGTCGGCCCCCTCACCGGCGGCCCAGTCACCGGCGGCGCAGTCTCCCAGCGTGGAGGATGAAGCGGCCGCGCTCTTCGGAGGTGCGCCGGCGTCGACCGCACCGGAACCGATCGCACCGAAGTCGATCCCTCCGGCGGTGACCGCACTCCCCCCGATCGGAGTGGCGCCGATCGAAATGGCAGCACCAAGGGTTTCGAGCATCACAGCGATCGAGGCGACCGCGACGCGTCCCGACCCCAGAGAGGACTTCCACTTCTCACCGACGGAGTCCGAGACTCCGCTCGCCTTCGAGACGCCGGCGGCGGTTCCCCGTGACGTCGAAGCGGACGCCGAGGAAGAGAGCGACGACTTCGTCATCGACTTGGAGATGGAACGCCTCTACCTGACGCGGAGCCCCAATCGCCGCGACCATGTGGTCGGGGAGAATACGCTCACCTTCAATCAGCATTACCGGCCGCTCAGCCGGGGCGACGAGGTGGTGCCCGCGCCGCCCCGTCCCGCGCATCGACCCGACCCGGTCGAGTTGCTCCTCCGTCAGGACGAGTCGGAGAGAAGGAATCGAGAGGCGACCGCCGCCTCCCACTTCGCCGGCCCGATCGACGAGGGAGATCGACGAGAAGGCGAAGCACCGCGGTCTGCGAGTGTCAAGTCCGGATGGAGCGGCACCGGCGGATATTCTGTGGAGCGCGAGAGCCCGCCGGCGCCACCGGAGGCGCCACGACGATCTGTCCGAGCACCGATTCCGCACGCCGCCCACGGCCCGGATTCGATCGCACCTCGTCCACCCGCCGCTCCTGCACACTCCATCGATCACACGGGGCACCACTCTCGCTCGCTCGCTCCGCCGCGAAGCGAACAGGACCCGCGCTCCGCACCCTCGTCATCCCGCTCCGCGGCCGAGGGCGAGGCGATGCTACGTGGGGTCGCTCGAATGTTGAGCGAGTACGGGGAGTCCGACCGCGAACGAGAGCAGCTCGAAGCGATTTGCAAAAGCCTTGCGATCGAGAACGGCGCCAAGGAGCAGGAACTCGCCTCGCTCCGCCGGGAAGTCGAGGAACTGAGACAGCGCGGGACGTTCGGTCCCCAGGTCGCGGCCGCGAGCGACGTGACCCTCCCCGGCTGGCTCGCGGGACTCGCCGTCGCCCCGTGCAACCCCGAGCCGCAGCGGCTCCAATTCTCCGGCACCATCGCGCGCTTTCGGGCGAGCGGAGCGGTCGATCCGGAAGAAGTCCTGCGCGCGATCGCCGAGCTCAACCAACGGGCGCCGCGGATCGCGGCGACCGTCCGGGCACAACTCGAGCGTGGGCTGCAGAGCCCAGGGGATGGTTGGCGAGCCCTCCTACTCGTCGTCTCGACCCTGGTGCGCGAGGGCGCAGAGCCCGACCGGCGTCGACGGGCGATCCGGATCGCTTGGCTCGCTTCGTTGGTCCGAAACGCTCCCGGGACCGACAGCCCGGACCCGATGTTGGTCGGACCAGCGGTGGCTCGGCTCCTCGCCGGTCGCCCGTACCGCTTCCCCGGCGAGGATGGTCGGCCGATCGACCCGCGGGAGGCCGACCTCGATCTGGCGCTCTGGATGGCGTGCACACGGCTCGATGAGCGGCGGCATCTCACCCCGAAGCGCTGGCGGCGCGAGGTCGGCCGCACCCTCGCGACCTACGAAGACGTCCCGGCGATCCGCGGGGGCCTCGCGCGACTCGTCGAAGCCCATTCCCTCTACTTCCCCGGGACGTGGGTCGAATTGACCACGGGGGGGATCGGTCCGGTCATCGGGGCGATTCCCGGGCGTCCGGAACTCCCCCGGGTCCTCGTCCTCTTCCGCAGGGACGGAGTGCGAGGGGCCAGCACCCCCCCGCACCTCTTCCCCGCCGGAGAGGATTCCGGGGCGGCGGTGTTCCGAGTGCTCACCCAACCCCATGTAGCAGAAGAGGATCGAAACTCCCTCGCAATCGATGCAGGAGGATCGGTCGCCGTGCCGAAGAAGAGATAGATCCCGGGTCCTCCCGGAGCACCCCCGGCCAGCCCGGGATTGTCGAGAAGGATGGAAGGAGCCCCTCAGGTGGCAGGTAAGACGACGACGACGAAGAAGGTCCTCCTCTGCGGACTGGATCTCGGGACGAACACGAGCGTTTTCCAAGTCTCGAGCCAGGATGGGAAGACCGTCGAGTACGAGAACGACATCCACCCGAGCCTCGTCGGGTATTCGAAGCCGGGGATCATCCCCGGGATCCTGCCGACGACCGACAAGGCTCTGTTCGGGGAGATGGCACTCGAGTACCGCCTGCACCTCGACCTGAAGTGGCCGCTCGAGGATGGTTTCGTCGCCGACGTCGAAGTTTGCCGACAATTCGTCGCGTATCTGCGCACGCAGATCGACCCGAAGGACGTCGCCGAGCTGTGGGGGGTGATCGGTTCACCGGCGAATGCCTCGAAAGAACGGCAGAAGGGGATCCGCGGCGCGTTCGCCGGGGTGTTCCAGAACGTGCTGATCGTGCCCGAGCCATTCCTCGCCGCCATGGGTCTCCGCGACGACGACCGGGCGGGCAAGGACCCGACCTACGTCGATCCGACCAAACACTCGTTGATCATCGACATCGGCGCGGGGACCAGCGATTGCTGCCTGGTGCAGGGTTACTTCCCCACCGCCGAAGATCAGGTGAGTGTGTCGATCGCCGGAGACACCATCGACCAGAAACTCGCCGAATTGGTCGCCCGTCGCTACCCGGACATCAAGCTGACGCGGGTGACGGTGACCAAGATGAAGGAAGCGAATTCCTTCGTCGGCAAGGACAAGACCGCGAACGTGAAGGTGTTCGTCGACGGCAAGCCGCGCTCCATCGACTTCGGGCCGCTGATCCGCGAAGCGTGCGAGATCGTGATCGAACCGATCCTCGGCTGTGTCCGCGAACTCTTCAGTCGCTGCGACTCCGAGTCGGTCGAGCAGGTCCTGAAGAACATCATCGTCGCCGGCGGCGGGAGTCAGATCACAGGGCTGCCGGAATTGATCCAGAAGACTCTGCGCGACGAGGGCTACGAAGGCGCTTCGACGACGGTCCCCGAGGACTATCGTCGCCTCGTCGCCCGGGGTGCCCTCAAGATCGCGAACAACGTGGGAGAGGACCAGTGGCAAGTTCCACTGTAGCCCTCCCTCGCTGAAACAGGGGCCGCGCGGCGCTCCGCGCGGCCCCTGTTTCATCCCGCCACTACTGTTCGGGCCGCAGGCTCTCATCGAAGAATCCGAAGACCTCCGGCAGCGAATCCGCCACCATCAGCAGGTGTTCGCTCGGCGCGAAGGTCCGCTCGGTGATCCGTGCTCCCGCTCGCCTGAGCATCGTCGCGAGCGACATCGACATCCCTTTTCCGAAGTCGCGATCCCCGAATGCCAAGTAGCAGGGAAGACCGGCGAGATCGGTCCCCGGAGGCACCACCCCGCCGCCGCTGAGCGGAGCGATCGCTCGGAATCGTGACGGCTCACGCACCACCGCAGCGGTGATCCGCATCGCGCCGAGTGAGTGACCGATCAGGAACACGCGCTTCCGATCGACGGGGAGGAATGCTTCGAGCGCGGTGACGACCTCGCCGACCTCCACATCGCCCCCGACCATCCCGAATCCCGGCGCGGCGAAGATCCACCCTCGCTCCTCGGCGAGACGCGGTCCGAGCCCGAGACCGTGCGCCTCGAAGAAGAGATGTTCGCTCCCCCCCATCCCGTGCACGGCGACGACGAGGGGACGCGGACCACCCTCGATCTCGTTCGGGACCCGGATGCGACACGGCGTTCCCCCGAATCCGATCGGGAGGCGGATCCAGCGCTCCCCGGGGGCGGCGAGCTCCGCGGCCTGCTCGCCTGCGAGGGCGAAGGTGACCAGGCGCTCGGCGAAGGCGAGGTCCGCGGCGGCGGGAAGGGGGAGTTCAGGGGGGAGATCGAGGTCGAGGGCTTGCAGCCGCGCGAGGAGCCCTCGGGCCGTCGCTCGCTCGACGGATGACGGACTCTTCCGGATCGCCGTGACGAGGGCGCCCAGCCGTTCGTCCCAGGGTTCGATCACCGTCACTCGCTCCTCGATGGATCGGATCGTCCGTTCCGCGCTGAGCAGTCGAATCGAAACCTCGAGGTCGCCGCGCGCCTCACCCGGCAGAGGGATCGCGACGGTGGGGGGGAGCGGGAGCTCGATCCGACGCTGTTCCCCCCCCGCGACCGCGATCTCGACTGCGGCTCCTAGGGGCTCCTCTTCGAGCGGGAACGCGCGTCGGAACGCGAGGGTCAGCGGTTGCCCCGGAGCGATCACCCGCTCGACGGGGGCGACGATCGTCGATCCGGCCCAGAGGTCGAGCGGACTGGCTCCCTCGGGTGACCGCAGCATCGCTTCCGCGAGGACGAAGTCTCGCGCGACCCCGTGGAGGTCGAGTCGGAACCACGCCGCGATGGCGGAGGCGACGGTGTCGACGGCGCGCCGCCGCGCCTCGGGATCGGGGGTCGCGAGCCAGGTCCCCTCCAGTCGCCGGATCAGGCGTCCGAGGTCGAGTCGATCGGGGAGCGGTTCCTGGGCGGGAAGAGGGAGGAAGGCGCTCGCCACGATGACCAGGACGAGGGACCTTAGGGTGAGGCGCATCGATACTCCTTGGGGTCGCGGGAGACGGGTCGTCGGAGATTGTTTCCGGGAAGGCCCTGGGATGAAACGGGGAACGGGACGGATACGGCCCCCGGGCCGGCCCCGGCTCGGGAAGAGAACCTCAGAGGGGCAGCGGACTGGGGAGCCGGCGGAAGCCGGGTGGGGTCGGACCCAGCATTCTCGCGATGTCGGTCAGCGGCGGACCGCCGACGGCGAGTCGGGCGTGCGGCAGCAGTTCGGCGGCGGGGTGCGCCAGGTGGTGATAGCGGCAGAGGTCGGGATCGGGGGGCGGTTCCGTGAGAGCGATCCCGGACTCGTCGAAGAAGGCGCACCAATCGATGTCGATCGTTCGCGGCGCGTTCCGGTCCTCGTCGCGCTCTCGTCCGAGCTCCGCTTCGATCGCCCGGAGACGCCTGCGCAATTTCTCGAGGGGAATTTCTGCGCGGACGAGCAGTGCTTGGTTGTGAAAGTCCGGGGTGCCGGGAGCGCCGACCGCGGGCGAAACGTAGATCGCGGAGACGCTCTCGATCGTCACCTCTTTCGCGAGCCGCCGGAGAGCCGCGGGCAGGTGGACCACCGCGTCGATGTTCGAACCGAGGACGAGCAGGTGTCGCTGGTGTGAGGAGATCACGGCCGGTCGGCGCCCTTCCCATCGGGGTCGCGGTCGTTCTCCCTCACCAGTGTGATCGCGACCGTGCGCGCGTGGCGGAGCGCGCCGGGCTTCTCGAGGCGCACTTCGACCCGACGCGCGAGCGGTTCCTCGAGGATGCAGGCGGCGATGCGCTCGGAGAGGGTCTCGACCAAGAAACAGGTCGAGGCTTCGATGAGATCGATCACCCGTTTCGTCACTCGCTTGTAGTCGAGCGCTCGCGCGATGTCATCGGAGCGGGACGCGGCACGGATGTCGGTGTGGATCCGGAAGCCGACGATGACGTCTTGGCGCCGATCGCGTTCGAAATCGAAGATCCCGATCACGGTACGAAGATGCAGACCATCGACCTCGATCACGTCGAGGATCTCGCGCGGCGTTTCACTCACCCCAGGTGCCTCCCTCCGTCGACCGGGATCACGGCCCCCGTGGTGTACGGCGCGCGCTCGATGAGAAACAGGCACGCCTCGACGATGTCCTCGACCTGCCCGGGCCGACGAGCCGGGAGATCCGCGGTCAGATCGGCGAGACCTTTCCCGCCGCCGGCGGAGGGGGGGAGGATCGCACCGGGTGCAACCCCGTTCACGGTGACGAGAGGTCCGAGCTCGACCGCGAGATTGCGCACCAACGCGAGCAGCCCGCTTTTCGCGATCGTGTAGGGGAAATAGGTCGGGTCGGGGAGCGACGCACGCCAGTCGAGGAGCGCGACGATGCGCCCGTCGGCACCGTCGGGGAGCGCGCGGGCGAACGCGCGCGAGAGGGCGAGGGGGGACTCGACGTGGATGGCGAGATCGCGCCGGAGCGCGGCGGGGTCGGTCTCCTCGAGGGAGAGACGTTCGAACCGCGAGGCGTTGTGGACGAGCACCCGCGGCGCCCCGAGACTCTCGACGACCTCGGCGTGGAGCCGCTCCGCGGACGGGACGTCCTCAAGATCGGCGGCGAATGCGGTGGCGTTCCCCCCCGCCTGCTCGATCTCGGCGACCAGCGCGAGCGCCTCCTCCCGGGAGCCCCGATGGTGGATCGCGACCGTCATCCCCCGCGCCGCGAGGGCACGGGCGAGGGACGCACCGATCCGCCGAGCGGCGCCGGTGATCAGGGCGACCTTACCGTCGAGGTGCATGGGGTCCTCCGCGGGTGAATCGGACATGTTACTGGCAAGGACTCGCCGGCGGCCAGAATCTGCGTGAGGACTGGCTTCGCCCCGCGGTGCCGGTCCCATCTTCTGCTTCAGGGGGGCGGCGACCGAGGGGGCGAAGAAGGGGCAGGCACCACTGTGGTGAGCCAGTCTCCACCCCTGGGGTTGACCAATTCGAACCTCCTCCGAGAATGCGCAATTCACATCCCGAACCGATGCGCCCGAAAGGCAGAGATCCCTTGGCCAAGACCGTCGACTACAACGCGGTCCTCGAGGGCCGCGATGACCTCACCCCGAGCCTCGGCATCTTCCGAGTCGTCCCCGACGAGGCCCTCCCCGCAGACGGACCCTGGTTCGAGCCGGGGCAATACCTCGTGATCGGCCTCAACAACGAGAAGGTCCCCGAGCTCGGCGGGGTGCAGCGACAGATGTCGATCGCCTCGGCTCCGGAGGAGACCGGTCACATCGAGTTCTACATCCGGTTCGTGTCGGAGCCGTCCTCGAAGAACCCGCTCACCCACCTGCTCTGGGAGCGAACGGTCGGGGATCGGATCTTCATCCGGTCGAAGCCGAAGGGGAAATTCACGGTCGCCGACACCATCGGGTGGGAGGACCGCCGGCGAAAGGTGTTCGTCTCCGCCGGTACCGGGCTCGCGCCGTTCCTCTCGGTGGTCCGCAGTATCCATCACAAGGAACCATCCCGTGATCTCGGCGAGTTCGTCATCCTGCACGGGGCGAGCTATCCCGACGACCTCGGATATCGGGAGGAGCTCGAAGGCCTCGCCGCCACCGCGGGGCTCCCCTATGTCCCGACCGTCAGCCGCCCGAAGGAGTCCGATGGTTGGACCGGTGCGACCGGGCGGGCGGAGGATCAGTTCCTTCCCGACCGTCTCGGGGACTTCGAGGAGCGCGCGGGCTTCGCGCCGGGAGAATTGCGCCCGGAGAATGCGGTTCTCTACGTGTGCGGACTCCAGGGTACGATCGGGGCGACCATCGAGCGCTTGCTCGAGCGCGGGTTCGTCCCCGATGATCGAAAGCTGCGTGCGGCCTTCGGTGTCCCGGCGGAGGTCCCCGCGACGATCTTCTACGAGCAATACGACTCGGAACCAGTGATCGACCTGACCGACGAAGCTCGCGTCGCCGCCCTGCGCGAGACTCTGCATCGGGCGCTCGGCTAAGAGGCCTTCTCGACGGCCTCCTAGCGGGATGCCAACGGCATCCGCGCCGCCGCGTACCTGACTGGGTCCGAACGCGGAAAGGGGCCTCGTGCCCAAGCGAGACGATCGCGTCTTCACGCTGCCGATCCGGGTCATCGTCGTCGAAGAGGGCGAGGAGCGGATCCTCGACTACGACGGGGAACGCCCGCTCTCCTTCGGCCGGGCCGAAGAGTGCACCATCCCTCTCCTGACCTCCCGCGCTTCGCGTTACCACGCGGAGATCATCGGCGAAGGTGGGCGCTTCACTCTCGTCGACCCGGGTTCGTCGAACGGAACCTTCGTCGGCGGCGAGAAAATTTCTCACCATGCGCTCCGTCCCGGGGACAAGATCGAGATCGGGGACGCGTGCATCATCTTCGGCGAGATTCCCCCGCCGCCCGCGCCGTCGGCCCGCCCCCCGGCGCCCCGCACGAAGGGCGAGCGCGCGGTCGCTCAGGCGGCGCGCGCGGAGCGGCTCCCCGCTCCGGAGCCACCGCGCAGCTCTCCGTTCGCGATAGTCGATGCCCTGCTCGGGGTCCTCCTGGTCCTGCTCCTCGGGCTCCTCTTGCGCGAGTTCGTCGGCGGCCGCTCGACGGATCGGCGGCAGGCGGCGAGCGGATCCGCTGGGAACGGGCTCGCGGTGACCGGATCGGAGAGCCCCGGCGGTCTCGTGGGTGGAGATCCGAGTCCTGCGAGCATGCCTCCGAGTCTCCTCCCGGGGACGACAGGGGCGATCGTCACCTCATCTTCGCCCACCCTCATCGAGCGCGACGCGCTCGACTCCCTCTTCATCGTAGAGAGGCGCATCGTGCGCGGAGAGAGCCGCTTCGACGCACTCGAAGACCTCGAAGAGCTGGTCCGCTCTTATCCGGGCACCCCCGCCGCGGACCGAGGCCGACATCTCGCGCTGGTGCTCGACGGGCTGCGTGCGTCGGAACGCGAGAATCGCCGCCGCGAGGCGGATCGAGCCCTCGCCCCCCTCGTCGGGAGCGAACGCTACGGCGACGCTCTGGTCGTGCTCCGGTTCCTCTCCGCCCTCGACGGACCAGAGGAGGATCGGATCAGCTGGCGGAATCGCGCGATCGAGGTCGAGAGGATCGCTGCCGAGCGACTGCGCGGACTCGAGGACGAGCTCTCGGGACTCCTTCGCGCTGGACTGGGGGCCGAGGCACTCCGCGCCCTCGTCGCGGTCCGCGACCGCTTCGGCGGGATCTCGGCGTACGAAGAGGCGCTTCCCCGCTACCTCGACGTCGGTCTCGGCGAAGTCGGGTCGGTCGCCCGGGGGACCGCCGCTCCCCCCGAATTGGTCGAGCTCGACGCCCAGGCCACTCGTGCTTTCACCGAGTGTCGGTTCACCGATCTCGTTCCGATCCTCCACCGGATCCTCGGGCTCGACCTCCCCGGGGACGAGCGGATGAAGCACCTCGAAGAACTCGTCGAGGCGCACTACCTGCAAGCGATGTGGATCAGTTTCATCGAGGGGGCCGGCGGCGGGGGGGTGCAGATCGAGGTGTCTCGCGACTACACCGGGCGGCTGGTCCGAGCGAGTCAGCAAGAGATCGAGCTCGAGCGCACGATAGCGGGAGGGACGTTCACCGATATCCGGCCGTGGTCGCAGGTGACCCCGGTGCAGCGGTACGCCCTCTTCTCGGCGGTGAAGCACGAGCGGGACGGACTGCTCGGGCTCGTCTTCCTCGCTCGTCGGGGTGGCGACCCCGAGGGTTTCGACCGCGCGCTGCTCCGGCTCCACCGCCAGGGTACGGGGCGGGAGCTCGCCGAGGCCGTGCTCGCTCGGCATCGCGGAGAGCCGGTTCCCGAGAAGGGGTACATCGAGCATCGCGGACGTCTGATGACCCCCGCCGAGAAGACCGCCGAACTCGCCCGCGCCCGAGAGCTCCGCGAGCAGGAGCGCGAGGCGATGGCCCAGATGAAACGCCTCGAGAAGGCGGAGAAGGTCACCGAGGTCATCGACTGGGTACTCCTGCTGCGCGCGCAGGGCTCGTTCACCCTCGCCGACCGGGTGTTGCGCGAGATCGTCGCGAAGACCGACCCAACGATGGGCGCCGAGGCGATGCGGCTCCTCGAGGACCCGGTGCTCGCTTCGGTGCCGATCCGCGAGAGCGGAGATCCGGAACACCGGATCGACTTCTTCATCCTCGGCGACGGCTACCTCCCCGAGGACGAACACCAGGAGGCGTTCCTCAACGCCGCGCGCGCCTGCGAGAAGATCCTCCTCTCCGTCGATCCGTACCGCGAGTACCAGTCGTACTTCAACATCACGGCGCTCCACCTCCAGTCGAAGGAGGCTGGGGCGGACCGGATCCCCGGCGACGTCGAAAAGGACACCGCCTGCGATGCGAAGGTCGAGTGGCAGCGACTCACCTGCAACCCGGAAAAGGTGTTCTCGTACATCCGTCGGTTCCCCGAGGCGATGGCGCGGGATCACCAGGGGATCGTGATCGTCAACGACTACGCGGACGTCGCGACCGGCGGAGGCGGAGTGGCGACGGTGTCGAAGGCGGGACTCTCGGTCGTGAACCACGAGGTGGGGCACGCGTTCGGAGGGCTGCTCGACGAGTACGACTACACCCCCGGGACCGATCCCGACCGCCCGATCCCGAAAGGGCGGAAGGGGAACGTCGCGACCGGCGAGTTGCGTCCGAACCTGATGGTGGGTTCCGATCGAGAGGACGTCCTCGCCCACACCTACTGGCAGAACTGGATCGACGCCGGGGAAGAGCGCTGGTGGAACAACTCGAAGGTCTCGATCTTCGAGGGAGGGAACCACACTCCGTTCGAGGTCTGGCGCCCGCAGATGGGTTGCATGATGCGCGACCAGAGCGGCTTCTGCGTGGTCTGCATGGAGACGATGGTGAAGCAGATCTATCGCCGCGTTCGCCCGATCGATCGCCTCGATCCCGAGCCGGGAGAGGTCACCCTCGAGGCGGGGGGGGACCAGATCTTCCAGGTGTGGCCGATGCAACCGCGCACCCACGACCTCGAGATCACCTGGCGCCTCGTCGCGCTCGGCGTGAACAAGCCGAGGTCCCCGGGTGACGACTCCGACCCCGGGGGTACTTCGGTCGCGGAGGGGGCGGGCGAGGTCCATCGTCGCGCCGCCGCGCGCACCGATGTCGACGGGCGGACGATTCACGGCGCGGAGCTGCGGGCGAAGGACCTCCGACCGGGGTGGTATCGCCTCAAGGTCGAGGTCCGGGATCCTACCGAGTGGGTCCTCGAGGATCCGGATGAACTCCTGGTCGAGCGAGCAGAGTGGCTCGTCGAAGTGAAGGCGAAGCAGGGGGAGTGACCTCTCGACCCACTCTTCAGCGCGGAGATGGGGTGGTAAGATTCCCTGCATCTCCGGGGCTCCGGGAGCGAGGGATCATGAGAACGCGATGGAGCATCATCGCCTGCCTGTATCCGTTGATGCTCACCGGGCAGAGTTTCACCGATGAGGCGTTCTCCCGCGGCCTGATCTTCCAGACCTCCTTCGGCTCTTTCCCCGCCGCCTACGGTTCGGGGGTGGGCCTCATCGACCTGGATGGGGACGGCGACCTGGACGCGATGCTCGTCGGGAGCGGGACCGGGGTCGTCGGCGTGTTCGAGAATTCAGGAGGAGGCCAGTTCATCGATCGCTCCGCGGGAACCGGGATCGTCCCGACGATTCATCTCTCCGGGATCTGCGCCGCCGACTACGACGCGGACGG
>JAQBGV010000219.1:0-8494 GCA_032128395.1 Planctomycetota bacterium | reverse complement strand
GTAGCACGCGAGGGGTGACGTGCATTTGCCTCTTTCAGGATCAACATGGGACTGGCTCGCCGCAGGTGATGCCTGTCCCGGACGTTTCCCTTCTCCTCCGCTCTCGCGACCGTTTCCGCAGCGGTCGTTGCTGGTCGGAGTACCGGCGGAGGTCCGGGACAGGCATCACCTGCGGCGAGCCAGTCCCATGTTGATCCTGAAAGAGGCAAATGCACGTCACCCCTCGCGTGCTGCTCACCGGCGGCTGCCTCCTCGCCCTCATCGCGGGGTGCGCCGGCTCGAGCCACCCTAGTAGCGACACCTCCCCACTCCTCGCCGGCCCACTCCTCGCCGGACGCTCCGTCGACACCTGGTGTTCCATCCTCGAACCGACTCCCGCCGACAGCGCGTGGCGGGCGATCCCCTGGCACGCGACCCTGCACTCGGGGATCGCCGCCGCCTCGGCCGAAGGAAAGCCGCTCCTCCTCTGGCTGATGAACGGCCATCCCCTCGGCTGCACCTGAGGGAACGGAGTGGCGGGCCGGCGGTCCGTCTGGGGCGATCCCGAAGTACAGGAGCTCGCGGGCGGCTTCGTCCCAGCCACCGACGAGACGTGGCGCCTGCAGACGAGTGATGATCCTCAGGCCCGTTTCTTTCGCACCATGGTCGATGGTTCGCCGGAGCCGATTCGCGGCAGTCGGCAGGGAACCTACGTCTGCACCCCCGGGGGGGAACTCCTCGCGCGGGTGAACTCGACCGATCCCCGGCGGATCGCGGAGACTCTGCGCAAGGGTCTCGCCGCGTGGGAGGCGCTCCCCGCGGAAGCGCGCGCGCGCCCGGCTCCCGCCAGCGCGAGCCCCGCTCATCGGTTCGAGGACTCGTTCCCAGCGGACGGCTTGGTGCTCGACGCGGTGCACCGCGACCTCGAAGGGTCGGGCGATGCGTGGGTTCCCGGCGGGGGGCGCTGGAACGTCGATCACGTCTGGTTCTCCCCCGACGAGGCGCGGGGCTGGGTTCCCCTCGAGGACACGGTCGGTGCGCGCGTCGACCTCCCGCGATTTCTGCGAGAGCGACTGGCCCGATTTCACCTCGTCGACAACGTCCGGGGGCAAGAAGGTCCGTTCGCACCGGAGGATGTCGAGCTCTCCGAGGTCGCGAGCACGGTGGTCGCGATCGAAGGCGACCGAGTAGTGCTCACGATCGAGGGGCGGACCCGAACCGTCTCCGACGGGGTATGGAAGCTCGGCGAGAATCTGTGGAAACAGTTCCCGAACCGCCCGAGGGGGGTCGAGGCGCGACTCGCCGGAGGAGCGGTCTTCGACCGCACCACCGAACGGTTCGTCTCGTTCCAGCTCGTCGCGCTCGGTGAGTCGTGGGGGGGGAGTGGATTGAACGGGCGACGCGGAGCCGAGCCCGACGCGCGTCAACCGCTCGCCTGGCGCTTCACCCGAGCGGGAGACCTCCCCGCGGATCGAGTTCCTCCAGCATTCATCGACATCTACGGGGCGGAGTGGGTTCAGCCCCCCGAACGCGTGACATCCGCGAGCCACTGAGCTTCGGCGAGGAAAGAGTTGGAGTTGCGCCGGGACTGCCGTGCGAGCAGGATCGGACTCACACGGTTGGAGAACACGGAGAACCCATCATGCCGAGCGAGTCGATGAAGAGCTCCGTTCACGATCACGTGCGCGATTATTACGGAAAAGTGCTCGGCAGCACGAAAGACCTCAGGACCGGGGCCTGCTGTGCCCCGGATGCGCTCCCGATGCACATCCGTGCGCTCTTCGACAACCTCGAGCCCGAAGTGATCGCGCGCTTCTACGGGTGTGGATCGCCGCTCCCCCCCGCTCTCGAGGGGATGACGGTGCTCGACCTCGGATGCGGAACCGGACGCGACGTCTACCTCGCCAGCCAACTCGTCGGGGAATCGGGGCGAGTGATCGGCCTCGACATGACCGAGGAGCAGCTCGCGGTGGCGACCCGCCACCGGGACGCCCACGCGGAGAGGTTCGGACACTCCGAGTCGAACGTGCGGTTCGTCCACGGGTACCTCGAAGATCTCGCTGGCGCGGGGATCGAGTCGGGCTCGATCGATGTCGTGATCTCGAACTGCGTCCTGAACCTCTCCCCCGACAAGGAGCGCGTCTTCCGCGAGATTCACCGAGTCTTGAAGCCGGGAGGAGAACTCTACTTCTCAGACATCTTCGTCGACCGACGGCTTCCCGCGGCGCTGCGCATCGACCCGGTCCTCGTCGGCGAGTGTCTCGGCGGCGCGCTCTACACCGAGGACTTCCGCAGGTTGCTCTACGAGGTCGGGATCCCGGACTTTCGCGTTCACTCTTCGAGGGATGTCGAGCTCGGCGACCCGGAAGTCATCGCGAGAGCCGGCATGGCGCGGTTCCGTTCGGTGACGATCCGCGCGTTCGCTCTCGACTCGCTCGAAGATCGGTGCGAGGACTACGGGCAGGTCGCGTACTACCACGGGACGATTCCACATCATCCGCACTCGTTCGTTCTCGACGACCACCACGAGTTCTTTACCGGCCGACCGCTGCTCGTCTGCGGGAACACGGCATCGATGGTCTCGGAGACCCGCTTCGCCCCCCATTTCCGAATCGAGGGGGATCGTTCGGTCCACCACGGGCTCTTCGAGTGTGCCTCGTCCTTTGCCGGGGACGCCGGGGGCACTCCCGGAGCTTGCTGCTGAAATGGGGCGCCGATGCGCACCTACTGTCGAATTCTCGGGATCCTCGTCCCGACGCTGATCGCGGTGGCGCTCCACGGTCAGGAAGTCGCGCAGAAGCACGAGAACGCTCTGCCGAAACGTCCGAACATCGTCTTCATCTTCAGTGATGACCACGCTGCGCAGGCGATCTCGTCGTACGGTTCGGAACTCCTCCCGACCCCGAACATCGATCGGCTCGCGAAAGAGGGGATGCGCTTCTCGAACTGCTTCTGCACCAACGCGCTCTGCGGGCCGAGCCGTGCGGTGATCCTCACCGGCCAGCACAGCCACCAGAACGGATTTCGGCACAACGGACAGAAGTTCGACGCGACCCAGGACAATTTTGCGAAGCGGCTGCAAGCGGTGGGGTACCAGACCGCGGTGATCGGGAAGTGGCACCTCGGCTCACAGCCGACCGGGTTCGACCACTGGGAGACCCTGTACGACCAAGGCCCCTACTACCAGCCGGAGATGGACCGCGATGGCGAGAAGGTCGAGCACCAGGGCTACACCACCGACATCATCACCGAGCTCGCGGTCGAGTTTCTGGAGGGGGAGCGCGACCCGCAGCGACCCTTCCTGCTGATGGTCCAGCACAAGGCGCCGCACCGGAACTGGCAGCCCGCGCTGCGTCACCTCGATCTCCTCGCCGACCAGACCATCCCCGAGCCGCCGACCCTGTTCGATGATGGGTCGGGGCGTGGGCTCGCATCGCGGATCCAGGACATGACGATCGCCGAGACCCTCACGCCGTTCGACCTCAAGCTCAGCTTTCCCGATCGCCTGACGGTCGCGCAGCTCGACGCATGGACCGCCGCGTACGGTCCCCGGAACGCCGCGTTCGAGGCGGCCGGGCTCACGGGAAAGGATCGGGTCCGCTGGCGGTACCAGCGCTATATGAAGGACTACCTCCGGTGTATCCAGGCGGTGGACGAGGGGGTCGGGCGTCTACTCGACACCCTCGATCGACTCGAACTCGCGGACAACACCGTGGTGATCTACTCGAGCGACCAGGGGTTCTACCTCGGGGAGCACGGGTGGTTCGACAAGCGCTTCATGTACGAGGAGTCGCTGCGGATGCCGCTCCTGGTCCGCTGGCCAGGGGTGGTCCCCGCGCACTCGGTGCACGAAGGGCTGGTCCAGAACCTCGACTTCGCCGATACGTTCTGCGAGATCACCGGCGCGGAGCGGGTGACGGCCTCCCAGGGGAAGAGCCTGTTGCCACTCCTGCGCGGGGAGTTTCCCCCGGACTGGCGGACGAGCATCTACTACCACTACTACGAGTACTTCGAGGAGACGAAGGTCTCGCACATGGTGCGCCGGCACTGCGGAGTGCGGACCGACCGGTACAAGCTGATCCACTTCTACAATCTGGGCGAATGGGAGCTCTACGATCTCGATCGCGATCCGCATGAACTCCGGAGCGTCGCGGATGATGCCGCCTACGCAGACGTGCGAAAGACGCTCGAAGCGGAGCTGGCCCGGTTGCAGGGGGTGTACGAGGTTCCAGACGACGCCGGCTCGGTCTCCCGCGATCCCCACGGGTTGATCGAGGCGCTCGGCCGAGCGGCGGACTAGTTTCCCTTCGCGCGCCTGGTCGGTCCGGTTGATTCATCCGGTACCCCCGAGCACAATGCCGTCGCTTCAGAACCGGACGAAAGGACGATCGATGCCGATCCTCGAAGAACAGATCATCGCCGAACTGACCCGTGTCTACTTCATGGAGATCGAGACGGTGATGAACTTCATCTCCAACTCGACCAATCTCGTCGGCGTCAAAGCCGAACCGATCAAGAAGTCCCTCCTCGCCGATGTCGCGGAGGAGATCGGGCATGCACAGGTCCTGGCGCGCCGGATCCACGTGCTCGGCGGCAGCGTGCCGGGGAGCGAGGCGTTCCGGGCCGCGCAACACACGCTCCAGCCGCCGGGGGATCCCTGCGATGTGGTCTCGGTGATCAAGGGCGTGATCGACGCCGAGACCGACGCGATTGCGCAGTACAAGAAAATCATCGGACTCTGCAGCGAGGCGAACGACCCGGTCACGGAGGATGTGTGCGTCACGCTGCTAGCCGATGAAGAAGAGCACAAGCGCGAGTTCGAGGGGTTCTTGATGGAGTACGAGCGGGGCTAGGGCTGTCCTTCGATAGAGCTAGGATGGGACAGCCTCCTAGCCTTGATGCCTGTCCTGGACGTCAGCCTGGTGTTCCACGGCGGTCATGCGCTGCCATCGTTTCAGAGAAAGAGCTTTCGACGGTTCCACCGCGAGCGTGTTCATCGGGGTACCGGCGGGGGTCCGGGACAGGCATCACGGCTGGCGCCGCGAGCCAGTCCCATCGGTCTGCACCGCAGGACACCAGGCGGTCGTTCTCCCCGCCACTGTGATGTGCTCGATCCGCTCCCCCCGCGAGGTCCGCGCCTCTGCGTCCTTCCCCCAGCGGTGGTGGAAGAGCCACCCCCGCGGGAAACGCGCCTTGTCCGCATCGACATCGACCGCCTTCGCGATCACCGCGATCAGTTTCGTCCGCAGACGCTTCGCTTCGACCGCGGTGAGTGACGAGGCGGAGCGACGCGGATCGAGCTTCGCCTGGTAGAGCACCTCGTCAGCGATCCAGTTCCCCACCCCCGCCGCGAAACCCTGGTCGAGGAGCAACCCCTTCACGGTCCCGGAGCGCCGAGCGAGCATCGCGATGAACTCCTGGGGGGCGGGAGGGTCGAGGAGCGGATCGAATCCGAGTTCGGAGACCGGCGGTTGACCGGCGGGATCGCTGACCAGGCGGATCCGGCCTAGGCGGCGCTTGTTCGTCATCACCAGCTCGCCGCCGTCGTCGAGGAACAAGTGCGCCTTGGAGAACCGGGGGGGCCACACGCGTTCGCCGTCCGTCTTCTTGTCGCTCGCAAGCTTCAGGTGCGTTCCCCCTGGCACCTCGAACGCCCCGGTCATGCCGAAGTGGAAGAGTGGCCAGGGGCGCGCGTCGAGCTCGAGCCAGATGTACTTCCCTCGCCGGTGAGCCGCGACGGCTCGTCGTCCGGTCAGAGCGTTCGAGAATCGGCGCGGAGTCACCCCCACAAAGACGATCCGGTCGTCATCGCAACGGACCCGTTCGATGGTTCGGCCGACCGCGACCGCTTCGAGGATCCGGCGGCCGCGCTCGCACTCGGGGAGCTCCGGCATGCCCCGCTATCCTCCACCCGGCGCGGGGATCACACCCCGCTCCGGACGAGTCTTGCGCAGGTTCTCGATCACCTGCTTCGTCGCCTCGTCATCTTCGGAGGTGATACCCGGCTTGTCCGTCGCGGACTCCTCCTCTTCAGCCGGCACCAGCTGGAAGAGGACCACGTGTGCGGGACTCCCGCGAAGCCGATCGAACCAGGGAACTCGGCGGTCGTTGAAGAGCGGGTCCGCGTCGATTCGGAGCGACTCTCCGTCCGGTCCGAAGAGCTGAACGATCGTCAGATAGGAGCTTCCGACATTCGCCCCGCCCGGGTCGATCCCGGAGCCGATCCCCAGCGCGTGCTCCAGGTGGCCGTCCGCGAATTCGATGCGCAGGATCGCCCGACGACCCAGGACTTGGCGGGTGACTTTCCCCCCGACCGACCGCGTTTGTTTCGTGAGAGTGGCTCGCTCGAGAAAGTGGAGCTTCGCACCGTCGAAGAGGCGCGAGACGACCGCCTCCCACGGCTCCTCCATCGTCTCACCTTCCTCGTACACGACGAGGTGGGAAACAGTCGGGTCGCAGACATAGCGCACATCCCCGGGAGGCTGGTCCTCGCCCGCGACGCGAATCGTCCCTCCAGCGATGGAACTGCTGTCGGCGGAGATGATGACGGCGATGTGATCCCCTTGGCGATCGACGAGGATGAAGGAGAAGACGGCGACGCCGACGAGGACCAGGAGGAGCCCCACCGCGGCTGGACCGCCGACGCGCCGGAGCGCACCGGTGCGAATCGTCTCGGTCATCGCGTGCCCCTTCCCCCTTGCGCGATCAGTGTGCGTCCGGTGTGAGAGATCCGCAACCGGAGTTCAACTCGATCACTTTCGCGGTCATCCCCCGGTCTGAAGGGCCTTCTCGAGCTCCATGAAGATGACGCGCTCGACGACACGCAAGCGATGTTCAGCGAGCTTGGGATCGAGCCGGAATCCGTCTCTGTCAGTTCCTGTCTCGAAAAACCCGCTTCGGTCCGACCCACACCTCCGCCACCCGCTCGAGGGGGAGCCACAACTCGGCTGGGGCTCCAGGATCCCCCGCCGGGGACATCTCCTCGAGCAGCAGGAGGGCCGAGGGGACCCCGTCGCGGGGGGCGATCTCCATCAGGGTCACGGGTTCGAGCCACTCGAGGTCGTCCGGCGCTGCCCCCGGATCGGTGTGGATCATCACGCGCAACGACGATCCGATGTAGGGGGCGAGCCACTCCTCGGTGCTCTCTCCGGTCGGCCGGAGGATCGCCACCGAGACGAGACCGATCGCGATGATCGAGAGGAGGAGCAGGAGCTTGCGCGCCGGGTGATCCTCGACGCGAATTTCCGGGCGGACAGGCTCCTCTGGCTCCACTAGGGTCACGACTTCTTCGGTTGCGGCCGGACCATGTTCTCAGGGACGACCCACTGGTCGAATTGCTCGCCGGTCAGGTAACCCTTCTCGATCCCGACCACGCGCAGCGTCTTCCCCTCGCGGTAGGCGGTCTTCGCGATGTCCGCCGCCTTGTCGTACCCGATGTGCGGATTCAGCGCCGTGACCAGCATCAGCGAGCGGTGCAGGTTCTCGTCGATTCTCTCGCGGTTCGGCTCGATCCCGATCGCGCAGTGGTCGTGGAAGCTGTCGATGCCGCTCGCGAGGAGGTCGACCGACTGCAGGGTGGTGTAGGCGATGACGGGCATGTAGACGTTCAGCTCGAAGTTGCCGGCGCTCCCCGCGAACCCGACCGTGACATCGTTCCCGAACACCCGGGCGCACACCATCGTCAGCGCTTCGCACTGCGTCGGATTGACCTTGCCGGGCATGATCGAGCTGCCCGGCTCGTTCTCTGGAATCACGATCTCGCCGATCCCGCAGCGCGGGCCGCTCGCCAGCCAGCGGACGTCGTTCGCGATCTTCGTCACCGCTGCCGCGAGGGTTCGCATCGCCCCCGAAGCGTGCACGACCGCCTCTTTCCCCGCCATCGTCGCGAACCGGTTCGGGGCGGGGACGAAATCGAGACCGGTCCGCTCGGCGATCGCCGCCGTCATCTTCTCTGCGTAGCCCGGCAGCGTGTTCAGCCCCGTGCCGACCGCCGTACCGCCGATCGGCAACGGAAGGAGAGCCTCGACCGCTTGCCCGAGATACCCCTCACAGATGCGCAATTGGTCCGCATACCCCGAGAACTCCTGTCCGAGGGTCAGGGGGGTCGCGTCCTGCAGATGCGTGCGCCCGATCTTGACGATGGAATCGAAGTCGGCGGCCTTCCTCTCGAGGGTTGCGCGAAGTTTCGCCACCGCCGGGAGGAGTCGTCGGTGCATCTCCTCGGCGACCGACACGTGGATCGCGGTCGGGAAGACATCGTTGGTCGATTGGGCGTGATTGACGTGGTCGTTCGGGTGGATCGGCTCCTTCCCCCCGAGCGGCGCACCGAGCGTCTCGTTCGCCCGGTTCGCGATCACCTCGTTGACGTTCATGTTCGACTGGGTGCCGCTGCCGGTCTGCCAGACGACCAGCGGGAAGTGGTCGTCGAGCTTGCCTTCGGCGACCTCCTGCGCGGCCTGCACGATGGCCTTGCCGATCTTCGCGTCGAGCTTGCCGAGGTCCATGTTGACTTCGG
>JAQBGV010000218.1:0-8191 GCA_032128395.1 Planctomycetota bacterium | reverse complement strand
GGCTCGGGTTGCGAGGCGCGGTGGATTCGCCCGCGGCCAAAGAACGCCTCGCCTTTGGCTCGGGTTGCGAGGCGCGGTGGATTCGCCCGCGGCCAAAGAACGCCTCGCCTTTGGCTCGGGTTGCGAGGCGCGGTGGATTCGCCCGCGCCCAAAGAACGCCTCGCCTTTTGGCTCGGGTTGCGAGGCGCGGTGGTCTCACCTGCAATCGCTCGCTCACTTCTCGATCCCCTCCCACACTTCGACCGTGGAGGGACTTCCCCATTCCGGGTCCGCTCTGTGGATGACGATCCAGCGTCCCTCCCCCGCGGGGATCAGGGTGCCTCCGAGCGAATCCTCCGGCCACGGGATGACGCGCTCGGGGAGTCCGCCGACCAGCGGCTCGCAGGACCATAGCGCCCACCCCTCTCGGATCGGCACCGCGATCGAGTCCCCCGCGAGGCCAGGCACGCCAGAGATGAGTGGAGCGAGATCCGCAGCGGTGGGGGTGAATTGGAGGGAGCGAGAGCGACGACCGGATCGTTCGCCGGGGATCTCGAGTCGCAGGTTTCCCGGTTCGCGAAGGCGTCCGGTCTCGGGCTCGAGGGAGAGGACGTAGAAGCTGCGTTGCCCCGGCTCGAAATTGAGATCGATCAGCCAGGGATGCCCGGAGTGATCGCGCCGCAGAAGGGTCAATTCGGTGACCGGTCGGGCCCAAGTGATCTGCCACTTTTCCAGGTCGATCCCCATCACTTGTCGAGCGTCCGGCGGGAGGGCGATCAGGCGAGGCGATCCTCCGCCCTCGTCGACCCACGCATCTCCGAGGTAGCGTGGGCGCAGCGCCGGGAGTCTCTTGAAGTAGTGCCGGCCCCACTTGGTGCGGGTCTCCGATGACTGGAGGATCCGCGGGTAGAGGATGACCCCGCGGAGATCGCCGCGAGAACGTCCGACGCGGGCGATCCACCCTCCGCCGTGGATCACGAAGAGCTCATCCCGATAGGCGACGATCCTCCCTTCCGGAAGGAGCGCGGCCAGGTCGCGGAGCGAATGCCACGGCCGTGCGATCGTGCCGAGGTGGGTCCGCCAGAGCTCCCGCCCGTCGGCGAGACGGTGGGCGATGAGCCACGTCTCGATCTCGCCGAATCCACGGGTCGCGAGCCAGACCACCACCCCATCCGAGACCCACGGCGCTCCCCCGATCGTGAAGCCACCCTCCGCGAGGCGGGTGGCTGCGACCGGCGCGGACTCGGGGATCGTAGTGTGCCAGCGAAAGATCCTCGCCTCGTTCCAACCGAGGTCCTTCCAGATGCTCGAATCCTGGATCCAGTCGATCGTCGGGGCGTACTCCTCCTTCGGGGTGCGGAGGGGAAGGACCAACGAAGCACCATCGAACGCCGCGAACCACCCGATATCTCGCATCGGCTCACAGGTGGTTTCGCCCCCCGGGTAGGGGGGTGCCAACACCGCCAGGGTTCGATACGGGGGTCTGAGTTCGAGGGCGAGCGGACTCGGGCTCGCGGGGATGATGGCAACGTCCTCCCGCACGGCCGGAACGAGGTCGGCGAGCGGGACCCGACGCGAGTCCGGACGGGGGCGTTCCTCGAGATCGTCGATCGGGTTCGCCTCGAGCTGGTTTCTGAATCGGGTGAGCCTCCGGAAAGACGGGGGAGGGGTCGGAGCGGGGGCGGGCAGGGGGGGGGAGGAACTCATGCTCCACGATCGCAGCCTCGGGTGCAGTCGTTCGGTGAGACCGGGTCGACGCAAGAGCAGAGTCGCGGTGTCGTGGTCGCCGGACTCGATCGCTTCCTCCAACCGGCGGAGCGCCAGGTCCTCGAGTCCCTCCAACCAGATCAGTGGACTCGCGCCGTCGACAGCTCCGCTCCCGAACTCGCGCTCGGCGAACTTCGTCGGGAGTCGCAGGCGCTCTTTGGAGGGGGAAGGGAGTGCCGCGTACCAGCGAGCGAGCACGAACCAGGGAGGGTCGATCTGGGTCGTCGCGTCGGTGTCGGGGGAGAGGATCAGGGCGCTTCCTCGCTCGCGCAGGAGACGGAGGAGCAGTTCCCGCCCCGAGGTTCCGTCCCCGACCTCGAGCTGCCGCCCGATCGCCGTGAGGGGGTCGCCGTCGATCCAAGGGGGGAGTGCGCAAGGGACCCGCACCGGCCCCATGTCCCGTGCCTCGTCCCCCAGCGGCCGGCTCGCGCCCTGTTGAGCTCCGGCGACGCCGATGGCGAAGGTCAGGATTCCACCGCTGAGCAGCAGCCCGAAGGCGTATCGACGGGTCAAGGAACCTCCCACCCCATCATCGGTGACTCGACCCGCCAGCTCCAGCCTCCTCCGGCTCGCTTGTCACGCTCCGGCCCGGTTGCTACAGTTCGCGTTCGAACGGACTTGCGTGGGCGAGGAACGAGCCGGATGGACGGATCGCCGGATGGACCGGATGCCAGGCGGCGAACCGATGGAACGGATCGTCCCCTCGTCCTCCCCCGGCGCTACGGAATCCTTGGGGGAGCGAATCGGTGCTCACCTCCGGGCCGGTGACCTGATCGACCTCCGGGGGGAGCTCGGTGCCGGAAAGACCTGTTGGGTCCGTGGGCTCGCCCGCGGGCTAGGGGTCGTCGATCCGGTGCGAAGCCCGACCTTTACGATCTGTCACATCCATCGCGGCCGGGTCCTTCTCTTCCACCTCGACGCCTACCGTCTCGAGGATCCCGAGGAGCTCCTGGAACAGGGGTGGGATGAGATGACACTTCGTGGTGTCGTCGCGGTCGAGTGGGGTGAGCGCGTCGCCGGCCTGCTCCCCGATGACCGACTCAGCATCGAGTTTGCCCACTCTCAGGGAGCTCGATCGATACGGCTCCGTGCTCTCGGACCTCGTGCGCGAGAGATTCTCACTGCGCTCGATGACTTCCCCCGCAACGCGGGGCCGGACCGGGAACCCATTCCCGATGCGGATGACAACGACTGGGAGGATGCTCCATGAGAGCGCCGCTCTACATCACCGACACCGCCCCGGGGGGCGGGAAGACGTTCCTCACGCTCGGACTGGTCAGCGATTTCGGCTCGACCTTCGACAGGGTCGGCTTCATCAAGCCGGTCGGGCTCGCGCGGGTCAAGGCGGGTCAGGATGGGATCGACATCGACGCGATGCTGATCGACAAGGTCTGCCAGACCCGATCGAACATCAAAGACATGTCCCCCCTGACCGTCAGTCCATCGATCTGGCCAAAAGTCTCGCCGAGCGAGTCGGAGCGGATGCTCGAGAAGATCCGCGAGTCGTTCCGAGCGATTTCGGATGGGCGCGACATCGTCGTCGTCGAGGGGACCGGCCATGCGGCGCTGGGGACCTGTCTCGGTCTTTCGAATGCGCGCATCGCGAAGGAGTTGGGCGCTAGGGTCCTGCTCGCAGCGGCGACCCAGCAGCTCGAGCGAAACGCGATCGATTCGATCCAACTGAGTCGCGGATACTTCGAGGCGGAGGGCGTGAATGTCCTCGGGGCGGTGATCAACCGCGTCCCCGCGGACCAGCTCGAGACCTACCGAGACCACGCAAAGAGTCACCTCGATCATCTCGGCCTGAAGCTCTTCGGGGTGATCCCCGAGGAGCCCGCCCTGAACACATTCCACTTTCTCCAGGTCTCCGAGTATCTCGATGGTGAGATGCTCTGCGGCGAGGCGAAGGCGTCCCGGACGATCCGATCGGTCCGGATCGGAGCGATGATGCCGCACCGGGCGATCGAGTACTTCGAACAGGATGGTCTGGTGATCACCCCGGGGGATCGGGAGGATGTGATCGTCACCGTCTGCGCCACGGCTCAGCAGGAGGGGGGAGGGCCATCGGGGCTGGTGCTGAGCGGGGGAATCCGCCCCCACGACCGAATTTTGGAGCTTCTGCGGACCGCCGGCATCCCGGTGTTCCTCGCGCGCGAAGACTCGTACACCGTCGCGAGCCGAATCCACGACATGCCGCTGCGCATCCAACCGAACGATGCGGAGAAGATCGCGCGCGTGCAGAGCATGGTCTCCGAGCACGTCGAGGTCGATCGCATCGTAGCCGCACTGGAGAGTTGAGGAACTTGGCGAAGACCGCGAATCGGGAATCGCACGATCCGACGCTGCGGCTCGGCCAGGAGCTGGTCCGCCGGCGTCTCGCGAGCCTCTCGCAGGTGCGCGAGTGTGTCGCTGCCCAGGTCGACCTGACCAAGCGGGGGCAGACGGTGCCGATCGGGAACATTCTGGTCGCCCGAGGCATCATCGGTCTCGAAGATCTCAAGGAGACCCTCGCCCACCTCGGCTACCTGTTCCTCTACTGTCCGACCTGTGACCTCGAGGTGCAGATCCAGGACTACTCGCGCGAGAATCTCTACTTCTGCACCCGTTGCAGCGGCGAGTTGATCTTCTCGAGCAATCGTCCCTCTCGCTCGGATCGAAGTTTCAAGCTCCCTCCCGAGATGGGGGAGGAAGGGAAGGACCCCTACATCGGTCGCGAGATCGGTGGCTGCAAGATCCTCCGGCGGATCGCCCGAGGCGGGATGGGAACGGTCTACCAGGCGGAGCAGGTACACCTCGGAAGGATCGTCGCCCTGAAGATCCTCGCCCCGGAGTTGGCGAAGGACTCGACCTTCATCAAGCGTTTCGTCCAGGAAGCCCGGGCGGTCGCCGAACTCAGTCACCCGGGGATCATCCATATCATCGATGCCGGAGCGTCGGAGGGGTCTTTCTACTTCACGATGGAGTTCATCGAGGGGGAGAACCTCAACCAGATCATCAAGCGCCGCGGGAAGCTCCCGCTCGACGAGTCGCTGTCGATCACCGAACAGGTCGCGTCCGCCCTGACGCACGCACACAGTCGCGGGATCGTGCACCGTGACTGAAACCGGAGAACATCCTCCTCACCAAGGAGGGCGTCGCAAAGGTCGCCGACCTGGGACTCGCGAAGCGGACCTTCGATGAAGACGCGAGCGCGATCACCCAGGCCGGGTCGATCCTGGGGACGCCGTACTACATGTCACCCGAGCAGGCGCGTGATTTCCGGCTCGCCGATGCGCGCAGCGACCTTTACAGCCTCGGGGTCACCCTCTACAAGATGCTGACCGGCGTCGTCCCCTTCGACGGCAATAGCCCGATTGAAGTGATGATGAAGGCACTGGCGGGGAACAAGACCCCGCTGGACAAGGTCGACCCCTCGATTCCGGCTGAGGTCGATGCGCTGGTCGACCGTATGATGCACGTCGAGCCGGAGAGCCGGTTCAGTTCCGGCGAGGCGTGTTGCCAGGCGATCCGCGGGGTGCGTCGGCATCTCACTGGTTCGTAGGCGTAGTGTCCTCGAATGCGTGGTGTCTTCGAAGGCGCGTGTTGTCCTCGGAGGCGTGGTGTCGCGCAATGCGCTGAGAGTGGGTCCCCTCGAGGGGGCCCGAGACCCCTGGACCCGGAGCAGGACGAGTCCGCGATGACCGATCGAGATCCCGAGCGCCCTCCGCGTGGCAGAATCCTGACCTCGCTGCAGATCGAGACTCCTCTCGACGAATTCCGCCGCCACTTCGCGAAGAAGGAGCGGAGCTTCGAAGGGACGGCGGATGGTCGGGCGAGTGAGATCCATCAGCGCGCCTTCGAACTCGCCGAGCGGCTGATCCGGCAGCATGGGGGGGGGGACGATCGATGCTGATCCGCTCCATCCGCGCCGAAAACTTCATGAAGTTCCGCCGGCTCGATCTCACCGACTTCCCGGAGCGGGGACTGGTCGGCATCATCGGCAAGAACGAGGGGGGAAAGACCACGATCGGCGAGTTGATCCAATTCGCCCTCTTCGGAAAGACGCTCTCGGTCTCCCGCGGGTCGATCCTCGACCTGATCCATTGGGATCGCGACCAGTGTGTCGTCGAGCTCGAGTTCGAGCACGAGGGGATCTTCCGCGTTTGGCGTGAGATCGACCGCTACGGCACGAACTACGCGCGACTCCTGCGGGTCGACGCCGACGATCCGACTCGTACCGAAGAGGTCGCCTCCGGATCGATGCCGGTCGCGAAGGAACTCGAGACTCGCCTGCGCTTCGGGTTCGACGACTTCCTCCGGTCGTTCTACCTCGCGGAGCGCGACTTCCCTCGCTCTCCCGAAAAGATGCGGGACTATCTCGACCGGATGACCGGAGTCGAAGTGCTGCTCTCCGCTCGGGAGTCCGCGGGAGAACGCATCGGCGAATTCGAAGAACGGTTCGGAGAGATCCAGGCTCAGATCCGCAGGAACGAACAACAGATCGCCAGGTATCTGCCCCACGTCGAGAAGATTCCCGAACTCGAGGAGGCACTCTCCGGACACGACGAGAGCGTCGGGGCGCTCAAGGAGGAGCAGCGGCGGCTCCAGGCTCAGCTTCAGGAGCTCGAAGAGCGGGTGTCCGGCCGAGCTGGACTCGGGGAGCGGCTCGCCGGACTCGGGAAGGTCCCGACGGAGAGTCTTCGGCAGAAGATCGGCGGACTGCGTCGCGAGTGCGCTGCCCAACCAGCGCCCCCGGAGGGCGAGAAGGGTCGCGCATCCATTCTCGATGGACTCGACCGCCTCGATCGGCTGGGGGAGGAGGCCGAGGAGCTCGGTGGGGTCGTCGAGAGTGCCGAGCGTGCACTCGCAGGTCGACTCGACGGCGATGGGAGCGATTCTTTCGGTGCCCGCGAGCGCGAAGAGTCCGCGCGCCTGATGAGGAGTCGCTCCGGACGCCGAGCCCGAAACAACGCCGCACTGTTCATCTTCATCCTCGGGGCCGGATTCGCCTTCGTCGGGCTCTCCGACACGTACTTCTTGCTTGGTGAAGAAAATCGCATCACACCCACTTCTTTCGGCGATCACCGCGGGACCGGTTTTGCAGTGGTCGCGCTCGGAGCGCTCTCCTGGCTCGTCGCGTCCGCGCTCGCAGGAGCCGCGTCGCGTTCTCGTGGCGAGATGCTCGACGCCGACGGGGCGCTCTCTCGCCTGGCGATGGACAGGGAGGGTGCCGAGGGGACCCGCGGAGCGCTCGCTCAGTTCCGCCAGAACTCCGGGAAGAGCCCGATCGCGATCGTTGCCGATTTCCTCGATGGAGTCCGCCACGAGGCGGTCGCGGAGCGTCTCGACCGTTTCAAGAAGAAGGTCAGTGACACGATCCGCACTGAGGACGGGGACCTCTTCCGCGATCTGGCGGCGGCCGATCAACGGATCCTCGCCGCGGCAAGATCCGAGGCGAAAGCGCTGCGCAAGCAGGTTCAAGAGGCCTCCGAACTGCTGAAGAAGCAGCAGTCGAAGCGGGATCGGGTGCAATCGGAGATCCGGGAGTACCAGAAGCAGGATGGCCGTCGCACAGAGCTCGAGGAAAAGAGCGTGCAGTTGCGCAAGGAAGTAGCGGACCTGCGCGAGGAGATGGATGTGCATCACCTCGCCCAGGAGTTGCTCGGCGAGACCGCGGACTCGATCCGCCACCGGGCCGGCCCGAGCCTCGGGAAGGGAATCCGCCGGCTGCTCCCCTTCTTGACCGATGGCCGTTATCAGGACCTGCAGGTGACCCCGGATTTCCATCTGCGCCTCTTCACCGGCGCGAAGAGCGACTTCCTCGACACGCACGAGCTCTCCGGCGGGACGCTCGAGGGGCTGAGCTTCGGCTTCCGCCTGACCTTCGCACAGGCGTTCGTCGGGGCGGTCACGCGCGCGCCGCAGTTCCTCTTCCTCGACGAGCCGTTTCGGGCGATGGATCGTCATCGGGTCGCGAAGACCCTCGAGGCGCTGCACCGACTCAGTGACGAACTTCCCCAGGTCCTCGTGGTTCTCCCGGTGCTCGAGCCGTCGGAACGATCCGCCTTCGACTGTGTCATCGAGACTCGGGTCGATGGCCAGGAACTGGTTCAGTCGATCCGGAAGTCGACCCAGTCGCGAGGTCGATCCGAGAACTCGCCGGCGGAGGCGCGAACAGAGACCACGGGTGTGCGCACTCCCGGCGAAGCAGTGACGGCGAAGAGTGGAGTCGGCGAGATCCGCAGTGGAGGACGAAGTCGACGTCGCAAGGAGCTACGGGATCGTCCTGGCTCCTCGGAGGAGCGGCCCACCACCGAACTCGATCCGGCGAGAGCGCGGACGGAAGGACCCCCTGCGGCGGTGGAAGCGCGGGTGGTGTCACCTCCGGTCCCTTCACCCCGAGCAGAGCGGCCCAGTGCAGAGCAGCCCAGTGCAGAGCGGCCCAGTGCAGAGCGGCCCAGTGCAG
>JAQBGV010000217.1:0-17007 GCA_032128395.1 Planctomycetota bacterium | reverse complement strand
GATGATGATGGTGATGATGACGGGACCCTCCCGAGGCGGGGGGTGAGGAGAGGGGCGCGATGCAGCACGACGGCGAGCGATGGCTCGAGGAGATCCGGTGGCTGCGCGCCCTCGCGCGCCGGCTCGTCTCCGATCCGGACTTCGCCGACGACCTCGTGCAGGAGACCGCCTTCCTCTCTCTCGCTCGCTCCCGCCCCCCTGACCCCGAAGAGCGTCCGTGGCGGGTCGGGGTCCTCAAAAAGCTGATCTTCAACAGTAGCCGCGAGAGCCGACGCCGCGCCCGACGGGAAGCTCGCGTCGCTTCTCCCGAGGCGATACAACCGTACGAGCAACTCGCTGAGCAGGTCGAGATCCACAAGCGATTGATCGAGTCGATCCTCGCTCTCGATGAGCCCCTCGGCCGCACGCTGATCCTCCGCTACTTCCACGATCTGAGCTCAGCCGAGATCGCCCGCCGCTCCGGGGAACCGGAACCGACGGTGCGGTCGCGATTGCGCCGCGCACTCGAGCGCCTGCGCGAGGAGCTCGACCGGAATTCCGGAGGGGACCGCCGGAAGTGGGCGGTGCCGCTCATCACTTGGCTCGGCCTCACAGTGGGGGGGGCGGGTTCCGCGTCGGCGCTGGAGGCGGGACCTTTCGCCACCGCGTCGACCGAGTCGCTCCCCCCTGTTTCCTCGAGTGCTGCGATCCTGGGAGGTGCCCTCTTGAGTGCGAAGAAGATCGTGACGGTCGGAGCCTTGCTCCTGCTCATGCTGGCCGGCGGTCTCCGGATCACGAGGAAGGACTCAGCTGAGCAGCCATCGCGAACGAGAGGGACTTCGCTTCTCGAGGAGGGTAGCCGGATCGCAGCGCGCGAAGAGGGTGTGCCGGTCGATGACAGTCCCGTCGATCGTGCGATCGTTCAAATCATGGGGTCCGTGCTCGACCGCCATAGCGCAGAGTCGATCTCTGGTGCGGAAGTCCGTCTGCGTGTCGATGGGAGTGTGGTCGCAACGACTCGAACCGATGCTTCCGGGCGGTGGACCCTCGATCGCCAGAACCGTGCACCGACGGGGAGCGCGAAGATCGAGGTGCGGTCCGCAACCCATCTCCCGGCGAACTTCTTCCTCGCTCGAACCACGTATCCCTGGTCCGCTCCGATTCCACCCTTCTTCTTGATCGAGGGGACTCCGGTCGTCGTCGAGGTTCGTGATGAAGATGGTGAACCGGCCCGAGCGGCAGAGGTCACCGCCTGGGGTCATGTGACGACCCACGACAATCACGCGGCGAATGGGTCACTGGTCAGGTGGGGTGCCTCGATCCCCGATACGCAGTACACGGACCAGAGCGGTCGGGTGGAGCTTCTGATCTGCTGCGGGGAGGCCTATCTCCTCGCCCGAGTCTCCTCCTCGTTCGGGTCCGCCCTCGTTTCGATTCCGGAAGATCTCGGACGAACCGTGGTGATCCAACTCTCCGCTGGCGATCGCATCCGCGGACGAGTCGTCGACGAGTCTGGCGCACCGATCTTGGGCGCCCGCGTGAGCGCGACAGGAGAGATCCCCGCCCCCGACGGCATTCCGTTCGACGGCGGGGCGCGGCCGTTCCACGTCGAGTCCGACGCATCGGGTCGATTCGCAATTCCGACCCCCGGTGTCGCTCAGGACCTCGAGATCGACCATCCCGACTTCTTGTTCTGGTGGAATCGGAAGGCTGACAACACAGCGCTCAGCCTCGGTCGTGAACACGAGATCGTCCTGACCCGCGCTCGCCGCTTGCTCGGTTCCGTGCAGTTTCCCGCGGGGGCTCCGGACTTCTCGGGACCGCTGCTCGCGTCACTGGCGATCGGAAGAGCGACCGTCCTAGGAAGACTCGAGCGAGACGGGTCGCTGGAAATCCACCGTGTGGATCCGCAGTCCTCCGGAGGAGAACTGCGCATTCCTGGTTTCGCGCCGGTGCAACTCGTCTGGCCGGGTGGATCCAGAGAACACGATCTGGGCCGTATCGAGCTCCAACTCGGGACGACTCTCGCGGTCCGAGTGGTGGACACGGGAGGCACGCCGATCCCGGGGGCCGGAGTTCGCGCCACGAATCCGGAAACTTCTGGGTGGACGACACCCGACCCGGTTGCCTACACCGATGACGTCGGAATCGCGCGGCTCACCGGACTGGCTCCTGCGAGCACTCGCCTGGTAGCCTGGGCGCCAGGGCTCGCGACGAGCGAACTGGCAGTGACTGTGACGGACGGGTCAGACGAGTCGGGGGACGAGTTCGCCATCACGCTCCAGCGACCGGCTGAGCTCCAAGGTCGGGTCGTCGATCCTTCCGGTGTTCCTCTGGTCGGATGTACCCTGAAGCTCGAACTGGCGGACGTCCAGCTCGGCACCTACTTACAAAATCTCCTACCGCCGGACGTACCCCGAACGATTCTGGAGGAGTGCACCGGGGAGGACGGTCTGTTTCGATTTCCGCACGTCCCACCCGTAGTCGCACTGCAATTGCTCGCCACCCCGGAGAAAGCACTCCCGGACTCGGTCGCCATCGATGCACTCGCGTCGGGAGAAGTGCGCGACTTGGGATCGCTCGTGCTCGGCAGCGGGTGCACGATATTCGTTCGGGTCACCGATCGCTTTGGGTCGGTGGTCGCGGGCGCATCGGTCGAGATTTCGAAGTCGCCCCGACCCGGGGTGTTGCATCCACAGGGAGATCGCGTGAGTGCTCCGACCGCTGATGACGGTGGTCTCCGCTTCACGGGCCTCCCGGAAGGGGAGTACACGATCGTCGTGCGGGCTGAAGAACGTCGGGTCGCACGAGAAGTGATCGATCTCCACTGCGATGGGATCACCGAGGAGACTCGGGCCGAGGTCATGCTCGAGCCCGCGGAAGCATGGGAGCTCCAGGTCGCGGATGGTGATGGAGTTCCGATCGAAGGGGTGAGGATCCAAACGTCCAACCAGACTCAGTGGGAACGGGCCGAGGCGACCACGAATGTGGATGGTCGGGCGCGCGTCTCTCCTCTCCCGTCACTGCCGCTCTATTACACGATCGACAAGGCTGACTCCGTGCGGTTCTCGGACTACGTCTCCACGTACACGGACCTCCCCGCTCGCCACGTGCTCTCGCGAGGGGCATCCTTGCAGATCCGGTACGTCCGCCCGGAAGGGGGGCCTCCCTTCGATGAGGTGCAGCACCGGCTCGATGGCGGGATCAGTGGCCCGATCGTCGGTTACGGTCGAGGCGAGGGAGTCCTCGTAGGTGGACTCGGTCCCGGAAAGTACTGGGTCGATGTCTTGTGCGAAGGGTACACCACCTTCTCCGAAACCGTGGAGTGCCGAGTCGGAGAGGTTGCGGAGATCGTCTACGCACCCGAAGTCGCTCCGGAGCTTGTGGTACTGCTCGTGGACTCTAAAGGTCTCCCGGTATTTGATGGAAGTCTCAGCATCCACTCAATGGTCGGAGCGGGGGTGGGGAGTCGGGGATTCCGCGAGGATTTCCCGGGGGTGTATCGGGTGCAGATCGACCGGCCGGAGGCGTGGGTCGCGGTGCTCGCGCAGGCGGAGGGTTTCGTCCCCGAACAGCGCGGTGATGTAGATCCGACAATGTCCCCGCTGCGGATCGAGCTCCGTCCGGGAACGACGCTCGATCTGAACGTGCTCGATTCCGATGGTGGCCCGGCGAAAGGGGTCGAAGCTCAGCTCTATCCGAGGGGGGGAACACCGAACTGGTTCACTGGGGACTCTCGGGGACTTGCGCCGAGCGATGCCGAGGGGCGGATCGAGATCTCGGGTCTCGCCTCGGGTCTCTACTCCCTAGTGCTCTCGCGGTCGGGGGAGAGACTCTGCTATCGGGAGGTGACGATCCCGGCGAGCCCCCGGTACCGCTTCAGCGTGGATCTCCCCCGATCGATCGAGATCCACGGGGTAGTGCTGCGAAACGGCGCCCCCATCGCGTCTGCGAGAGTGCAGATTCGGGCAGACGGCGAGACGTTGACCCAAACCGGCCCCGACGGTGCATTTCGCGCCGTGATCGGCGCGCGCGAGCGGGTGCAATTCACAGTCCATCTCGGGCTCGCGAAAGTGTCTTTCCCCGACGTGACCGTCGATCCCGAGGATGAGATCAGGCTCGAGTTCGCGACTGTCCCGGTCGAGTTCCGATTCGTCGACGAGTCGGTGAGACCCGTAGGGCCCTTCCAGGTGGATCTAGGTCGTGAAGGACCAGTCGGCGGAACCTGGTCTCTCTGGGTCGGCTCCGACGGTTCGACCGACCTCCTCGACATGATCCCGGGAAGGTACGAGTTTCATCACGCGGGCCTGCCGCCCCAGCACGCGATCGCGTCAGGCTCGATCGACATTCATGGAGGTCTGATCGAAGTCCCGGTCGTTGCCGCGGACCTGCTCACCGTCTACGCGGCCCCCGGCACATTCCCCATCGAGGCGATGCTCGTTGATTCCGACGGGACTTGGCGCCGCCTCGACCGGCCTTCCCACGAAGCGGTCGAGTGCGCTTTCCCGATTCCGCGCAGTGGAGCCCCCTCTACGGTGATCCTGTACGCGCTCGGGAAGGCCTCCCAGGCCTTGGAAATCCCCGCGGGTGGGTTTGGACAGCCGATCGAATTCGAGGGCAAGCCCGGCGGACTCCTCTTCGTGCCTCCATTCCCGGGCGGTTCCCTTGCGGGCGTTCGAGTCACGATCGAGCCGCTCGAAAGTACGCTCCCCGACGTCTTGCGGCATCAGGCCCTCGGTCAAGGCTCGGTGTTCTTCGCGATCCCCCCGGGTCGATATCTCGTCCGGGTGGAGGGCCCCGACGGCCCCCTGGCAGAGGCTGAGGCGCGGGTGGAGATTGGGCAGAGGACGACGATCGAGTGGTAGTCCACTCCACAGCTTGAGACATCGCCTGCATCGAAGTGGACCTCGGCGGAAGATAAGGACGGGCCCTCGCTCATCGCGGCCGGTCTCAGGGTCTTTTGCAGGGAGCTGACGATGTCGAACGATGGTGAGAAGTGGGGAGAAGAGGTGCGTTGGCTCCGCGGCCTCGCGCTCCGACTCGTCGCAGACCCCGATCTCGCCGATGAACTCGCGCAGGAGACCGCGCTGGTCGCTCTGTCCCGGTCTTCTCGGGTCGATCCGGAGGAGCGTTCGTGGCGGATCGGCGTGCTCCGTCGCTTGATCTCCAACCGAATTCGAGCGCGGGCTCGTCGCCATGACCGCGAGGCGTTGGCGATCCGCCCCCCGACAGCTCCCTCTGCGGAGGAGTTGGTCGAGCAGGTTGAGATCGTGCGCGCTCTGAGCGATGCGGTGCTCGCCCTCGAGGAGCCCTATCGTCGCACGGTCATTCTCCGCTATTTCCACGATCTGTCCGCGGCGGAGATCGCACGACGAACGGGCGATCCGGAGCCGACAGTGCGCTCGCGACTTCAGCGCGCACTGGTGCAGCTCCGCGAGTCCCTCGACAGCCGGTCCGGGGGGGATTGCCGGAAGTGGGCGGTGCCGATCATCACTTGGATCGGCCTCACAGCGGGGGGAGCGGGGACCGCGTCGGCGCTGACTACGGGCGATCCCGCCGCCGCGTCGAGCGACCTGCTCCCCTCTGTTTCATCGGATGCTGCGGCCCTAGGAGGTGCGCTCGTGAGTGCGAAGAAGACCGCCACGGTTGTTGCCTTCATCGTCCTCGCCGCAACCGCAGGGTGGTGGTGGAGCGGAGCGCGCGATCTCCGCAAGGGGGACACGCGCAGCTCAGAGCCGATCGGAGCGATGGCCTCCGTTCGGGAGACCGACGCCGATGACACTACGGGGAACGAGCCGGTCGCCGAGCTGCCGGGCGGAGACGCGTTCCAGGTCGGCGGAGTGGTTCTCGACCGCCACACGGAATCACCGATCGCCGGCGCGACCGTGTCCCTGCGAGACGACGAGCGCACGATCGTAAGCGTCGTGACCGATGCATCGGGGCGGTTCTCGCTCTTGGTGCCCGAGGGGATCGAGAGTCGAACCCCGACCCTCGTCGCGTCCTCGGATCGACATCTCGCAGAGAGCCGCTCGCTCTGGCTCAGGACCGCTCCTTGGTCCGATCCGATCCCACCTTTCCTGCTCTCGGCGGGTTGGCCGCTAGACGGAATCGTCGTCGATGCGTCCGGAGACCCGGTCGCGGATTCTCTCGTGATGGCCATCGGTAGGGTTCACACCGAGAGCAATACGGGGGGAGCGGGGTCGGAGTTTCTCTTGCGCGGTCGGGCCCTCCCCGCCGTGAGTTCCGGCTCGGACGGCCGGTTTCGAGTCATCCTCCCCCGCGGGGAGGCGATCGTCCTCGCTCGGCGTGACGCCGCTCGGGGCTACGCGCGTGCTGCAGTCCCAGAGGCGGTCGGGAGCGAGTTCGAGATCCGAGTCGAGGACACGCAACTGCTCACTGGGGTGGTGGTCGATGAGTCCGGTGCCCCGATCGCTGGTGCGATTGTCGAAGCCGCTGGGCGACGCTGGACAGTTCCGGGCGGTCTTGCTCTTGCGGAGAGTCTCGGCACGAGCAGCGATGTGACCGAGGTGCACGGCCGGTTCGAGCTCATGATCCCCGGGGACCCCCAGCAGATCGTCGTCCGCCACCCGGACTTCCTGCTCTGGCCCAGCCGGGAAACAGCTCTTCCCTCCCCGGAGGTCGGTCCCGGGGATGAGATCGAAGTCGTGCTCCGCGCAACTCGGAACCTGCACGGGCGCTTCGTCGACTCCGACGGTGCATCCATCTCTCCGCCGGCCGCGGAACTGCGGATCGACCGATGGAACTCACTCGCCGAAATCGACGAGACGGACGGTCGGTTCTCGGTCGAAGGGGTCGCCAGCGACGCGTCCACCGGGACCCTGCGAATTCGTGATGCACTCACGGTGGAGCTCGAGTGGGGGGACGTGGGTGGCGATGTAGAACTCGGAGACGTGCTCGTCGACCCGGGCGCGGCGATCGTCGTGCGGGTCGCGGCGAATGACGGTGCGCCCATCGTCGGAGCCGCGGTTCAACTCAAGAAGTCGGGTTCGACATCGGAGTGGTTCTCCGATGCCTTCGGCCGCACCGACGACTCGGGCGTGATCTCGCTGTCCGGTCTGCCTGCGGCTCCCGTCGATGCCATCGTCTGGGCGACCGGATTCGTCGAGACCGAGGTGAGGATCGACAGCGATGAGCACGGTTCGATCGTGGAGGTCATGCTCGACCGGCCGGGTGCGCTCGTGGGACGTTGTGTGGATCCCGGTGGAAACGTCATCTCTGGCGCAGTCATCGAAGTGCAGAAGAACGAAGCGTTTCCTGGCTCTGGAAATCTGGGGGGGAGCCTTTCCCGTGAACAACCGCGAGAGATTCTGACAGACGTCACGGGGGAGGATGGTGCCTTCCGCTTCCCCTTCGTCCCCCCCGATATGCCACTGCGTCTCCTGATCGCAGTTCCGGGCTCGATCCCCGTTCGCATTCAGATCGACGGGGTTGTAGCCGGGGAGGAGCGAGATCTCGGGGACGTCGCGGTCGGCGGAACGGGTGGTTTGATCGTCGCGGTGACAGACCCAGCGGGCTCGCCGCTTTCCCGTGCCCTGGTGCAGCTCTCCGAGCCGATCGCACCGGGGTCGAGGTGGAGTGGGTTGCCCCGCGTCACGGAGATTTCGGATCAAGATGGGCTCGTCCGATTCCGGAACATCGGGGAGGGGATGTACACGATCGAGGCGCGGGTCCCCGGCTATCTCGGGTTCCGGGCGGATCACGACCTCGTCGGGGATGGGACGCTCTCGGTAGTGCTCGAGCGCGGTTCGACCTGGGAGGTGCAGGTCGTCGATGCGTCGGGGCTTCCGATCTCGGGAGCCGAGATCCGAGTCTCGACAAGCGACCCGGGACAGTGGGTGCGAGGTCGCTCGGATCGAATGGGAGTCGCACGAGTGGGTCCTCTCGGAGAGGGTGCGAGACGATACGGTGTCAGCGCCTCCGGGCATGCCGAGGTCGAGGGAGAAGTGGAACATCTCTCCTTCCTCCCGGAGCGGATCGAACTTCCTCAGGGGGGCATTGTCCGCGTCCTAACCGTTCGCCCAGTCGGGGGTCCTCCACTCGAGCGGCTGAACATGCTCTTCACTGGGCTCGGGGTGAATCACAGCTATGGCGGAGTGCACGTTGCCGACTACATCGAGAGGGATCTCCCCGCCGGGAGGTACTTCGTTCGGATTTCGGCCGAGGGCTATCCGCTCGAGGAGAGCGAGGTGGAGTGCATCGCAGGTGAGACGGTCGAGGTGGTATTCGCGCCCATTTCGGACCATCGACCGGTTGCGGTGCAAGTCGTCGATGCGATGGGTCAAATCGTTCGGGCCGCAACCGTGGAGGTCTTCCCCCACGAGCCGATGGGGATCTTCAAGCTCGCGGAAACGCAACCAGGATCGTACGAGGGCCTGGTACCCGGAGGGGACGTTGCCCTCGACATCATCGCCTGCGCCGAGGACCGCGCACCTGGCCTCGCCGCCGCGGTTCTCGCCAGCGAGTCCCCTTTCCGGATCCAGCTCGATGCGCCGTCCTCGATCGACCTGGTCATCATCGATGAGGGAGGAGAGCCGGTGCCGGGGATCGAGATCGAGAGAAGTCTCGTCGGCGGGCAGAATCCCCGCCTCGCTCAGGCGTACCGCAGTACCTTCGGGAAAAACCAACTCACGGATCCCTCCGGGCGTGCGGCGATCGGTGGACTGACTGCGGGGGAGTACCGCATCACGCTCTCGCGCGATCTAAAGAAGCTGCGAGAATTCACGGTCGACGTGGCGGCAGACACCATCATTCCGTACGAGGTTCAACTTGCGGAAACTCGGGAGTTGGGGGGGCGAGTCCTGCGCGACGGGGCACCGCTCGCGGGGGGGGAGATCCAGCTCACGGGGATGGGCGGCGACCGGGCCCAGATTCAGCCAGACGGTTCGTTCCACCTCGAGGTGAGCGGGCACGAGCGCGGCGACTTCGCGGTCATCGAGGGTACGGGCAGCTGGCTGTTCTTTCGAGATCGCCCGCTCACGCCCGGTCGTCCGATCATCCTCGAGGTCACAACGGTCTCCGGCACGATTCACTTCGACTCCCCCGGGCATTCCCTGGGTTCCATTCGCGTCAGCTTCAGGGGGACGACCGCGAATGCTACCCTCTCCCTAGAGGAAGACGGAGTCGCGTCGTACCGAGGGCTCCCCGCCGGCGAGTACACCCTGTCCACATCCCTCCCCGAGGGTCTCGCGCTAGCGACCCATCGGATCGAGCTGACCGGAGGTCGTCAGCGCGTCCGCGTCGTGGAAGCAGAACGTCTGCGTCTGCTGTGTGCGGAGCCCGATCGACTCCAAGCCTCGCTGGTCTCCGCAGACGGTCACTGGCGGTCCCTTCAGCGAAGTGAGCACCCCGACAGCGAGTCCTCGTTCTGGGTTCCCCCATCGGACGAGACGCGCACGATCGTGATCGAACGTTCCGGGTTCGCCCCGGAGGTCCTCCGCTTTTCGAGTCCGATCGGGGTGGAGGCGGTCCTTCTCGGGGAGGATCCCGGAGGGGTCCTGGTCGTCGCCGCACTGCCGGCCGGGTTTCCCGGGGCAGCGTGGATCGGGATCGAAGTGCTCGACGGAGTTCTCGACGCGGCGCTCGCGCGGCGACATTGGTTCGCCGGTTTCGGGGTGCCGAGGTACGAGCTCCCTCTGGGTCAATACCGAGTCACTGCCCAGCAGCACGAGGCAGCTGTGATCGAGACAGAGGTCGAGATCACCGCGCAGGAGTGGACCCCAGTCGAGTGGTAGCGACTACCGAAGCAGCACCGCCCGGAACATCAGCCAGAAACTCCCGTGGCTCCAGCTGCGGTAGTGGGGGCGGAATCCGAAGAGGTGCACCGCGCCGTCGCCGACTTCGATGCGGCCCCACGCCGCCGCTCCGGTGATCTGTTCCGCGCCCTTGATGTAACCCGACAGGAGCACTTGGCTCGCGGGGTAGTGAAGGAGCGGCTGCCACTCGCCGAGGGTGAGTTGCTGGCGGGTCGGGGTGTCCTTCGCGGGCTCCTTCGCGCGCAGGGCGAGGGAACCGGCGAAGAAGATCGGTTGGCTGAGGGGGAGTCCGTCCGTCCACTGGGCAGCTGCGGGAACGGTTCGCAGCACCGAACCGGGGCAGGAGAACTCCGCTGCTCCCGTTCGGCGCGTCACGTCCTCGAGCGGCAGATCGAACAGTTCGATCGCATACTGGCACGCGCTCTCGCAGGCGATCAAGGTGCCGCCGGCGCGCACGAACTCCTCGATCGCGATCGAACCCTCCGGGTCGAGACCGCCGGCGAGTTCGGGGAAGACGCTTCCTTCCTCGCGCCCGTCCCTTATCGAACGAGAGGAGACGCTAGGGAGGATCAACACGTCGAAGCTCCCGAGCAGGTTGCCCGCGCGGATCCGTGCATTTCGCACCTGCGTGTAGGGGAACCCGAGGTGCTCGAAGGTCCAGCGGAGCCATCCCTCATCCATGCTCGCGGACCACGGCGCGTAGATGCCGACTCGCGGGAGGGCGTCTAGGATCGGTCCGGAGATGCTCAGTTGGTTCGCATCATCGAAGAGCGCCTCCCCGAGGGGGCGAAGCCCGGCTTCGATCGTCGTGGGATCTCCTCCCGCCGTGCGGACCTTTCCCTCCCAGCCAGCCTCGGGGATCCACTCCCCGAGATGGTCGCCGAGACCGTTTCGAAGGAACCGGACGGGCGCACCGGCGGCGAGGAGGGTGACGAGACGAGAGATCGTGTCCGTGTCCCGCCCGGAGAGGCCCGCGACCGGGACGTGGTTCCCCTGCACTCCCTCCCCCTTGCGATGCAGCGTCGGCTGACCGAGAAGTGAAGCGACAGCGCTCGAGTCCGTCAGCGGTGTCGTCTCCGCGTTCAGCTCCCCGACCACCTCGACGCGCCGCACTCCGAAGAGGAGCGGGAGGGTCCACCCCGCGACGTCGTACGGCGAGGGCCCCTCGGGGTAGCGCTGGATCTCGAAGAGATCGCGGAGGAACCTCCCGTACGGTTGCGAGCGACGCAGCACGAGGGTTCCACCGGGGTACTCGACTCCATCGGCGAGGAACGCGGCGGTGGCGCGCTCGACCTCGAGCCCTTGCGAGAAGAGGATGCGGAGGAGTCGGCGCAGAGCACCGGCGTCGTGCTGGCCGGGTGGGATGAGCCAACCGCTCGGTGCTTCGCGCGCGCCCTCGGCGACCGTGCGTTCCGCGACTTCGAGCGCACCGCGGAGCCAGCTCTGCGGCTCACGAGCAAGGCTGCCGAGGAGCGACTCCCCGAGAGCGAGCTCATATCGGATGATGTCGCCGATCCGCCACCAACCCCCGGGCCACGGCGCTGGAAAACGGTTCGACGGCGCGTAGCCGGTCTCGATCCCGCTCGGCGCGGAGAGATCGCCGGGGGGGATGAAGATCGGACTCGCGAGGTTTGCCGAGGCGGCTTCGGAGAGGAGCCCGATGATGTTGTGCCGCACCGGGACGTTTCGATTCCCGCCGTTCCACCACATGTCGTAGCTGACTCCGGTCGACACGCCAGTGAACCCCGCGCGGGTCAGGTCGAGCATCGCGCGGCTGCCGAGAGCGCCGATCCCGGCGATGACCGACGCGTCGAGGTTCGGGTTGAGCGGATCGCGGAAGGGGGGGACGAACAGGCGCTCGCGGGTCGAACCCTGTTGGTGCACATCCCAGTACACCTGTGGGTGCCACTGGGAGTACAGGAGCCGCGTCACGATGCGTGTCTCCTCCAGCGACAGGGCGAACCAATCTCGGTTGTTGTCGTGTCCCGCGTAGAGCTGGTAGAGCTCGGGGAGACCTGCGCTCTCGTAGGGGGTGTCGACGATCCGGCGATACCAGGAAACGACGTCGTCGAGGCCGTCCGGGTTCATCGTCGGGACGAGAACGGTCACCACTTCGCTCCGGGCGGACGCCCATGGCTCGTCCTCGCTCGTCGCGAGGCGCCACGCGAGTTCCATCGACATCTCCGCCGCGGCGATCTCGGTCGAGTGCATGTTGCAAGAGATGAAGATGATCGGCCGCGCGCGCCCCAGGAGGTCCTCCCGGTCTGCCGCGGTGAGGCCGCGAGGGTCGGCGATGCGACCGGCGAGGGTGCGCAGCTCCTCGAGGCGGGCCTGGTTCGCCTCCGAGGTGATGATCGCAATCCGGAAGGGGCGCCCTCCGGTGGAGACTCCGGGTTGTTCGATGCGAACGCGCGGGGAGGCCTCCCCGAGCGCATCGAACCACCCCCCGATCTGTCCCCAGTCGGCGAGCAACCGGTCGGTCCCGACCGGCCGGCCGAGCCAATCGGCCGGCGATTGCGGGCTCTGAGCGAAGAGGGGGGAGGCGAGGAATAGGGTGAGAAAGACGAGCGCGGATCGCGGCATGGAGAGCTCCTCGATAGAAGGGAATGGACCCCTCCCAGTGGAGCCGATCGCAGGTTCAGATGCCAGAGTTGGGGCCGGCTCGCGGCCCTGCGGTGAGACCGGTCGCGGGCCTCAGCCGGTACTCCGACCAATTGCGATCGCTGAGGAGACGGTGGCGGGCCTTCTTGATGGACGGTGGACCAGCTGGCGTGGCGTCCGGGACAGGCGTCCCCTTCGGTGAGCCGGTCCCATCATGGGAGGGGAACTCGCGGTACGATCCTCCCTCCCAGGAGGCACCTTGCCCGATCGATTCGACATCGTGGTCGTCGGCGGCGGTCACGCCGGCTGCGAGGCGGCACTCGCCGCCGCGCGGATGGGGTCGAAGGTCTGCCTCGCCACGCTGCGCGAAGACACGATCGGTGCACTCTCCTGCAATCCCGCGGTGGGGGGGATCGGCAAGGGGCAGCTCGCCCGCGAGATCGACGCCCTCGGCGGCGTGATGGGACGCATCACCGACGAGACCGCGGTCCACTACCGCATGCTGAATACCTCGAAGGGGGAGGCGGTCCGCTCGCTCCGCGCACAAGTCGACAAGGAGCTCTACTCCCAAGTGATGCGCCGACGGATCGGCGCGACCGAGAACATCACCGTGCTCGAGGCGGCGGTCGAGGACCTGGTCGTCGAAGGCGAACGCGTCACCGGTGTGGTGCTCGAAGATGGTTCCCGAGTCCCCGCGCGATGGGTCATCCTGACCAACGGCACCTTCCTCCGGGGACTGATGCACACCGGCGAGGAGAAACGCACCGGTGGGCGGATCGGGGAGGGCTCGGTCGAAGGCCTCTCCGCCGCGCTCCTCCGCCTGGGGTTCGAGTCCGGGCGGCTGAAGACCGGCACCCCGCCGCGTCTCCGGCTCTCCTCGATCGATCTGTCGCAGACGACGGTGCAGTCCGCCGACCCCGAGCCCGAGGGGTTCTCCCACTTCTTGCCGCCGCCGCGGCGAGAGTGGATGGACTGCTACGTCACGCGCACGAACGAGAAGACGCACGAGGTGATCCGTGCGCATCTCCATCGCTCGCCGATGTACTCCGGCGTGATCGAGGGGATCGGCCCACGATACTGCCCCTCCGTCGAAGACAAGGTGGTGCGGTTCCCCGATCGCGATGGACACGTCGTGCACCTCGAACGCGAGGGATGGAGCACCGAGTCGGTGTACGTCAACGGAGTTTCGACCAGCCTCCCCGCCGACGCGCAGGATGCGCTGGTGCGGACGATCCCCGGGCTCGCGAACGTCGAGTTCCTCCGGCACGGCTACGCGGTCGAGTACGACTTCTTTCCGCCGCATCAGATCGACGTGACGTTCGCGGCGCGCAGGATCGGTGGTCTGTCCCTCGCTGGGCAGATCTGCGGGACGTCGGGGTACGAGGAGGCGGCCGCGCAGGGATTCCTCGCCGGGGTGAACGCCGCGCTCGCGCTCCGCGGGGATGACCCGTTCATCCTCGGACGCGAGGAGGCCTACGTCGGAGTTCTCGCCGACGACTTGGTGCGCTGCGACCCACGGGAGCCGTACCGGATGTTCACGTCGCGTGCAGAATTCCGCCTCCGTCTCCGGCACGACAACGCCGACCTGCGGCTCGTCGAACACGGGGTGCGGCTCGGGTTGCTTCCCCCGGAAGAGACCGATCGGATCGTCGCGAAGCGCGCCGCCATCGAAGAGACCCTCGAACGGCTGCGGCGCACGTTCAGCGGGACCGAGCAGCTTCTCGCTCGCTTGCGACGCCCGGGGGCGACCTTCGATGATCTCATCCAGCTGCACCCCGCGGTCGCCGATTGGGAGATCGACGACGGGGTCCGCGAGCAGGTGCGGATCCACGCGCGGTACGAGAGCTACATCGAGCGCCAGCAGGGACTGGTCGAGCGGCTCCATCGACTCGAGGCGTGGCGGATCCCCGAGGGGCTCGATTTCATGGCGGTGCCCGGACTTCGAGGGGAGGCGGCGGAGAAGCTCACCCACCTCCGGCCCCGCACGCTCGGGGCTGCCCGCCGGATCGCGGGGGTGACCCCGGCGGACCTGTCGATCCTGATGGTGACGCTGAGGGCAGGGGAGGGGCGCCTGGAGTCGCAACTGGACGACTAGGACTCGAGAAACGGCGACGGAATCGTGCCCTGACGTTGTTCACTGGCTCTGGTCTCCTGTAACATCCCGCGCCGCGAGATCTACTACGCCAGAGAAATGGATCGTTCACGTGACGCGAGAGGATGCCGCTGCGGAGGGGTCACCCCGTACCCGCTTCGAGATCATCGAGGAGGTCCCCGCCTATCGCGGGGTTCGCTACGCCATGCACCTCGTCAAGGAGCGACTTCCGAGCGGGACGATCGCCGAGCGTGATGTCGTGCGCCACCCGGGCGCCGCAGTCGTGCTGCCGATCCTCGACGACGGCCGCGTGGTGCTCGTCGTGCAACACCGCACCGCCCTCGGGGGGGACCTCATCGAACTCCCCGCCGGTGTCCTCGAGCCGGGGGAGCAGCCCCTCGCCGCCGCCGCCCGCGAACTCGAGGAGGAGACCGGCTACCGCGCGCGCTCCATCGAGCCACTGCTCGTCTTCTACCCGACCCCCGGATTCTGCGACGAGAGGATGCACATCTTTCTCGCCACCGGCCTCGAGCCTACGCAGCAGAATCTCGACGAGGACGAATTCATCCACATTTCGATCCGGAGCCTCGACGAGGCCCGACAGCTGGTGCGAGACGGCGGGATCACCGACGGCAAGACGGTTGCGGCGCTCCTCTATCTGCTCGCGTTCCGACCGGAGGTGGGGCACCCCGCAGATGGTGGAATTCGATGATCCCGCGCATCGCGATCGTCGGCCGCCCGAACGTCGGTAAGTCGACCCTGTTGAACCGCCTCGCCCGTCGGCGGGTGAGCATCGTGCACGACCAGCCGGGAGTGACCCGCGACCGGATCTCGGTCGATCTCGAGTTGGGGAACCGACTGGTCGAAGTGTTCGACACCGGCGGGGTCGGGATCGTCGATGCACCCGAGCTCGACGACGACATCCACGCCCAGATCGACGCAGCGATCGCGAACTCGGAACTGATCCTGTTCATCGTCGACGGTCGGAGCGGGGTGCACCCCCTCGACGAGAGGGTTGCCCTGAAGCTCCGGGGGGGCGGGCGGCCGGTGATGTTGGTGGCGAACAAGTGCGAGTCGGATGCGACCCGCGAGGACCTCGCCGAGTTCTACCGACTCGGACTGGGAGATCCCTGGCCGATCGCCGCTGCGCACGGGATCGGCGTCCACGAGTTGATCGAAGAGGCGGCCGCGCAGCTTCCGGTGGGGGAGTCCGGCGTGCGCGAGGAACCTGCCCTCAAGATCGCGATCGTCGGGCGCCGGAACGCCGGGAAGTCGACGTTCATCAACGCGCTGCTCGGCGAGGAGCGGGTGATCGTCAGCGAAATCCCCGGGACGACGCGCGACGCGATCGACGTTCGCTTCGAGAAGGACGGCAAGAAGTTCGTCGCCGTCGATACCGCCGGGATCCTCCGGCGCGCGAAACTCAAGGACGATGTCGAGTTCTACTCCCAGGTGCGCGCGATCGAGGCGATCCGGCGCGCCGACGTCGTGATCTTCGTCGTCGACGGGGTCCACGGGGTCTCCCAGCTCGACAAGCGGATCGCCCACGAAGTGCTCACCCGGCATCGTCCGACGGTGATCGCGGTCAACAAGTGGGACCTGGTCAAGGAGCACTCGAGCACCGAGAACTACGAGGAGTACCTCGCGAAGCAGCTCGAGGCGCTCCATTTCGCGCCGGTGGTCTTCATCTCGGCGATCGATGCGAAGAACGTCGAGGCGTGCATCGGACTCGTGCAGTCGCTCGCGAAACAGGGAAGCCTACGGGTCGGTACCGGCGAGCTGAACCGCGCGATGGAGATCGTGCGGGAGAAGGTCCGCTACCGGGCGCGGCCGGGCAAGGCCCCGAAGATCTACTTCGCGACCCAGGTCTCGGTGTTGCCGCCGACGATCGTCCTGAAGGTCAATCGCCCCGGATGGTTCTCCCCGGGCTATCGCCGCGCGATCGAGAACCAGCTGCGCGAGATCCTCCCCTTCCCGGAGGTGCCAGTCCGCGTGATCTACCGGCGTCGGGAGGGAGAACGATGATCTTCTCGCGGGAGCGGATCGTGCTCGGCGTCGACCCGGGGCTCGCGAAGATGGGGTGGGGGGTCATCGACGGGACGGGGCCCTCGTTTCGCCTGGTCGAATACGGCGCGCTTCGAACGGAGAGCACCCAGCCGCACCCCGAACGCCTGAGGGCGATCTACGAGGAGCTGGTTCGCGTGATCCGGGGCCGACGTCGGCTTCCTGAGGCTCAACGCCTACACTCCGCCCGCCGGGCGCGAGGTGAGGATGGTCCTGCGGCGGAACGACCCCTCCGCCTCCACGCTCGAGATCCTGGGCCCCGACGGCGAACCGGTCGCGAACGCCGCGGTGCGCCCCACTGTCCACAGCGAGGGGACCCACGTCATCCCAGAGGAGCTCGCGCAGAGGCTCGAGGTCGTCTCCGACGTCGAGGGGCGAGCCCACCTGAAGACCGTTTCGATCCGGGACGTGGAGCGGGTCCGGGTCACGAGCAAGCGTTACGGAGAGCAGCTCATCCTGCGAAGCGAGCTTGCCAGCCCGCGCCTCCAGCTCTCGGGG
>JAQBGV010000216.1:0-27636 GCA_032128395.1 Planctomycetota bacterium | reverse complement strand
CACCCGGATCGCAGGTGTCGACGGTGAGGTCCCCGTTGCCCGGTGAGGTCCACCGGAACCAAACGTCTTTCTGACACGTGCCGAGGCCGGTCCCCGGACAGGTCAAGCTGTCGAATGGATCGGCCGAATTGGTCGCCGCCGTAGTGTCGGTCGTCACCGAGGTGAGCCCGGTGATGTCGAGCGCACTGGCAGCCTCATCGTTGAGCTGCGTGACCACGCTGATGTTGTCGAAGAAGGCCGTACCGGTCGGCACGAACAGATCGAAGGCACCCACCGCGTCGTCTCCGCCCACCTGCCACGGGCGGGGGCCGCCGAGGGAGAGCCCGTTGTAGGTGACGTCCACCGTGTTCGCGTTCAGGTCGATGATGCAGACGATCGGCACCCACGCGTTGGAGACGACGGCTCCGGCGAGCGGAGGTCCCGCGGGGATACCGCTCCCTCCCTGATCCTGAACCACGCCGGTCGCCTCGTTCATCTCGACCTGGACCGACCAGTTCTTGGGTCCGCCGTGCGAGTACCTGTTCAAGATGATGAAGTAGGCGTCGGTGCCACTCGCGGCAGGGATGTAGACATCCGCGGAAACGACCACCACCCCGGAAGTGAATCCGGACATGATGTTCACTGCGTCCCCCGCGGGAGCGATCACCCGGAGCGAGTGCGGCGGGCTCAGCGACTGGGCAGCCGAGGTGATCCCGCAGGAGGCCGCGCTGGCATCCCACCCCGACCAACCGCCGGTTGCGGGGCAGGTCGACCCTGCGGCGTACGTGTCGAATCCATCGAAGAAGGTCTGCCCCGACAGGGTGGCGGGCACGCCGACCCCGAGCGCGAGCAAGCCCACTGCGATGAGTCGAACAAATGCGAACTTCGTGGTAGAGCGCATGTGCATCCTCCTGAGATCTCCTCCGTTGGTGGTTCTCGAGTCGGCCCGAGGTACAACGACATAAGTGGTCGATCGATCGGATCCTGGCGGGATGTGATCGCTCGATCAGCCCTGTAGCATAGTGGCTGGAGAATGCCCGAACAAGGCTGAATCCCGGGCCTGGGGGCTCACGGCGAACTGGGTCGTTCCGAGTGCTCCGTCCGGCGCGTCGTCCCATCGCTCGAACCGGGGGGGAGGCGGGAGGAGCTCAGCCTTTTCCCGGGGCGAGTTCCGGCACGCTGGATCGCGTCGATCGCCCGTCTGTCACCGCGAAAGTATGAATTTGAGGTCATCCGCGGTCAGGGACTGCACCAGTCCCTCGTCCGCGCGGATGATCGCATCCGCGAGCGCCCGCTTCTTCTCCTGGAGTTTGGTGATCTTCTCCTCGACGGTGCCGGGGGCGATCAGGCGATAAGCGAAGACGTGCTGGGTCTGCCCGATCCGATGGGCGCGGTCGATCGCCTGCGCCTCGCTCGCCGGGTTCCACCACGGGTCGAGGATGAACACGTAGTCGGCCGCGGTCAGGTTCAGGCCGAGCCCTCCCGCCTTCAGGCTGATCAGGAACGCGGTGCTCTTTCCCTCGAGCTGGAACCGATCGATCCGCCGCTGCCGGTCACGCGTACGGCCATCGAGGTACTCGTAGGTGATGCCGCGCTCGTCGAGCCGGTCGCGAACGATCGAGAGGAACTTCGTGAACTGCGAGAACACGAGGCAGCGGTGCCCCTCGTCCCGGAGCTCTTCGAGCCGTTCGACGATCGTCTCGAGCTTCCCGCTCGATTCGCCACGACGATTTGGATCGAGCAGCCCCGGGTGACACGCCGCCTGACGGAGCCGCAGGAGCGCCTCGATGACCCGCATCTTCATCGCACCGAGCCCGACCGTGCGTGCCTCCGGGAGGAGCGCCGCCCGGTAGTGCTCGAGGAGTTCGTCGTACAGCTCACGCTGATTCGGGTCGAGTTCGCAGGTGATCGTCGCCTCCGTCCGCTCGGGGAGGTCGGGCGCGACCTGGCTCTTCGTTCTTCTCAGGACGAACGGCCGCACCGCGCCCGCGAGCAGCTCCAGCCCGGAGCCGAAGCGTTCCCCACCGTCGCCGTCGTCCCCGGCCGCCAAGGCGCCGAAGCGCGACGCGCGCCCGAGCATCCCGGGTTGGAGGAACTCGAACAGCGACCACAGTTCGCCGAGGTGATTCTCGATCGGAGTTCCGCTCATGGCGAGGCGATGATCCGCCAGGATCAGTCGCGCCGCCTTCGCGGTCTGGCTGCGCGCGTTCTTGATCGCCTGCACCTCGTCGAGGATCACGGTGTCGAATCGAACTTGATGCAGAGTGCGAATATCGATGCGGAGGATCGCGTAGGTGATCAGCACCAGATGCGCCCCCTCGATCTCGCAGCGCCGCGCCTCGCGATCCGATCCTGAGGCATCGACGACTCGAAGTCCCGGCGCGAAGCGGGCGGTCTCGCGTGCCCAGTGCTCGACCACGCTGCGGGGCGCGACCACCAGGACCGGACGCTCCAGCTCCCCCTTCGCCCGAAGGTCCTCGAGATGCGCGATCACCTGGACCGTCTTTCCCAACCCCATGTCATCGGCGAGGCATCCCCCCAACCCGGTTTCGCGGAGAAAGGCGAGCCAGGCGAGCCCGTCGCGCTGGTAGGGGCGCAGGATGCCATCGAAACTGGGACACTCTTCTCTGGGCTCGATTCCATCGAGTTCGCGGATTCGCTTTCGCCGCTCGGCGAACTGCGCGTCGGCTCTCACCTCGGGCACCTGCTCGAGGAGCGCATCCAGCACCCACGCCTGACTCGGCCGGAAGCGCACTTCGTCCCCGACGAGCTCGCCGAAGTTCGCGAGCAATCCCGATCGCCGCAGCCAATCCACCGGCAGGATCCCTTGGCTTCCATCGCCGAGGGGGATCAGCCGATCCCCTCGACGGAGCGCGCCGAGCAAGCGGGGGAACGGAACCGATTCACCCCCGAACTCGACATGACCGGACAGATCGAGCCAATCGATGCTCGTGGTGACCTTGATGTCGAACTTGCTCGCGACGCGATGGAGCTGCCCTTCCGCTTCGACGCTCCACCCTTCGAGCAGCAGGGTTTCGATCAGATCGCCGAGGCGGCTGACCGGGACCGTGACCAGTTCGAGGGAGTCGTCGAGGACCGCGCGGCTCGCTCCGCTCGAGAGGAGGCGCGCCACGTGGGCGCGCTCACCGACGAGGTCGCGGACGATCACGGAATTACCGATGCGCAGAGTTTCCGCCGGGTCGTCGGGCGCGAGGGCAGTGCCATCGCCGTAGTCGAAGGTCAACTGACAGACGAGCCCCGTGCCGGTGCGTCCGGCGAGGCTCTCCCGGCGAACCACCAGTCGAGGACGCGGGACCCCCTGTTCGAGCGGAACTTCGATCCCGGGGGGGAGCACGAACGGTGCTGCGGGGTTCTGCTCGATGATCGTCCGGGAGAACTCGGCCAACTGATCGGCGGGGATCCTCGGCGGAAACATGCCGAGTGCGCGGATCCACCGCGCGTCACTGGTGGGAGTGAACGGAGCGATCCGATCCTCGAGGATCAGTTGGCCGGCCGGCGTGACGAGGCTCGGTTCGTCGATCGCGAGGTGCTCGTCGCCGCGGGTGAAGCCAGCGGAGATCGTATAGAACTTCGCGTCACCCGGTCGAGACGGCTCCCCGGACCGGGCAGCACCCTCTCCGATCGGAACGAGTGCGAACGAGAAGTGCCACGGGTCGGACTCGTAGCGGATCGTCGCGGCGTTCTCTGGGGTTCGGTCGTGGGGGAGGAGTCGACCGGCGAGTGCGAGCTCCCGGAGAACGCTCGCCCCGGCAGTTCCCGGGAGGATCATCGGCGGGGTTCCACTGTTCGGCCGGTGGGACCATCCGTCGTTCGTCGGAGCGATGAAGGGGGAGAGCAGTTCGAGCCAGCGCAGGTCTTCCCCGTTCGCGATCTCGGCGAGAGGGCGCGCCTTCAGGTCGAGAGGGCGAGGTTCCCCCCAACCGTGCTTCGTCCGTCGACGTTCGACGACTTGGACAGACGGGTCGCTGAGCACTCGATAGGGCTGCGTGCTCGCGAGCCAGAAGAGCAGCTCACTCTCACCGGTCAGCGTGCGCGGCCAGCGCGGTGGGCGGTCGATTTCGACCAACCGATGCAAGCGGTCGAGGAAAGTGCGCCAGTCCACCTCGGTCTGGTGGGGCGGGACGATCGATCGGATTCTCGCCTCGATCAGCGAAGATGGGACGCGGACCGGCGAACCGCCGATCACCCGGGTGGGGGGGGCTGCGGGGCGTTCCTCGAGCGCCCGAAACGTCGCCCATGCGTGCTTGCAGCCGCGCGAGCGCTCGTGCGAAGGGCAGCTGCAGGAGTAGTCGAACACTTCGCCTTGGCGGTGCTCGAGGCGCACCTGGTACTCACGGCTTCCCCGCACCTTCGCGACCACGAATCCATCGAGGACGCGCTCGATCTCCACTCGCCCTTCCTCGTAGTAGGAACTTCCGCGGCTGCGGACTCCCTCCGGGAAGCGGCCAGCCTCGATCGTCCAGGTTACCAAGTGAGCCGAGTCCTCTCTGGTCCCGTGACCGTCAGCCACCTACCATGGCACTGCGGCGATCGCCCGCCGTCGCTCACTCGCTCACTCCGCGCCTTCACGAACGGATTCGCCCCCCTCGTACTCGAGAATGATCCTCATCCGCCGCAGTCGCTCCTTGTTCGGGACCGGCGACCCTCGCATCGACTCGACCCGAGCGAGGAGATCGGCGAGCTCATCCGCGTGATCGGCGAGGTCCTTCCAGTTGTAGTCCATCACCAGATTCTTCGGGCGGTCGGACTCGACGAGGAAGAATTCCTTCGCTCGACCCTTCCCGCCGCGATGGCCGACCAGGCCGTACTCCTCGAGCACGTTGAGATGGTGATACAGGTTGTATCGGCTGCTCGAGAAGTGCCGCGCGAGCCCGCTGGAGGTGAGCGGGCCCCGCGCCAGGAGCCTCAGGATCGACGCCCGGATCGGGTGCGCCATCACCTTTACGGCATCGTCGTGATAGCAGCGTCCCGGGCGGTCAGGATCGATTTTCTGCACGTCTAAGTCCCGGTTCTCGTGGGTCTTCCGTGTCGGCTCCAACCGCCCCCTTGTGCATGATCCGGTCCCCTCTTGCAAGTGAGTAAGACCGTACTTACGCAGAAGGCGAGGGTGTGGAGATAGGACCGATGCGATGGGGAAACCAGACAGAGAGCGACCACTACCCGGGGGAAAAGGCCGAGGCTCGGGAGCGGAGGCACCGGTGCTCGAATCGTTCGATTCCTCGGACGGGATGACATTTTCAACGGACTGCGATCACAAGATCCGCACTTCTATCTGCAGCGCAGGATCGACCCCCGAACAGTAGGGGGGAGACCTCTTCGATTCCATCCGGCAGAATGCGCGGTGCGTGCACCCTGGGCGTGAACGCGATCGAGCTTGCCACCGACCATGGTCTGCCTGGGTGAGGAGACCTCGATGCAACGATTTCAGCGGTACCGATGCCGTTTCGCCGGCCGCTCCTTCCTCGCGTGGCCGCTCGCGCTGGCTCTCGCCTCCTGCGCCGGGAGCCCGACGATGGACGAAGCGATCCAGCCGGCATCGGCATCGAGTGAGGGGGCATCGAGTGAGGGTCCCTCCGCCGACGTCCTCGCCAGGGGAGCACAGGCCTGGAGCACAGGGATGTGCTCGAAGTGCCACGGAGTGGCTGCGAAGGGGGGAATCCGCGCCCCGGATCTCACCGATGACACTTGGCTTCACATCGACGGCAGCGTGCCGGCGATCCGAGCGTTGCTGGTCACCGGAGTTCCGCGCGATCGCCTCATCGTCCCCGATCGCCCTTTCCCGATGAATCCCGTCCCCCGGCTCGTGCCCGACGAGGATGCCCTCGACGCACTCGCGGTCTACGTCGCTCATCTCTCCGAAGCGAAGTAGAAGCCACGCTCGTCGCGGAGTGGATCGGCTTGAGTCGAACTACCCGACCGGCGATCGTGGGCCGCGCACCGACCGTGCCCGCGGCGTCGAAGACTCCGCCACCGCATCGGGTGTGCCCGAGAGTGCACGATCCAGTCCTTGGCGCCCGAACGAGAGGCCCGAACCGTGGGACCATCCCCTTCGATCATCTACACCTGGACCGACGAGGGACCCGCGCTCGCGACCCACGCCTTCCTGCCGGTCATCGGTCGATTCGCGGCCGCGGCGGGCGTTCCGGTCGAGACGCGCGATATCTCCCTGGCGGGCCGTATGCTCGCCGTGTTCTCCGACCGATTGACCGAGGCGCAGAAGGTCTCCGACGACCTCGCCGAGTTGGGGCGATTGGTGAACACGCCCGAGGCCAACATCATCAAGCTTCCCAACATCAGCGCCTCGATCCCTCAGATCTTGGCTTGCATCGCCGAGCTTCAGGGGAAGGGATATCCCCTGCCGGACTACCCCGAGGAGCCGGCCACCGACGATGAGCGGGTGGTCAGAACCCGCTACGACAGAGTGAAGGGGAGCGCCGTCAATCCGGTCCTGCGCCAGGGCAACTCCGATCGGCGTGCCCCGAAGGCGGTCAAGGAATTTGCCCGGAAGCATCCGCCGAGGATGCGGCCGTGGCCCGAGGGCTCGAGGACGCACGTCGCGACGATGTCGAGCGGTGACTTCTGCCACAACGAGAAGTCGGTCACGGTGTCCGCAGCGACCGACGCACGCATCGAGCACATCGGGAGCGATGGCCAGGCGACCGTCCTCATGGCGAGCCTCCCCTTGCAGGCGGGGGAGGTGATCGACGCCACCTTCCTGAGCAAGAATGCCCTGGTGACCTTCCTCGGGGAGCAAATGGTCGATGCCAAGAGCCGGGGGGTGCTCTTCTCGATCCACTTGAAGGCCACCATGATGAAGGTCTCCGATCCGATCATCTTCGGCCATTGTGTGCGTGTGTTCTTCAAGGACGTCTTCGCCAAGCACGCCGCGATCTTCGACGAACTCGGCGTCGACCCCAACCACGGCGTCGGCGACCTCGTCGCCAAGATCGCGGACTTGCCCGCCCCGCAGCGCGCCGCCATTCAGGCCGATCTCGAGGCGGCCTACGCCAGCGGCCCCGACGTCGCGATGGTGGACTCGGGCAAGGGCATCACCAACCTGCACGTGCCGAGCGACGTGATCATCGACGCCTCGATTCCGCCGATGATCCGCGACTCGGGTGGCATGTGGAACGCGAAGGGCGAACTGCAAGACTGCAAGGCGGTCATTCCCGACAGTAGCTACGCCGGCGTCTACGACACGGTGGTGAAGGACTGCCAGTCGCACGGGCAATTCGACCCGGTGACGATGGGGAGCGTGTCGAACGTCGGGCTGATGGCGCAGAAGGCCGAGGAGTACGGCTCCCACGACAAGACCTTCGAAGTGCCATCCGATGGCACACTGCGGGTGGTCGACGGATCCGGCGCGACCCTCCTCGAGCACACGGTCGAGCGCGGGGACATCTGGCGGGCGTGCCAGGCGAAGGACGCTCCGATCCGCGATTGGGTGAGGCTGGCCGTCGCCCGCGCTCGGGCGACCGGGCTTCCCGCGGTGTTCTGGCTCGATGCCGACCGTGCGCACGATGCTCAGCTCATCCAGAAGGTCGAGAGCTACCTCCCCGAACACGATACCGATGGGCTCGAGATCAAGATCCTGTCGCCGGTCGAGGCGACCGGGTTCTCGCTCGAGCGAATCCGCCGCGGCGAGGACACCATCTCCGTGACCGGCAACGTGCTGCGCGACTACCTGACCGATCTCTTTCCGATCCTCGAGCTCGGTACCAGCGCGCGGATGCTCTCGATCGTGCCTCTCCTCGGCGGGGGCGGATTGTTCGAGACCGGCGCGGGCGGCTCGGCCCCGAAACACGTGCAACAGTTCGAGAGCGAGGGACACCTGCGCTGGGACTCGCTCGGTGAATACCTGGCCCTGGCCGCATCGCTCGAGCACCTGGGTGAGCGGTACGGCAACCCCGCGGCGCGCGTCCTCGGCGTGGCGCTCGACGAGGCTACGGCCGAGTATCTGAATGGCGCGAAATCGCCATCGCGCAAGGTGCACGAGCTGGACAACCGCGGGAGCACGTTCTACTTGGCGATGTACTGGGCGAAGGCGCTCGCGATGCAGACCGAGATCCAGGAGCTGGCGAAGCGTTTCCAGCCGGTGGCCGAGGCGCTCGAGACGAACGAGCAGACGATTCTCGACGAGCTCGACGCCGCGCAGGGCTCGGCTCAGGACGTCGGCGGCTACTTCAAGCCCGACGATCGACGGGCCGCACGCGCCATGCGGCCGAGCGCGACGCTCAATTCGATCATCGACAGTGCGTAGAGGGGACCCCCGAACCGTGAATAGGACCGCAAGATACACGATCGGCCCCGGCGTCCTCGGACTTCTCCTCAGCGGGATCCTGGGGTGTGCTTCTCCCGAGCACGCGAGCGACTCGGGGGAGAATCATCACGCTGCCACGGACGGTGGTGCCACGGACGGTGATGCCACGGACGGTGCCACGGTGCATCACCGATTCGATGATCCGGAACGCTGGGCGGATCGATTCGAGGATCCCTCGCGAGACGCGTGGCAGGAGCCGGAGCGGGTGCTGCAGGCGATGGAACTCACGGTCTCGAGCCGGGTCGCGGACATCGGCGCGGCGACCGGTTATTTCCCGGTGAGGATTGCGCCCCGTGTCCCCGAGGGGGTGGTCTACGGGGTCGACATCGAACCGACCCTCGTGAACTACCTCAATGTGCGAGCGCACCGGGCAGGCCTCACGAACCTGGTCGGACTCGTCTGCGAGCCGCAAGATCCACGAATCCCCGAGCCGGTGGACGTGGTGCTCGTCTGCAACACGTATCACCACATCGACATGCGGGTCGATTACTTCGAGCGTCTCCGCGGCTCTCTCCGCCCCGGCGGCCGGCTGATGATCGTCGATTTCAGAAAAGGCGAGTTCCCCGTCGGTCCGAGCGATGAGCACAAGCTCCCCGCGACTCAGGTCATCGACGAACTGGGAAGGGCGGGATACCGGATCGCCGACCAGTTCGAACTCCAGTATCAATACGTTCTGGTCTTCCGCTGCTCTTCGGGCCCCGAGTAGAGAGACCTCGAGTAGGTGCCCTCGCGTTCAGTTGCCGAGTTCGGTTCCTTCGACTTCGGTGCTGGCTGGTCGAGGGTCGGCTCTGGAACTCTGCCGCACTGGACTCCCGATCTGGTACATGAACCTCCAGTGCAGACTGACGGCGATGAGAACCGCGATGTGCCACATCTCGTGGGGACCGATGAACCCGGGAATGAGCCAGGGCCAACCGACCCCGACCAGGATTGCGCCGACCGAGTAGGCGAGTCCCCCGAGCACCAGCGGGCGCACGAAGGCGAAGCCATGTCGCCGCCAGACCACCAAACCCGAGCTCCCTCCAATCCAGCCGAGCAGAAGGAAGGTCCCGGTACCGAGGCCGCGGGGGAGATCGTCGGCGAAGATCGAGAAGAGCGTGACACCGAGCGCCACGATCAACCACATCAGCGTGAGGACACCCCAGCGCCAGAATCCGCGGAAGAAGAGCCCTTGGATCGGGGTGTGAGTTCCGGCGATGAGAATGAAGATCGCTGCAAGGTCGAGTCGCCTCAGAACGGTGCGCCCGGTGCCCTCCGGGAGCATGTGGTAGACGCCACTCATCGAGAGGAGCAAGACGCAGCTGAATGCGTAGATCGCCAGATACGCGGTCAAGTGGGGGTGTCCTCGGCTGCGCTTCAGCAACCAGAAGAATCGCACTCCGAATACGACGGCACCGATGAGGTGCGAAAGGGCCGAGAACGGTTCATGGAATCCTGGGATCGGGAGGATGTCCATCGCGTGCTGCTCACTCGGACTCGTCGAGCACCCGATTGCACTCGGACACGATGCGCACCACACGCTTCGGCCACGACTTCTTGAGACGTCTGAATTGCTTCGCTGCGAGTTCGAGCAGCGACTCGATCGTCTTTGTGGCCAATCTCTGCCGATCGACGGTCACCCCGCTCTCGGCTTCGTAGCTCGAGAGGAATGCGGTGCGGTAACCATCGAAATCTGGGATCAGGCCTCGCTGATGGAGCATCCACAGCTGGGCACAGAAACTTCCGATGTCCGTCGTCGTCTCTCCGAGGCCCGCCCACTCGACGTCGAGGAGCCAGTCCATCTCTGGTCCGACGACGATCTGCTCCGGATGGAAGTCGCCGTGCACCGTTCCGTCCGGGCCGGGCAGGCTGGCCGCTTCGAGGGCGGCGAAGCGTTCGAAGACCGGCGCGGGGTCGATCACCTGCCCCCGGCACGCGAGGTCGAGCAGTCTCGCCGTCTCCACGAGGTCGCGACGACGATGGGGCGTATCCCCCTTCTCGAGTGAAAATGCTCCGCAGGCATGAAGCTGAGCGAGCCTTCGTCCCGCCCGTGATGCCGCGTGCTCTCCCTCGTCCCCTTCGAGGATCGACGAGAGCGTGTTGCCGGAGATCCGCTCCATGCCGACTAGCTCGAATTCGGGGATCGCGAAGAGAATCCGCGGGGTCTGGAGCCCATCGACCGACTCGAGCGATCGATGGAGCCGAGTGGAGATCGACTCGACGGTCAGCGCCAAGTTTACTCGCTCGAAGCGGATGATCAGCGAGAGCGCCTCCGACTCCGAAGAGTTTGGCACGGTCCAGGAGGTGTCGCAGGAGCAGACCAGCCGACGCTCGGGTTTGTACCGGAGGATGCGAAAGTCGAACCGTTCCGCGTCGAAGCACCACCCCTCGGGAACGATCGACTCGAGCTGGGGCGCGAGCACGCGCGCGAGGGCGGAGGGCGAGAGCAGGAGCGGAAGGTGCGGAAGCCGCGAGTCGTTCGGGAACTCGAGCCAGATCGCGCGGAGATCGGGAAAGACGAGCACCTCCTCGATCAGCCGGCCGGGAGCGACCGCGGCAAGCTTGGACCGGCGCAGTTCGCGCTCGAAAGTCGCGGGGGACTCGCAGCGTGCAAAGAGGGTGGTCGTACCGCTCGAATTCGTCCGTTCGCATCGATACTGGACCTCGACCGAGATCACCGCGTCCTTGCCCGGGTGAGCGCGAAGATGCCGCAAGTGACATTCGACGATCTCGACCGACGGATCGACCGCCTCGCGAAGCCGACCGAGGATGAACCCCGGCTCGAGGAGGCGGCACAGCTCCGGACCGAGGCTCGGGGGGACGAACAGGGGATAGGGTCCCCGTGGCGCGGGATCGGCCCTCCCGGAACTCACTTGAGCGCCTTGAGGAGGACGCGCTGCTGCGTGAAGCCGGGGGCTCCGTGGCGATCTTTCAGTTTCTGGGGGCGGTGTTCGCCGAGCAACTCGACAGAAGAGAACCCGGCATGCCGGAGTGCACCGAGCATGAACGTGCGCGTGGGCAGCAGCTGGAACAACCCCGGTTTCTTGCTATTTCGACGGACGAGCACCGCTTGCTCCGGATTCACCTTCGCGATGGCCTCGACATACTCGATCAATGCGAACCTCTCGGTCAGTTCGAAGATACGATCGATCGCGAGGAGAGGGTACCGGACGTGATGGAGCACTGCCAAGAACAGAACGATGTCGAAAGTGCCGATGTCGCCGGCGCCCAGATCGAAGAAGTCGCACGCGCGAAACTCGACCCGGGACCCCTTCAGCCGATGGATGAGCGCAAATTTTTCCTTCGCGGCGGGATGCTGGTCGACGGCGAGGATCGGAGACGCCCCGCGCGACTCGAGTTCGAAGGAGTAGAACCCCTCGTTGCAGCCGATGTCGAGAATCGAGCTCCCCGTCAGGTCATCGGGCAAGCTCATCATGGCGAGCTTGTCGGCCTCTGAAGTCCCAGTCTCGCCATCGGTGGTGATGCCGTCCCCGAGGGGGATGCTCTGGTACCAATCGTGATTCTGAATCTCAGCCAGAAGGGTATCGCGATCGGTCATCGGAGCGTCCCTTTCCGAAGGAGAGTCGCCAGGCTGAGTCAGACTAGCGGTCGATCCCTGCATCGAACGTGCCGCGCTCGAGCTCTTCGATAGGAAATTTCTACCTCGTGGGCGCGAGCTCCCGAGCCGTGGGTATCGGGGAAGTTCTCCCGGTGGCATCCGATCACCTTCGCGTGGCGGAGAGCGCGCTCTGCCTATTTCTCGTCGGCTTGGGAAGCTTTTTCCGCACCGGCCGTACTTCGTACCGATTTTTTGGTTCACTTCGAGCTTCTCGGTGCCGCGGAGCAGGGAGGGCGGAAGCTCGCCCTTCTCGGCCTGGCTGGCCTCGAGCGCACCGGCGAAATCGAGAAGTGGGCCATCCGCTCCGAACTTGTCCATGCCGTAGCCGTTCTTGTGCGGGGTCCGAGCCCAGTCTGCTACTCCTCCACCGCATAGTCGTCGCCGTAGAATTTGCTCGTGCTGCGGGTGTGAAAGGTGATCGCCCGGATCGGCTCGTAGTGCGGCTCGGTGAGTCCCGGGAGCACTTCGAGGATCTCGTCCTCCCAGACGTAGACCGCCATCGGTGTGGAGACGCGCGCGATTCCGATGAGAGAGCGGTCTCGGGGCTTGCTCACGCGATGGGTCGTCGAGGGGAGTCGGTCGTTGGTGATCCTCTGCATGTAGTCCCCCGTGTTCAGGATGATCGAACCGGGAGGGGCCTGGAGCCGGATCCACTTTCCGGTTTGTCGATGGAGCACTTGGAGCCCCTCCACGGCGGGCGCGGGGAGGATCGTGAACAGGTCGACGTCCTCGTGGCCGAGGAGTCGTCCCGCGCCGCTCTCGTCATCTCCCGGCGTGATGGGCGGGTAGTAGTTCAGGCGAAGACCGAAGTTCGTCCCGGTGAGGCGCTCGTCGTAGTGGTGCGGGTCGCAGCCGAGATACAGGAGGATACTCCGCATGAGCGGCAGGATCAGCGCCTCGTGTTGCGCGACGAGCCGGCGAAAGAAAGACTCCGCCTCCAGCCTCGGCCAGAAGGGGGTGGGATCGAAGGACTTCTCTCGGTCGGGATCGAGATCGAACGCGCGCCGGCAGAAGACCCACCCCTCGACGAGGTCGGGATGGATGTCGCTCGTCTCTTCGATCGGAAAATACCCCTGGTTCACGGATCCGTGTCGTTCGGCGCGGTGTCGCAGTTTCTCCTCAAGAGAGCACTCGGTGAAGAGTTCGATCGTCCGCCGCTCCGCCTCTTCGTAGAGGAGCGGGTCGACACCGTGTCCGATGAGGATCGCGAATCCGATCTCCTCGAGTGCGGCGCCCAACTCGTCGGCGAATCGTGCTCCCGCGCCCGGTTCCTCGGCGAGCACTGGAGCGATGTCACAGGTCCGGACCTGGAACTCATCGTCGAAGCGCTCCTCCCCGCTCTCTTCCGCGAGCCGATAGACCTGACCCTTCGAGACCTGGTCATATTTCGCGTAGTCGCGATTCTCCGCGTCGATCCCGAGTTCTTTCCGAGAGTCCATCGAACCTCCTTCAAACATCAGTCTCTCGCGATCCTTCGGCTAGGCCGGCCCGACTCGCAGAGTGTCGCGCGCTCGCGAAGCCGCTGACGTCACCCGGGCTCAGCGCGACGGCTCCGCGCTCCTCGGCACGATGTCGGTCTGGAGTTTCGGATTCGCGGCGGGAATCTCGGCGAGTGGGAGCCCGAGTTCCCCCCGGACGATGTTGGCGCCCTGGGCGATGGCCGCCGCCTTGAAGAATGCGATCTCCCGATTGCACCCCTGACGCCCGAAGCCGCAGTCGCTCGAGACGATCAGCTGTTCGGCGGCGACATGCTCGAGTGATCGGCGGATGCGCTCGGCCACTTGTTCGGGGGTATCCACCTGCAGCGAACGGTGGCTGACCACACCGACGCAGATCTTCTTGGGCAGCTTTCCCTTCAGCCCCCCGAACAGGTCGATCTCCGCGAAGTTGCGATCGGTCATCTCCACGGTCCACACGTCACCCCGGAGCGCATGGAGGTAGAGATCGAACGACGCGCGGTAGCTGTCGTTCTCGATCACCCGCTGCATGTTCGGGTTTCCCCAGCAGGTGTGGATCCAGATCTCGACATCATCGAGCCCCTCGACCTCGCGATGGAAGGCATCAACCATGAACTTCACCTCGTCGCTCTCCGCGCCGTAGGTGTTCGCCCAAAAATGCAGTGTCGGTTCTTCGATCTGGATGCAACGGCATCCTGCATCGCGGAGCGACCGCAGCTCCTGATTCATGGCGACCGCCATGTCCCAGATCACCTCGCGGGAGTCCTGGTAGTGGTCGGTGTGGATATCGAGAAAGAGCCCCATCACCTGGGAGCAACATGTACCGAACTTGACCGGCTTGCGGGTCTTCGACTGGGCGAGGCGCCAGATCTTGGCGTAGTCGAGGGAGCGATGCTCGATCTTTCCGACCACTCGTGGCCAGCGCCAACCGGTGTAGATCTCGTTCAAGAGGGTTCCCGGCGGATAGCGGAGCCAGGGGGAACGCGTCTCCTCCGATTGGAGATGATCCCCTTCGAACCCGGCAAAGCGTTGCAGCGGGTAGTGGTGCCAGGAGCGGCCCGCGAGGTCATCGTCACAGTGGAGATCGCCGTGGGTCAGGATGTCGAGGCCGGCTCGCTCTTCATCGTTGATCACCACCGCGAGGGCGTCCTTGTACTTCTCGCGAAAACGGACATCGAGCATGCAGGTGTCGAGCGACCGACCCCACATGCTGGCGTCGAACCAGGAGGGACGCGGCCACGATCCAGTCACGGTAGTGGGAAGAACCAGATTCTCGGTGGCGGTGAGCAAGTCGACTCTCCATTCCTGCACGCAACGCCGGACGATAGCGGGGCGGCGGCTCGTTGCCAACCTCGACCATGATAGGTGCAGTCGCATGTGCGACTTAGGGGAACTTGACCCCGATCGGCGGTGATGGGCGCATGTAGAGACGAGTCACGGATCGCCATTGCACCCCAGTGTTTCGTGGCACCATGCAGTAGAGCCCCCAGAAAGGGGTGACATGAACCGGCCAGGGCACGAAGTTGCTATCGTCGGAATGTCGGGCCGGTTTCCAGGGGCCTCGAATCTTGAAGAGTTCTGGCAGAACCTCACCGATGGCGTCGATTGCGTCGTCGACACCACCGACGCCGATCTTCGACGGATCCGTCTCGACCCGCGACGACTCCATCCCGACTTCGTACGACGGGCCGGGATCTTGGCGGACGCGGACATGTTCGACGCCGAGTTCTTCGACTGCACTCCCCGTGAAGCCGAGTTCCTCGACCCCCAGCACCGCATTCTCCTCGAGGTCGCCCACGAGACCCTCGAGCACGCGGGATGCGAACCCGAAGCGTTTCCCGGACGCATCGGGGTGTTCGCAGGGTGCCACCACAGCGAGTACCAGCGATTCGTCCTGCCCCCTCAGGAGATTGCGGACGGAAACCAACTGCTTCGCGATTGGCAGATCCAGATCTCCAACGACCGAGGCACGCTGGCGACTCGGATCGCATTCAAACTCAACCTCCACGGACCTGCGATCAGTATCCAAACCTCCTGCTCGACCTCGCTCGTGGCGGTTCATTTCGCGTGCCAGTCGCTCCGGACCGGCGACTCGGACCTCGCTCTCGCTGGCGGGGTATGTCGCCTGCTCCAGGCTGGATATGTGTTCAACGAGGGGATGATCTTCTCACCCGACGGTCGAACCCGAACCTTCGATGAGAACTCGGCTGGGACGCTCTTCACGAGCGGCGCCGGCATGGTCGCCTTGAAGCGGCTCGACGATGCCCTGGAGTCTGGCGACACCATCCACGCAGTGATCCTGGGGACGGCGGTGAACAATGACGGCTCCCGAAAGGACGCGCTGATCGCGCCGAGTCCGGAGGGGCAATACGACGTGATCCTGCGCGCGCTGGCGGCGGCCGGCGTCGACGCCGACTCCATCGGGTATGTCGAGGCTCACGGAACCGCGACGGAGATCGGAGACGTGACCGAGATCGAGGCGTTGACCCGGGCCCACGGCGATCGATCGCGGCCGTGCGCCATCGGTTCGGTGAAGACCAACATCGGTCACACCGTCGAAGCAGCGGGAGTTGCCGGCCTCATCAAGGTCGTCCAAATGCTCGAGCGCGGCCGATTGGTACCCAGCCTTCACTTTCGAAATCCGAATCCCAAGATCGACTTCGCGAACAGTCCCTTCGAAGTGCAAACGAAGTACGAGCCCTGGGAAACGGACGGACCTCGACGGGCCGCGGTGAACTCGTTCGGGATCGGGGGGACGAACGCCCACGTCATCGTCGAGCAACCGCCCGCCGTAGCGCCGACAGAAGTGTCTGGGGGATGCCGCCCCGATGTCTTCTGTCTCTCGGCGAAGTCGGAGCTCGCCTGGGGTGCGCTCCGGGACCGCTATCTCGCTCACCTCACGCACACGGACGACTCGATCCGAGACATCTGCTACACGGCGAACACGGGGCGCCGACATTTGGAGCACAGACGAGCTCTGATCGTGGACTCTCGCGAGTCGCTGAAGCAGGAACTCGAGGGCGCTGCGATCAGCGACGCCGCCCGTCACGATGGACCGCCCGCGATCTGCCTCCTCTTTCCTGGCCAGGGAGCACAGTACGTCGGCATGGCCCGGGAGCTCTACCAGAGCCAGCCCTCGTTCCGATCGCAGATCGACCATGCCGACGAAGTTCTTCGCCCGGACCTCTCTCCGTCGCTCCTGTGTGCGCTCACCGAAGGAAACTGGATCGAACAGACCGCATGGGCGCAGCCCTGTTTGTTCGCGGTCGAGGTCGCTCTCGCCGAATTGTGGCGGTCTTGGGGAGTGACGCCGAATTGGCTGCTGGGGCACAGCGTGGGGGAATACTCTGCCGCCTGCTTCGCAGGAGCGATGTCGTTCGAGGATGGTTTGAAGCTCGTGACAGCCCGCGGTCGCCTCATGCAGGAAATGGCCAGAGGGGGCATGATCACGGTGCTCGCTGCGGAGAGCGATGTGCTGGAGGCGATCGGCGATCACGCGCGCTCCGTCACGATCGCTGCGTACAACGCCCCCGGGGCGATCACCATCTCCGGCCCGGAGGATCGCCTCTCCTCGGTGATCGAGGCGCTGGAGTCGCGCGGGCACTGCTATCGGCGACTCACCGTTTCGCGCGCGTTCCACTCTCCCATGCTGGAGCCTATTCTCGAGGCCTACCACGAGATCGCGGCGGGCTTTCGGTACGAAGAACCGACCACGCCGGTCGTGTCCAACCTCACCGGGGACCTCCTCGGCCGCATCGACGCCACCTATTGGTGTCAGCACGCGCGCAACGCGGTACGGTTCGAGACTTCGATGCAGAAGGTCCACGCACTCGGCGCAAACACGTTCCTCGAGGTCGGGCCTCACCCCACCCTCTCGGCGTCGGGGCGTCGCTGCCTCCCCCGGGGAGGCGTACAGTTCCTGGAGACTCTGCACCGCGATCGATCGGACGAACGGCAATCGCTGTGCACGCTCGGCAGGCTCTACGAACTCGGGACGGACGTCGATTGGGTGGCGTTCTACCGCCACTCGAGGAGGCGTCGAGTTCCGTTGCCCACGTATCCCTTCAAGAGAGATGTGCATGGCCCTGCCGCGGTGCTCCGCGCCGTCGCCTCGCTGAAGGAGGAGCCGCGGGATCACGTCCCGGGCGGTGCTCGCCTGGACACTCCGACCCGACCGACCGCTTCCCGGGTACTCGGGCACAGACTCAGCGCACCACGAGGACCGATCGAGTTCGAGAATCGCTGGTCGACATCGGAGATTCCCTATCTCGCCGAACATCGGATCTACGACTCGATTCTGTTCCCGGCCACCGGGTTTCTCGATGTCGGCGCTTCGGCGGGAGCGGAGGTCCTGGGGGGTGGCCCCTGCGTGCTCGAAGACCTGGTCGTTCGAGAAGCGCTCCCATTTCCCGAGGGGAAGGAACACATCATCCGAACCGTGGTTCACCGGGACGACGTCGAATCGCAGGTACAATTCGAGATCTTCAGTCTCGACGACGCGGAGGGGTCGGTCCCCTGGCGACTCCATGCGACGGGAACCATCGACAGCCGGATCCCTGCGCCAACCCACTCGCACAGCGATCTCGCAGCGAGTCGAGTTCGTTGCCAGGAGTCCGTTTCCATCGAAGCGTTCTACGCCAGCCGTGACCGCCGCGGACTGCGGTTGGGGCCGATCTTCCGCGGCATCGATGAACTCTGGTGCGGCGATCTCGAAGCGGTGGGACGGATTCGAGTGCCCCCGTCGCCGGGCGAGGGTTACCGAATCCACCCTGCGATGATGGACATGTGCATTCAGGTGTGCGATGCGGCGTTCCCCGGCGGTCCCGGGAAGATGCCAGGGACCGATGTCCACCTCCCCGTGATGTGGGAGCGAATTCACTTCCACCGATCGCTACCCGACAGCGTGTGGGTGCACGCCATCACCCGCGAGACGAAAGGGGTCGATGACGATGTGATCGTCTCCGACCTCACCGTCTACGGGGAAGACGGCGAAGTGCTTCTGGAAGGGTTCGGCGGCGTCGCGAAGCGGGCGCGTCGGTCGCTGCTCGAGAATTCGTCAGCCCCGACGAGTCCGCTCCACTCCGTTCACTGGCAGCAACTACCCCCGGTCGAGGGGGCTCGCTCCGGGGGGGAGCAGCAGCGCTTTGGGATCTTCGCCGATGAGACCGGAGTCGGTGAGGAGATCGCGAAGGCCCTCGCCACCGAGGATGCCTCATGTCTCTCCGTGCGGCCCGAAAAGTGCTTCCGCGGCGAAGGGGATGCGTTCTTCCTCGACGTGGAGGACCCGGAGCAGCTCGATCGACTCGTCGAGGGTCTGAAGCCGCACGCTGTGGGGATGGAGTGGATCTACCTGCTCGGTCTCGATGTCGCCCGCCGACCCTCGACTCCGGGAATGCGCGGGGAGCACCGTCGATGCCTCGGCGGAGTCTTGAACCTGGTCCAAGCGCTGGATCGGGCCGGGCAATCGGACGCACGGATCTGGCTCGTGACGCGCGGCGTGCACGAACTCGATGGTCTCCCCAGTGCGATCTCGGTGTCGTCGAGCGCGTTGTGGGGGCTCGGCCGCGTGCTCGGAGAAGAGATGCCTCAACTGCGGTGCCATCTCATCGATCTAGATCCGCTGCGGGACGAAGCGGAAGTGGAGCAACTCCTCGGCGAGATCCGACTGGACGGGGACGAACGGCAAGTCCTTCTCCGCGCCGGTGAACGGTACGGAGGACGACTCGTTCCACGTTCCGTCGGCGGGAGTGGGAGCGAACTCGCCACCCTCCCAGAACTCAGCGTGCTCGTCCCCCCCTCCTCCGGCGTTCTCGAGGAACTCCGGCACGAGTCGCGACCGCGACGAGTGCCCGGAGCGGGGGAGGTCGAAATCGAGGTGCGCGCAGCAGGGCTCAACTTCCGCGATGTGCTCACCGCCCTCGGACGCTTGAGCGGTTCCCTGGGCCAGGAGTGCAGCGGCGTCGTGGTCCGTTGTGGCGCCGAGGTGGAAGATCTTCGTCCAGGCGATGCGGTGATGGCGGTGGCGCGGGAAACGTTCGCGTCCTACGTCACGGTCGATGCGCGCGCGGTGGTCGAAAAGCCTCCCCACCTCTCCTTCGAAGCCGCAGCGACGATCCCCATCGCGTTCCTCACCGCCTGCCATGCGCTGCATCGCCTCGCGGGGATCCGAAGTGGGGAACGGGTGCTGATCCACGCCGCGACCGGCGGCGTGGGGCTGGCGGCAGTGCAGCTCGCGAGGAACGCCGGCGCCCAGGTCCTCGCCACCGCGAGCGCTCGAAAACGGCCCTACCTCCGAGAGATCGGGGTCACTGAGGTGATGGACTCCCGAACGCTCGACTTTGCGACAGAGACCCTTCGGGCGACCGACGGGGCAGGGGTGGACGTCATCCTCAACTCGCTCGCCGGCGAGTTCATCCCGAAAGGGATCTCTGCTCTCGCCAGCGGGGGACGGTTCGTCGAGATCGGCGCCACTGACATCTGGTCGGCGGAACAGGTCGCAGCCGTGCGGCCCGACGTCTCCTACTACTCGTTCCAGCTCGGCGCACTGCTCGAATCGGAACCGGAGCGCTTTCACTCGATGTTGAAGGAGATCGCGCAGCAGTTGGCGACTGGGGCTCTCGTTCCACTCCCGCGCTCCTGCTTCCCGATCGAGGAGCCGAAGGACGCATTCCGTCGGATGGCAAAGGCGCGTCACATCGGCAAGATCGTTCTCTCTCATCGCCACGAGGAGCAAGAGTCCGGGGCACCCGAGTCCGGCACGGTCCTGGTCACGGGCGGGTTGGGTGCGTTGGGGCTCGAGGTCGCGCGTTGGCTCGGTGAGCGTGGAACCCGATCGGTGGTCCTCGCGGGTCGACGACCTCCCACTCAGGATGCGGACCGCGTCATCTCCGAGATCCGCGAGGGAGGAACGCTCGTAGAAGTGATGCGCGTCGATGTGTCGGACCAGGAGCAGGTCGAGCGACTGCTGGCGAGGATCGCGCGGGATCTCCCTCCGCTCGAGGGGATCATCCACGCGGCAGGGGTGCTCGATGACGGTGCATTCGTGACGCAGTCGTGGGCTCGATTCGAGCGTGTTCTCGCACCGAAAGTGTCCGGGGCGTGGAACCTCCATCGAGCGACGCAGCGTCTTCCGCTGAAATTCTTCATCCTGTTCTCTTCTGCGACATCGGTGTGCGGGACCCCGGGACAATCGAACTACGCGGCCGCCAACGCGTTCCTGGATGGGCTCGCTCACTACCGGCGGTCCCTCGGACTGCCCGGTCTCAGCATCAACTGGGGACCGTGGGCCGACATCGGGATGGCGGCAGAGCGCAACGGCTGTGAGTCTGGCGTTGCGCTCGTTCCTCTCGTTCCCGAGGAAGGGATCCGGATTCTCGATCGGCTTCTGGGGTCCGAAGAGGCTCAGGTCGCGGTTCTGCCGTGGATCCGGTCGGTAGAGAGCGCTGCACGAGGGCTCTCCTCGAACCCCAGGGTCGAGCCGAGTCGCAGAGGGCAGCCGGGTGGCCCACTCGGAGGATCGGGGAGTGATGTTCGGGAGCGCCTGAAGGCGATGGACTCGACCGCGAGCGAGGAGCTGCTCGTCGCCCAGATCCGTCACGAGGCGAGTGTGGTTCTCGGCGGCGACCTGTTGAGCCTCACCGGAAAAGACGTGTCCCTGCAGAACGTCGGACTCGACAGCTTGATGGCGATCGAACTCCGAAACCGCCTCTTCCAGGTGGTAGGGGTCAGCCTACCGATGGTGACCTTCCTGTCGGAAACCACGCTCGCACAGATCGGCCGGCAGCTATTGGACGCGCTTCTCGAGTCTTCGCCGGGGTTCGAGGAGGGTGAGTTGTGAGCCCAGCCGATGCCGTCGCCCGACTCACCCGAGAGGGCGTCCGGTTCTGGCGAGAAGCGGATCGGGTGCATTTCCGTGCCCCCGCAGGCGTGATGTCGAAGGAGGACCGCCGGTTTCTCCGGGCCCATCGAGCAGAAGTACTCGCACTTCTCGCCCAGTCGTCGCATCGATTCGCCCTGTCCGGCGCGCAAGAGAGTCTGTGGTTCTTGCAGTCGCTCCAGTCGGATCCGGCCGCGCTGAATTTTCCCCAAGTCTTCCGGATCCGAGGGCCGCTCGATCGGAGCGCTCTCCAGCGCTCCTTCCAGGAGATCGTGAGGCGGCACGATGCGCTCCGCGCCGCATTTCCGATCGTCGACGGAGAACCAGTTCAGGTAGTGCACTCTGTTGTACCGACAATACTCTCTCTGCAGAACCTCGAGAGTCTTCCCTTCTCCGAGCGAGATCGTCAGGCGCGAGAGCTCGTCGACCGCGAGATCCGCCGACCTTTCTCGATCTCGGATGGCCCACTCTTTCGCATCGGCCTCATTCGGCTTCGAGCCGAGGAGCATCTCCTCGTCGTGGTCTTCCATCACCTGGTCTTCGACGGGGGGTCGGTCGACATTCTGCTCCGGGAACTCTCGCTCCTCTACGGTGCATTCCTCGCGGGCCGCGAGTCGCCGTTGGCTGCTCTGCCGTCACAGGTTCCCCGCCTCGCGGAGTGGCAAAAGCGGGACCTCGATGACGCGGAGGGGGTGGCAGATGCTCTCGCATACTGGCGAGGTCAGTGGGCGGAGGCTCCAGCGCCGTTCGAACTCACCATTCGAGGCCTCCCTGCCGTCGACGAGCCGAGGGGGCGTCGCCATCGCTTCCGATTCCCCTACGTCTTGGTTCGTGATCTCCGCCGGTTCTGTCGGGAGGAGAATGCGACCTTGTACATGGTCTTGCTCTCAGCGTTCGGTGCACTCCTACAGCGATACACTCGGGAAGATCGGATTCTGATCGGCGCACCCCAGGCGGGACGCTATCAACGGGAGGCGGAACTGCTCATCGGATGTTTCGTCGACATCTTTCCGCTCTGCCTCGATCTCACCGGCGACATCACCGGACGCGAGCTCCTCGGTCGGGTCAGGGAGATGGTGCTCGGGTGTCACCGGCACTCCCAAGTTCCGTTCTCGACATTACTCCGCGAGGCCGGACTGGGACGCAGGTCGGGAGGGACATCCTTCTTCGATGGTGTGTTCTCCCTCACTGCACCTCGAAGGGAGCTCTGTCTCGAAGGGGTCGAAGCGGCGTATGAGCGTGTGGACGCGGATCTCTCGGTATTCGGCTTCGCCACCATGATGGTCGACGAAGGGGTGGGGATCTCGGGCCAGATCGCCTATCGGGAGCCAAGACTGGACTCCAACTCGGCGGCGAGGCTGGCCCAGCACTTCACCCGCTTGGTCGGGGGACTCGTCCGTGGGCCCGGAACTCCGCTTTCGAACGTTCCGATGCTCGGCGCCGAAGAGCGGCGCGACCTCATTTGGCGGGCCCGTGGCAAACGGACCGACTACCCGCGCACGACGGTGAGCACTCTTTTCGCTGAGATGGTGGCTCGACGACCCGATGGGCCGGCGATCCGTGAGGGCTCCGTTCGCCTGACGTATCGCGAATTGCGTGATCGAGCATCCTCCCTCGCGGGGGCACTTCGCGCGTCGGGACTGGACGCGAGCCGTCCCGTCGCGATCTGCATGGAGAGATCGATCGACTTCGTCACTACGGTTCTCGCGGCGCTCGATCTCGGAGCGAGCTACGTTCCCATCGATCCCGAGGACCCACCTGTGCGCCAGCTCCGGGTGGTCGAGACGAGTCGAGCGTCGATGATTCTGACGCACCGGCAGTGCGCGCCGGCGAACTCGCCCATCCCGGTGGTGCGAGTCGACCGCGAGCCGATGAACTCGGAGCTAGATTCGCCGATGAATTCGCGGAACAGGACTGACGCGAGACCGAAGAGTGGCCCGGCGGACCCCTTCTCGATTCTGTTCACCTCCGGATCGACCGGCGAGCCCAAGGGAGTGGCGATCACGCACGAGAATCTCATCAGCCTCGTGCGAGGGTCCGATCGCCTCCCCTTCCGCGAATGTCCGGTCTTCGCCTTCACCTCGTCGCCGGCGTTCGATGCGTCGGCGCTCGAGGTGTGGGGAACGCTCCTGAACGGGCAGGAACTCGCCGTTCTGCCTCACGAGCATCTCGATCTGGTGAAACTCGAAGACTTCCTCGATACCTGCGAGGTGGCTGGCATCTGGTTGACCTCGTCACTCTTGAGCCTGATCGTCGATCGGTCGCCGCAGATTCTCCGACGCCTCTCGCATGTTCTCTTCGGCGGCGAGCCACACTCGATCGACCACCTGCGCCGAGCTCTGCTGGCGTTGCCGGGAACCCGATTCACGCACGGCTACGGACCGACCGAGACCACGATCTTCGCGACGACCTACCGATTGCCCCCATCGCTACCGGAGTCGATCGATTCGGTTCCGATCGGAGCGCCCCTCGAGAATCGATCCGCGATCATCGTGGACCGCTGGGGAGACCCTGTGCCGCAGGGAGTCGTCGGAGAGATCGCGATCGGGGGCGCTGGCGTGGGGCGGGCTCTTTCCCCGGCGGATTCCGCAGCTTTCACGCAAACCCCGGCCGATCCCGGGGGTCCCGGATACCGGAGTGGGGATCTCGGCTGGTTGCGGGCCGACGGCAACATCGTGCTGGTAGGGCGCGAGGACGAGCAGATCAAGATCCGCGGTCATCGGATCGAACTCGGAGAGGTCGAGGCTGCCGCGATGGCCCTTCCGGCCATCGATCGATGCGTGGCCCGTGCGGACGCCGACTCGATCGTGGCCTACATGGTTCCAGCCCCGCGGTGCGCTCCGTCCGAAGACTCGATCCGTGCGCAGCTCGCGGAACGGCTGCCGATCTTCATGCTGCCGGCGCGTATCGTGTTCCTCGATGAGATCCCGAGACAAAAGAGTGGCAAGGTCGATCGTGCCGCGCTGAAGCGATGGCAACCCGACCGCGACACGACTCGCGCACCGGCTCGGGGTCCTCGGAACGAACTCGAGTCCACGCTGCTGCTCGTTTGGAGGAGCGTCCTCGAGCAGAGTACGATCGGCGTCGAGAGCAACTTCTTCGATCACGGCGGCCACTCGCTTCGTGCTCTCGAACTCGTGGATCGACTCGGGCGCGTGACCGGGGTGGAAATCCCGGTCGCTGCGGTGTTCCAGGCGCCGACGGTGTTGCGCATGGCCGCACTGCTGCACGAGAGACACCTTCGGCTGATCCTCCCCCCCGTGGTCTCGCTCAAGAATGGACCTTCATCGCGCCCGCTCTTCTGGATCTTCAACTCGGACCCGATCCCGACTCTTCTGTCACAGATCCCACCGGCGCACTCCCTCTACTGGGTCAAGTCACCGCTCGACGACGGTAGGCCGATCCCCCCGAATTCGGTCTGCGAGGCGGCGGCAGAGTCGATTCGGAACATCCGCGACGTCTGCCACACCGATCCACTCGTCCTCGGCGGGTACTCGTTCGGTGGTCTGGTCGCATACGAAATGGCGTGCCAGCTGGAGGCGGAGGGGTTCCCACCGGATCAGCTCTTCCTCGTCGAACCCGTGCTCCACGCGGGGGGATGGCGTGCGCTAAAGGAGCTGCTCCGGGTGCGGTGGTGGCGACGACAGGCGATGCGGAATCGCTGCGAAAAGATGATTCGAAGAGGAGAGCGCTTGCCCGCGGGTCAGCTCCCGAGATTCATCAATCTAAGGCACCGCGATGCCGCGGTGAAGTACCGCCCCCGACCCTACTCAGGACGTGTCGTCCTTTACCACCGCGAGAGTCACGAAGAGCAGCGGAGTGAGTGGGTGAGGTTGATCGGGGACGGGATCGAATTCGTTCCACTCCCGGCCAGGCGGCACGGTGAGCTCGCCGATCGCGCGGGTTCCGAGCTGTGGATCCACCAAATGTTCGAGGCGATCGACGCTCGAGCCATTTCTGTGACTCGCGGATAGCAGATAGGAGCCCAAAGTGCTTCGGAGACTCAGATCTAGTCGGCTGGCGCGGCCCTTGCTCGCGCTCTTCGTCGTGGCGCTCCTGGTCACCGGCTGGGCGGCCGAGCGAACCCGCGATTCCACGGATCCGCGTACCCACTCCCGGTTGCCCTCGAATCTCTCCCTGGAGGAGCTCGCGGGGTGCTCGCTCTTCACGAATCTGGAGGAGCGAGAGAGACGGCTCCTGAGAATGCGGCGTCACGAGGGTCGAGAGTCCGAGCTGAGACCGACCGAGCGCCCCGCGGAGATCCGATGGGCGGAATCCTTGGGCGCTGCCATCGAGAGAGCGAGGAGAGAGGACAAGCCGATCGTCGTCTTCACGTTCGTGCGGGAGAACGGGGATCCCCTGTGTGATGTCTGAGCGGGCGCTCAATTGACCCGGGTCGGGTTCATGGCACAACGGCAAGTCATCGAGATCCTGAATCAGTACTTCGTCCCCTACGAGCTGGATGCGACCGGGGGAATTCCAGAGGGTGTGCCTGCGCTGGCAGCGCTTCGAAAGTCCTATGGCCAGATTCCTTGGACGCGGGTCAGCTTCGGATCGGAATTCGTGATCGATCCCGAGGGCGAGTACATCCTGAGTCTCGGGTTCTCCAAGCACCGACATGCAGTGCAGAGGCGAGGGGGATTCGCCGCGCTGTTCCAACAAGCGCTCGAAGAGAGCCTCGAGCGACTCGCGCGCATCCGCGCCCACGAGAGGGGCTCGCCGGGTGAGCGAGAGGAACTGCTTCGGCTCTCCCGCGTCTTGGACCATGACCTGAAGGAGAGGCGCCCCTGCGCGCTCGATGTAGATCTCTTCACAGAGTGCACCCTAAAGGTCCTCTGGGGGGGAGACTCCGAGCTGTTCGAGCGAAAGCTCTCGGGAGTTTTCCGGTATCCAGATCCCGTGGTGCGGAGGCAGCTCGCAGGGACCCTCGGACGCTACGCGGATCACCGAGGAAACGAATTCCAGTCGAGCGAGGACGGCTTCTTCCTCGCCGAGCGAGTCGCGAGGCTCCTCACCGATCCCGATGCCTCCGTGCGCCTGGCGGCGGCGGTCGCCTCGTACCAGTTCGCAGGCCACCCCGCGCCGGCCGCGATGGGGGAAGATCTGGTTTCATCCGCACGCGATCTATGGGACCGGCGGGTCGCCGGGCGACCCTGATGCACACCGCCGGATCGCCCCTCCGGGTGGTCCCGATGGACGGGTGGCACCCCTGAGGCTCTTTCGGAGCTTGATTCCGGGGGGGGTTGGGGTCAGACTTTCGGGCTGTAGTCCCGTTCCGGTTCGCCGGCCGGGGTAGATCCTGGTGAATGCGCTTGAGGTGGGACCTCAGGTGAGGGGCCTCGGGATCGCTGAGCAAGCCACTTTTGTCCCGCTTTGTTTTGCGGGGCTCCACTCCATTCTAGAAGGAGGGCCGTCGTGGCCCAGGGTACGATCAAGAAGCTCGTGTCGGATAAGGGATTCGGTTTCATCGAAAGCAACGGAGAGGAGCTATTCTTCCACAGCTCCGCACTCCAGGATGCTCGTTTCGACGATCTCCGAGAAGGACAGAGTGTTGAGTTCACAGTCGGACACGGCCCGAAGGGGCCGCGTGCGGAGAACGTCAACGTTCTTTAGAAATGAAGACCGAGGATGTCGGGCGCCTACGCGTCCGGCATCCTCGGTCGCTTTTTTTTTTGCCCAAAACTCTCGAGGAATCGCCAGCCTCGCGCCAAGACCCACCCGCCGAGTTCCCCTCGCCTCGGATTGGAGTCTCGATGTCACCCGTCTCTCCCGAACTAGGATCCGGTCCCGAGCACCTGTTTCTCGCGAAGAAGGTGGGGGTATGGGACATGGAGTGCGAGTACTTCATCAGCCAGACCGACGAACCGGTCCGCGCCAAAGGGGTCGACATCGTCCGCGCGCTCGGGCCGTACTGGGTGCTCGCAGAGGCGAAATTCGAACTCCCCGGACTCACGATCGAGGGACAGGCGACGACCGGCTACGATCCGGTCGCGAAACGATATCGGAGCACCTGGATCGACTCCGCCACGCCGTTTCTCTACACCTTCGAGGGGAGCTACCAACAGGAGCGCGATCTCCTCGAACTGGAGGGGCTCAACCTCGATCCGCAGTCGGGGCGCCCTGCCCGCTACCGCAGCCGGGAGCTCTTCGGGACCCCGAATGACCGACTGTTCGAACTCCTCGTCGAATCGTCCCCGGGGATGGAGACGCCGATCCTCCGCTATCAGTACACGCGCAGGGAGTAGAGGTATTGTCAAATGTTGTGTTCCGCCGAGCCATCAGGCGGCGTCCCTCTCCTGCATGATTCCGTCCTTGAAGACGCAGCCTTCCAGCATCAACACGATCATCTGATAGCCTTTCAGCCGTCGCCATTTCTTCTCCGCGG